>CAZKOS010000235.1:0-4350 GCA_964554445.1 uncultured Spirochaetaceae bacterium | reverse complement strand
CGACGACGTCGAGGGTGGTTTTCACCTCGAACCCGCTCAAGGTGAGGTAGCGGGAAAGGAAATCGATAAAAATGGCATCGGGGTGACAGATGAGCACTTTAATGATCATTCGGTATTCATCGCCTCTTGTCCTTTATTATAGGCAAAGAGTTCGATTTCTGCAACAATTGTCGCCTCACCGGGGCTCATTGGAGTTATTTCGTAAAAGATTTATAAGGAATCCAGGAAACCGGCAAAAAAATGAAGAGGGAAAAGGCGTAAAAAAACTTGAGTGCAGAGCTGTGTTTAGATTATGGAATAAAGATACGTTATGGAGAGGTGGAGACCTGGTGTGAAAATATGCATTTCTCCGCTCCTATCCTTCCTGGTTTCCTGGTTTCCTTATAGATCCTCCCGGGGAGGAAACCCGCAAAGAGAAAAGCCGAAGAGACTATTTCAAATCCAGCGGGGCGAAGTAGCCGCTTTCGGCGCGGCCCGATTTCTTGTAGAAGAGCACCTGCACTTCCAGGGGGATGTAGCGGCGGCCGAAATCGGCGTTTGAGGTCGAGGTGTAGCGGACGATGTAGGTTGAGTTTTCAGCGCTCGTGACGTCGGAGAGCAGCTGTTTGAGGCCGTCGGGGTCGAAGTAGAGATAGCTCTTGCCGCCGGCCTCTCCCAGAATGTATTCGAGCTCGGGATTCTTTTTGAGCGTGCCCACGTACACGGGATAGAAGCGCACGCGGTTGTTCCGCAGGCTGCGGGCCGTCTCCTGGAGCGAATAATAGCCGAAGGACGAGTCGCGAACGGCGCCGCTCGTGATGAAGATCACCGCCCGGCGGCCGCGGTCGGCCGAGAGCTCGCCCACCGCCGCTTTGACGCCCGTATCGAGCTTCCAGGCGGGGTCGCCCTTCCGCGCGACGAGCGCCTCGATCTTCGCGGGATCGTAGGTTCCGGCGTCGGCCTCGAGCACGGCGTCGCGGCGGGCGAACATGATCTTCACGCCGGCGTTCTTGGGCAGCACCCCCATGACGTTCTCAATGCACAGATCGAGCTCCTTGTTGAACCCGTCGAGCGCGGGCGAGTCCTCCACCAGGAGCACGACGGACAGGGGATCGGGCGCGGTGTTCCTCCGCAGCATCTCCGTCTGCTTCACCGGGCGATTGTTTTCGGTGACGAACAGGTTCTGCGGGGAGAGGCCGACGATCGGTCTGCCCAGCACGTCCTCGACGGAAAGGTCGATGGTGACCTCCGGGAACCGGCTCGCGTCGATCCGGTCCGCCTGCACGAAAAAGCCCGTATACAGCGAGCTCGCGTCCGAAATGAAAAACACCTTGTTGGCGTCGAAATCGGCGGCCAGGACGTCGCGGTTGGGCGTCAGGGTCAGGCTGCACAGCCGCCTGGCCTGCGCGGACAGATCGCTCCACACCCGCCAGGTCCGGTTCTTCAGGGAGACGCTCATGACGCGCGTTCCGTCCGCCGCCAGGAGGGTGTCCGGGTCGTAGAAGAGCAGGCCCTCCGGGCTCTTCAGCGTTCCTTCGCCCAGCGCCTCGATGTAATTTCCGCTCGTATCGAACACCATGATCATATTTTTGTACTGGTCCGCGACGTACACGCGCCCGTCGGCGACGGCGATGCCGGTGGGCTCGAACCGCTCCCAGGGATAGGCCGCGGAATTCTTTCCGAAGGAGAGGATGTAGTTGCCCGCGAGATCGTATTTGGAAACGCGCCTGTTTCCCCAGTCGGTGACGTACAGGAAGCCCTTCTCGTCGAGGGCCAGGTACTGCGGGCCCAGGAGTTTGCCCTCGCCGATCCCCTTCCCCCCGAATGACGCGAGGCGCACGAAATTGCGGTCGAATTTGGAGACGACGTTTCCGTCGAACTCGCTCAGGAAATAATCTCCGCCGGAGGCGATCATGTCGAAGGGATGGTTCAGGGATTGGAGCCCCCCGAAGGAGCGGGAGAGGATGACCGAATTGGCGTTGAGCGACAACACTTCGTTCGAGCCGTAGGCGATGATGAAATAATTCCCGTCCGGCTGGGAGTAGACCGCGCTGGGGCGCTGGAACAGGCGGCCGGACGGCGCGTTCGCGTCCAGAACGAAATTGACGACGTGCATGTCGGGACCGGCGAGCTCCCTCCCCAGACCGTTGCGCGCCTCCACCACGTGAATGATGGAATCGAGGAGCGGCGTGCCCTTCCCCGACTTGACGATGTCCTTCCAGATGGAGAGGGCGGTATCTTCGAGGCCCAACCGGAAATAGGCGCGCGCCAGCCAGGTCTTGATCAAAACGTCGTCGGGATCGAGCCTGAGCCCCTCCTCGAACGACTGGAGAGCCTTGGCCGTGTACCCGAGGTGAAAGGCGTTGACGCCCCAGTGGAACTCGTCCTGGGCGTTCACCCGGTCCATGTCGATGGGATCGGAAAAAACGAAAAAGGGAATCAGCGTGACGAGCAACAGAAAAGCTATGCGCGGCAAGCGGCGCCGTCGATGCGGATAAGTGCTCACGGAAGTATTATACAGTGGACGCCTGAAAGCCGCAACCGGCAGTCACCCGGCCCGGGTCAGGCGCCGGGTCAGGCGTAGGCGCTGAAGGAATGCCCCTCGTCAATGGGGAGGTAGACTTCCCCTTTGATCCCGAGGTAGAGGATGGCTTTCATGGCTTTGATGTCGATGTACGGCTCGGTCGGATCGGCGCCGCCGGCGAAGGGCTGGGCCCCGCGCGGCCGGACGTTGCCCTCGAACTGGCTCTCCGGGGGGCGGTAGGTCGATACGGCCTGGTTGATAACTCCATTGATACTCATAAATTCACTCCAGTTTTAATTTCGACCATTATAAAGAAAAGTTAAGGTTTTTTTTCGGATTTGGAAGCGGGGGGCTCACCCCTGTTTTTTTTCCTCGGACATAACCGCTTTGAGGTGGGCGGCGATCTCCTTGTTGCCCTTGGAGGCTTCGAACGCCTTGCGCAGGTAGGCCTTCGCGTCGACGAGGTTGCCGGCCTTGAACAGCGCCCAGCCGAGCGAATCCAGGTAGACCGGATTGCCCGGTTGGCGCTTCACGGCCTGCTTGCACAACGCGACCGCCCGTTCCTTTTCCTTGGCCGCGCCCTCCTCCGCGTAGATGAAACCGAGGTTGTTGAGCGCGCTGGCGTAATCGGGCTTGTACTTGAGCGCCTTTTTGAGCTCCTCGACGCCCTCTTCGGTTTTCCCCTGGGCGTACAGGGCGTATCCCAGGGACGTGAACACCTGCGGCGATTCCACCCCGAGCTTGAGGAGGTTGCGGAATTCGATCTCCGCCAGCTGGAAACGCCGCGTCACGGAATAGATGTACCCCAGCACCATGCGGCATTGGAACACGAAAAAGAGGTTCCGGTGGGTGAGGATGACGTATTCGAGCAGCGGTATCGCCTTTTCGTATTCCTCGAGCTGCGTGTAGGTGAGACCGAGGTAATAGGCGACGGCGGGATTCTCCTCGGGCTTCTCGTCGAGCGCCAGGAGCTCCGCGCGCGCCTGTTCGTAGCGCTTCTGTGAGTAAAACTGGATTCCCGCCTCAAGGCTGTGCTTCATGAGCGCGTTCGTTCCCCCTTCGCGAAGAGCGACCGGTATGCCTCGGCCGATCCATGGCTCTCCGGGTGCACGGCGACGGGCGACAGGGACACGAGCCCGTCCCGCACCGCCCGAAAATCGCTCTCCTCCTCGTCGCGGCAGGTTTGGTCGTCGCCCTGGAGAAAACAATACAGCGCGCCGTCCGGGGCGGGCGCCTGGAAGGTGTCGTAATGATCGCCGTAAATCCGCCGTCCGGGGGCGGTCACCGCGCAGGCGAAAGGCGGAGCGGCGCCCGCGGGCACGTTGATGTTCAGAAAATGGTCGTCCCTCCAGGCGGCCTTCAGCCGGGAAAGCTCCCGGGCGACAAACAGGGCGGCGCCCGCGAAGTCGAACGTCTGCGACTCGTCGAAGAGCGAGACGGCGAAGGAGGGTTTGCCCATGAGGGCGCCCTGGCGCGCGGCGGCGACGGTACCGGAATACAGGATGTCGGTGCCGAGGTTCGGCCCGCGGTTCACCCCCGAGATGACCGCGTCGACGTCCCGTCCGATGAGCGTGAGGAGACCCGTCAGGACGCAGTCGACCGGGGTGCCGTCGACGGAGAATTCCCTCCCGGAAAGGCGCTTGGCGCGCACGGCCTTCCTGATGGAAATGGACATCGAGCAGGCGCTCCGCTCGCTCTCCGGCGCGACGATCCAGACCTCGTGATCGAGCGAGAGTCTCTCCGCCAGAATCCGGAGCCCGTCCGCGTTGATGCCGTCGTCGTTGGTGAGCAATAATCTCATATGCCAGTTCTTCCCGCGCGATTGATCGCTTGAGTGTAGCGCAGAA
>CAZKOS010000234.1:0-4363 GCA_964554445.1 uncultured Spirochaetaceae bacterium | reverse complement strand
ACGTTCGCCCTGATCGTGCCCTCGTAGAAGCCGTGCTCGATGACGACGTGCCAGGTGCTCTTGAAGGGGACCTTGATTTCCACCGAGGAGATGTCCAGGTGCTCGGAGGCGGTCTCGTACGGCTTGCCGGTCTGGTATTTGTAAAAATTGACGGTGTCGAGCAGTCGGACGGTGGCCTTCGCGGAGAGAACGATCTGGATGAAGTGCTCCGGCTTTACTTTACATTTATAATGAAGATAATTCATCGTCGCTCCAGCGAGATGACGGCATTATCCACCGGAAGGGCTTGGTTTGTCAATGAATATATATTCGGTTTTATGAACAAGCCGCAACAATCTTGGGCGCTCTCTATGAGCCATTGACCAAGCGGCGCACACTTTTTATTGTAATAGATAGGCAACGATACATAAAGGAGGAGCCCATGCCAGCCGTCGCGTCTTTGGAAGAATTGCAGTCCGCCCAAAACGATCTCGACCAACTGAAGTCCGCCCAGCCCGAAGCTTACGCCGCCATCAGCGCCCTTTTCAAGAAACACCGGAGCATCGGGTATAAGAACATCTGTAAGATGCTCCTGGGAGAAGCCACGCCCGAAAAACTCAAGGGGATGGGCGAATAAAGGCCGGTCGAAGTTTCAATGCGCATGCGATTTTCATCCGTCCGCGGTGCGTCCCGGTCGGACCGACGGGGCCCGGCAACGGTCTCGCGGCGGGTGAAAACGGTATCGGCGGCCGGCGATCAATGAATGGGGGGGAGGAATTATTCAACCGCCCGCGCGAAACACGATATCATTTCAATTATATATAGTTTTGCTGTGTACGAATTTATCGGGGAGAAGGGAAACGAAGAACGAATAAGCCGGCCGAATTCTGGCACCTCGCAACAACTGCAGGCCGGAAAAGGAGAAAATCGATGCACTTGGAAAACACTTTGAAGAAAACAAACCCGCCGGAAGAACGAAAACGCTTTCTCGTCCTTCCCCCGGTTTCACGCCGGCGCCGTCTGTTGACCGGTCTCGTCGCGATCGTATTTTTCATCCCGGCGGTTCCCGCCTTCTCCCTCGGGGGAGAACAATACGTGAGTTTCACGTATGCGCGGGGGGCCTTTCCGCTTTCCGCCGGCGGGACCTCGGCGCCCCTTTGCGTGAGCGCGAACGACTATCCGGGGGTGCGGGCCGTTCTCGACTATTTCCAGTCTGATATCGCCGGCGTCACCGGCGCCAAGCCGGTGATCTCCGTCGATAAGCTTCCGGGAGCGAAAGACATCGTCGTCATCGGCACGATCGGGCAGAGCAAACTGATCGACGGGTTGATCGCGAGGAAGAAACTCGACGCGGCGGGCGTCGCCGGCCGGAGGGAGACGTCCCTCGTCGTCGTGGTGAGCAATCCGTTTCCGCGCGTCGGCCGCGCCCTGGTCATCGCCGGGAGCGACAAGCGGGGCACGATGTACGGCATGTTCGGCATATCCGAGCGGATCGGCGTTTCCCCGTGGTACTGGTGGGCGGACGTCCCGATTCAAAAGCACAAAAACGTCTATATCCTCGAGGGCCGGCACTCGGACGGCACGCCCTCGGTCGCGTATCGCGGGATTTTCCTCAATGACGAGGCGCCTGATTTGACCAACTGGGTGCAGATGAAATACGGGTTCGCCAAACCGAGCAGGAATCCCCCGGTTCCGGGCGGCGTCGCCAATTACGGGCATCAATTTTACATGAGGATCTTCGAGCTTCTGCTGCGCCTGAAGGCGAATTACCTCTGGCCGGCCATGTGGAACAACGCGTTCAACGAGGACGATCCGGAGAACCCGAAACTGGCGGACGAATTCGGCATCGTCATGGGAACGTCCCACCAGGAGCCGATGCTGCGGGCCCAGAAAGAATGGGACCGGCGATATCGCAGCACCCTCGGCAACTGGAACTTCGCCAAGTACCCCGACCAGCTCACTGAGTTCTGGCGCGAGGGGATCCTGAGAAACAAAAACTACGAAAGCATCATCACCATGGGGCTCAGGGGCGAGAACGATACGCCCATGACGAGCGGCGGCCTGCAGGCGGGCATGGATCTCCTGAACAAGATCATCGACGTCCAGCGCAACATCCTCAAGGAGGACATGAACCCGGACGTGACGAAAGTGCCCCAGCTGTGGTGTCCGTACAAGGAGGTGCTGAAATATTACAACGCGGGATTCCGCGTTCCCGACGACGTGACGATCCTGTGGACGGACGACAACTGGGGGAACATCCGCCGCCTGCCCGCGCCCGCGGAACGGAAGCGGAGCGGCGGGGCCGGCGTCTACTACCATTTCGATTATCACGGCGGCCCGCGCAACTACCAGTGGATCAACACGAACACGATTCCCAAGATTTGGGACCAGCTGTCGCAGGCGAAGGAATACGGCGCCGACCGGATCTGGATCGTCAACGTGGGCCACTTCAAGGGATACGAGCTGCCCATGAGCTTCTTCATGGATCTCGCCTGGAACACCGGGGCGTGGACCGCCGGAAACCTCGACGAGTACCGGCGGCTCTGGGCCGAGCAGCAGTTCGGGCCGAAAGACGCCGGAAAAATCACGGACCTGCTCGCGGCCGTTGACAAGTACAACGCGCGCCGGAAACCGGAGCTGTTGAGCCCGACGACCTACAGCGCCGTCCATTACCGGGAATCCGACCGCGTGGTGGAGGAGTTCTCATCGCTCGAAAAACAGGCGGAGGCCGTTTCCCGGCAACTGCCCGCCGCCGCGCGCGACGCGTTCTACGAGCTCGTCCTCTTTCCGGCGAAAGCTTCCTCGCTGCTGAACGAGCTGTACAACGCGGCCGGGAAAAACGAGTTGTACGCGGCGCAGGGCCGCGCGAGCGCGAACGAAATGAGCGCGAAAGTCGAATCGCTTTTCGTCGACTTCAGGAACCTGATGCTCTATTTCAACCGCACGTTCGCCGGCGGCAAGTGGAACCATTTCATGGACCAGCCGGTCCTCGGGTACCGGGGCTGGAACCAGCCGGGAGGGAACAACCTGCAGGCGATCCGCCTCAAAACGCTCGACGTTCCGGAGGCGGCGGGACTGGGGGTCGCGGTGGAAGGATCGAGCGAGTCCTGGCCGGGCCCGGCCGACAGGGCGGCGCTGCCGCCGTTCGACGCGTTCAACCGGCAATCGTTTTATATCGACGTTTTCAACCGGGGGAAGACCCCGTTCGCCTTCACGGCGAAGGGCGACCGGCCGTGGATTAACATTTCTTCGCCGGGCGGCACCGTGAGCGATCAGACGCGGCTGGCGGTGAGCGTCGCTTGGAGCTCGGCCCCGCGCGGATCTTCCACCGGCTCGATCGCCGTCTCCGGCGCGGGCGCTACGGTAAACGTGAAGGTGTGGGCGTTCAACCCGGAGACGCCGGCGCGCGACAGCGTGAAGGGATTCGTTGAGGACGGAGGCTATGTCTCGATCGAGGCGGAACACTACACGCAGAAGACCGAGGCGGGAGCCGACAAGTGGATCCTCATCCCCGGCTACGGACGGACGTTGTCCGGAATGCGGACCGTGGCGCCGCTGGACGCGCCGGCCGCGACGCCGGGAAAGGATTCCCCGTGCCTCGAGTACCGGATGTTCGTCTACGGCGCGGGCGAGGTGACGGTCGACGGGATTTTCGGCCCGACCCTGAATTTCGTGCCGGGACGCGGCCTTCGCTACGCCGTATCCATCGACGACGGGGCGCCGCAGGTCGTCGAGCTCGTGCCCGAGAAATATTCGGCGGAGAACGGGAACGGCGACTGGGAACGCACCGTTTCCGTCGAGGCGCGGTACAGCCGCAGCACGCACACGATCGCCGAGCCCGGCTCCCATACGCTCAAGGTGTGGATGGTGGATCCGGGCGTCGTGCTCGAAAAACTGATCGTGGATTTCGGCGGGGCCAAAAAGAGCTACTTCGGACCGCCCGAGAGTTTTCACGCGAACGTCGCGAACGAGTAGCGCGCCGTCCGATTAGTCGGGAATTGAGACCCAGTTATGGAAGGAAAAAAGACTGCGAGGAGGGCGCGCCGGGGAGAGAGCCGCGAGGCGCGCGTCAGGGACGCCGGATCGGCGGAGGCGAGGACCGGGGGAAGGCCCGATGTGCGCGAGAGCAGGGCGGTGAGGCGATGGAGCGGGTCCGTCTCGGCCGCGCCCGGCAGGCCGGCGTTGACGCCGCGGGGGGGGCGGCGCCCCGCTCCTCCCGCTCGCGGGCGAAGCGCCCAGCGCGGAGCCCTTCCTGAAGCACCTTTTAGCCTGTTGATGCACCACGAAGCGCACGAAGGAAAAAGAAGAGGGAAGAATAGATGGATATGGAGAGATTTTTCAGACTATCGGTTTCAACGGGATTTTGTTTTTCCTTGATTCTTTT
>CAZKOS010000233.1:0-4367 GCA_964554445.1 uncultured Spirochaetaceae bacterium | reverse complement strand
GCGATGTCCTATACTGATCGCGAAAGAAAGGCCTGAACGTGGCAGCCATTGCGCCGACGAAAACCAATCTCCTCAAGCTCAAGCAGGAACTGAAGTTCGCCGAGCTCGGCTACGAGCTCCTGGACCAGAAGCGCAACATTCTCGTCATCGAGCTTTTGAACATGGTCGACCAGACGGTCGAGCACCAGGAGCGGGTCGACAAGGCGCTCGCCCAGGCCTACCGGATGCTCGAATCCGCCGTCCTCGGAATGGGCAAGCTCCGGGTGTTGAGCCTGGCGAGCGCGGTCAACATCGAAAGCTCGATGCAGGTCCGCGAGCGCAAGGTGATGGGCGTCTCCCTGCCCGCGGTGGAGACCACCTTCGCCGAGCACCCGCCCTACTACAGCCCGCAGGGCACGAGCTTCTGGATCGATTCCGCCCTCGACCACTTCAAGCAGGCCCTCGAGGTCATGGGGCGGCTGGCCGAGCTCAAGATCTCCGTCATCCGGCTGGCGAGCGAGGTCAAGAAGACGATCCGCAAGGTGAACGCCCTGGAGAAGATCGCCATTCCCGACCTGGAAAAAACGGTCGCGTTCATTCAAAGCCGCCTGGAGGAAAACGAGCGCGACATGTTCATTCTCATGAAACTGGTCAAGAACCGGTTGGAAAAGAAACGGGCGCGGACCCGCCAGGAGTAGCGTATGGAGAGCCCGGTGAAAAAGATCCTCGTGTATATCGACGGCTCGGAAGAATCGGTGACCGCCGCGCAGTTCGCCGTCGTCCTCGCCAAGGACCTGCGCGCCGAGCTCAGCGCGATCTACGTCATCAACACGCGCGCCCTCGACGACCTGGTCAAGTCGAGAATCTTCCTCGCCTCCGAGCAGGAGGATTACGCGCACGACATCGAGAAGGACGCCGAGCGATACCTCAATCACGTGAAGAACCTGGCCGCGCAGAAGGGCGTCACCCTGCGGGCGGTCAAGAAGCGCGGCACGCCGTTTCTGGAGATCAAGTCCGAGATCGAGGCGTGGGGGGTCGACCTCTTCGTCATCGGGGAAATCTCCAAGATCCGCAGCCGGCGCGACGAGTTTTTCAATGAAACGGAGCGGGCCATGCGCAACGTCCGCTGCTCGGTGCTCATGGTCAAGGACGAGGAGCGCGTCTGGAAAATGTACGACGGACTGGCCTGACGCGACCGGCGCGGAAAACGCGCCGCGAAGCGGGCCTTCGATCATAATAACGATTACGGCGTAAAGAAAGGTGTGTCTATGGCCCTGATCGATTTGATATCGGAAGACATCATTAAAGTTCCCCTGGAAGCGACGACCAAGCGCGCGGCGATCGAGGAGCTCATCGAGGTTCTCGTGCGGGCGGGCAAGGTCAAGGACAAGGACAGGATCCTGGAAGCGGTGCTCAAGCGCGAGAACCTGGGCTCGACCGGCCTGGAGAAGGGCATCGCCGTTCCGCACGCCAAGGCGGAGGAGGTGCCGTCCCTCACCCTGGCGATCGGCATTTCCTTCAAGGGCGTCGATTTCGGCGCCATCGACGGCAAGCCCTCCAAGGTATTTTTCCTCATGCTCGCCGCGCCCGACCAGTCCGGGCCCCACATCGAAGCCCTGGCGGAAATCGCGCGCATCACGCGCTCGGACACGTTCTGCCGGGTTCTCACCTCGTCCTCCTCTCCCAAGGAAGTCGTCCAGCTTTTCAAGGAGGAATAGACCGGCCGCCGGCCGGCCGGCGTCACCGGCTCGTTCGCTCGGACGACGGGCTCTTGTGCAGCGTCCGCTCGTGCTCCGGCGCGGCGGGTTCGCGGGCTTCCGCGAGCGGTCCGCCGCGGCGCCGCATGAGGAGGAAAACGACGAGTCCGAAGAAAATCTGCAGGTAATAGGTGGCGAATCGCCAGACGGTGATCGAGACGAAGGAGAGCTGCGGTTCTCCCGTGTAGAGCGAGAAGACCATCGTGTAGACGCCCTCCAGGCCTCCGCTCGCGCCCGGGCTGGGGATGTAGTACACGACGAGATTCAGGAGCAGGACCGTGACGAACACCTGCAGAAACCCGAGCTTCGCGCCGAGCAGCATGACGAGAATCCAGGTGAGGGAGAATACCTGCAGGCCCAGCACGACCACGCCGAGGAGCAGATCGAGGGCGACGACGTAGAACTTTTCCTTCCAGAGGAAGGCGATGTTGGTGCGGAGATCCCGCGACCAGGCGTGCGCCGCCTCGCCCCACTTTTCCCTTTTGGTGAACCGGGTGACGAGCCGGCCCGGGGGGCTGTTTTCCAGGCGCCTGAGGATCCGGCCGATCCAGTCCGGGCGGATGAAGAGAATGAAGATGACGACGCTCGCCGCCACCGACACGGAAAAACCGACGATGAGGAACGTCGTCTGGGCGTTGGCGACGGTGAGGAGGGGCAGCACGAGCGGGATGAAAATCAGCGTGAGGACGACGGCCGAGATGAGGTACTCGATCCAGCGCGACACGATGACGTTGGTGCTCGTCTTGGCGTCGATCCCGATGCGCTTGAGGTGGTAGATCTGGAAGGGCTGACCGCCGGTGGCCATGGGGGTCAGGTAAGCCAGGAAATATCCCATGAGGCTGTTGACGAACGCGTCGGCGAACCGGATGCGGCGGCCGAATTGCCTGAGCACGATGGTCAGGCGCAATGAATCGATGAGATAGATGAGGATGTAGATCGCGAAGGGGACGAGGATGTGTTCCCAGCTCACTTTCCGAAGCGCGTCGCTCGTGTTTTGGAAACCGAAGATGAAGGCGAGCGCGATATTGACGAGCAGGCCGATGATGACGACAATGACGATCATGCGGCCTATTTTCTTCAATGAGGAAGGGGGGGAGGTCTTCGGTCGATCTCTCACGGTCGCTCCTGCATAAGGCTTTCCCCGCGGCGTTCGAGGGCGGGAGGCGGCCGCCGGCGGACGTCGCGTTTGTCGGCGGTCTGCCAAGGACTATAGATGTTTCCGCGACGCTTGGCAAGCAATTTCGACGGGTGACGGCGGGGAAAGGCTCGTGAAGGGCAGTATGAACGAACGAAACCGGGTTATGATCATCATCGGGGACGCGGGGGGCGGCCACCTGTCCGCCGCCAATGCGCTCACCGCGTCGTTCCGGAAACTCTACGGCGATCGGTTCAGCCTGAAGGTGATCGATATTTTCAAGGAGGCGGGCGTCCCGCCCTTCCGGGACTCGGCCGAGCTCTACGTCAAGATCAGCGCCAGCCGCTTCCTCGAATTTTTCTACAATATTTTCGTGCCCCTTCTCAACACCCGGGTGGGGTTTTATTTTTACAAGACGTACGTCACCGCCAAGATGTACCGCGCGACCAAGCGGATCATCGACGACTATGACCCCCACGTCGTGATCGCCAACAATTCCATCATCACCCCCCTGGCCGGCGCCATGAAGCGCCACGGCGGGCGGTTCCTCGCGGCCGTGCTCGTCACGGACATCGTGCGGGTGTTCCGCGCCTGGGCGGACAAACACGCGGACTGCGTGTTCAGTCCGACCCACGAGGCCACGCACCGGATGATGCGGTTCGGCGTGAAGCGGGAAAAGATCCGGGGCCCGCTGTTCCCGATCAACCCGCGCCTCTCGGTGTTCCGGCCCCGGGACGAGGTGCTGGCCGGGTTGGGCTTGCGGACGGACGGCATGAAGACCGTTCTGGTCACGGCCGGCGGGGTCGGCGCGGTCTCGTTGAAGCGCGCCATCGACGACCTGGCCGGCGATCCGCGCCTGCAGGTCATCATCCTGGCGGGGCGGGTTCCGGATTTCGAGCGGGACCTGCAGGCCCGCTACGCGGGCAACCCGCGCATTCGGGTGTTGGGCTTCATCGACAACATCCAGGATTACTACAACGCCGCGGACCTGATCGTCACCAAGCCCGGCCCGGCGACCATCCTCGAGATCGAGCTCTTCCAGAAAAAGGCCGTGCTCACCAAACGGGTCGGCATCCAGGAAAGCGGAAACGCGGAATTCGCCCTGCGCAATCCCAACATCCGCTCCATCGGCAACCGGTGGTGGCGCCTGAAGAAAACGGTCGAACGGCTCCTGGACGCGGAACCCGTCCCGTTCAAGGACCGGCGCTCCTTCGACGAGTGCGAGACCATCGTCCGCGAGATCGTGGCGCTGCTGGAAAAGTCCCGCCGCGGGGGGGCGCGGCCGGAGAGCGACGTCCGAGCGCCCATGGGAGCGGAAGATCCCCCGGCCTCACCCGATGCCGGCCGGGCGCGCGCCCGCTGAGCGGCCGGGCGAACGGCTTGACAAATGGGGATCGTTTGTTTAACGTTTGCCGGAAAGAGGGCGGTTAGCTCAGCTGGGAGAGCGTCTGGTTTACACCCAGAAGGTCGGGGGATCGTACCCCTCACCGCCCAAA
>CAZKOS010000232.1:0-4397 GCA_964554445.1 uncultured Spirochaetaceae bacterium | reverse complement strand
AAAACGCCGCGCCCTTGCCGGGCTCGGCCTCGGCCCAGATCCGGCCCCCGTGCCGCTCGACGATCCGGCGGACGGTGGCGAGGCCGATGCCGGTGCCCTCGAACTCGTCGCCGCGGTGGAGGCGCTGGAACACGCCGAAGAGCTTGTCCGCGTACTGCATGTCGAAGCCCGCCCCGTTGTCTTTCACGAAAAAAACGTTCCCCTCCCCGCGCTCCTCGCAGCCGATCTCCACGCGCGCCTCGGGACGCTTGCCCGTGAACTTGAGGGCGTTCGAGAGCAGGTTGCACCACACCTGGCGCAGCAGGACCGGGTCGCCGTCGCAATCCGGCAGCCTCCCGACGACGAGCTCGACGGTCCGGCCGCGCCGTTCCTCGGCAAGGTCTTCGAGCGCCTCCCTCACGAGCCCGGTCATCGGCACCCGGCGCCGGTCGAGCTCGCGCCGGTTCAGCCGGGAAAGGTTGAGCAGGCCGTCCACGAGCCGCCCCAGGACCCGGCCGCTCTCGTCAATGGCAAAGAGGTGGCGGGCGGCCTCGGCCGGAAGACGGCCGGCGTATTCGTCGAGCAGGATGCGCGAGTGTCCGGAGAGGGCGCGGAGCGGCGCGCGCAGGTCGTGGGAGACCGAGTAGGAGAACGATTCGAGCTCCCGCAGCGCGTTCTCGAGCTGGGCCGTCCGCTCCGCGACGCTCCGCTCGAGGCCGGTGTTGAGCCTTTGGATCTCGTCCTCGGCCCGCTTGCGCTCGGTCACGTCGACGACGATGCCCTGAAAGTGCGTGACCGTCCCGCCGGCGCCGCGCTCGACGAAGCTCCGGACCAGCACCCAGCGGGCCTCGCCCGTGCGGGTGACGATCCTGTAGGTTTGGGAGTACACTTCCGCGCCGGCGGCCACGCGCTCCTCCACCTCGCGCGCCACGCGCCCCAGGTCGTCCGGGTGAATGATCCGGGCGTAGCGCACGGCCTCGTTGACAAGCTCGGCGGCGGTGTAGCCGAACTGCGCCACGTTCTCCGACACGAACTGCACCGGCCAGCCCTCGGCCGCGATCCAGCGGAAGAGCACGACGGGACTGTTTTCAATGACGATGTTCGCCTGGCGCAGGGCCTCCTCGGCCCGCTTGCGCGCGGTGATGTCCCGGTCGATGCCGCGGAAGCCGAGGAGCTCGCCCGAGCTCCCGAAGAACGGCACGCCGCTCGTCTCGATCACGACCCGCCGCCCGTCCCGGCGGAGGGCGGTGTTCTCCAGGCGCACGAACGGCCGGCCGGCCGCGGCCGCCTCGCGGAAGGCGGACTCGAGACGGCCGGCGTCCTCGGGAAGGATGAGGCTGGAAATGGCGCGGCCCAGGATCTCCCCGGGCGCGAAGCCGAACAGCTCCGCCGCCTTCGGACTGGCGTAGGTGTAGACGCCGTCCCGGTCCGTCTCCCAGACCCAGTCGCTCGTCGTTTCGACGAGGGCGCGGAATCGCTCCTCGCTGTCCCGCAGGGCCTCGCGGGTGACGGCCGCCTCGACCACGTCGCTCGAGATGGTGAACGCCATGGCGACGATGATCGCGAGGTAGCCGTATTCGATGAGGTAAATGAAATGGTACACGCCATTGCCCACGAACGTGTCGTTGACGGCGGTGAGAGTCATGAGGACGATCGCCCCGAGCAGCGGACCGGCCTTGCGCTTGTCTCCCCGGATAAAAAAGCGCACCGCCGCGAAAAAGATATAGGCGATGAAAACGAGGCCGAGCAGGCTCTGGATCGTGGTAAACGGACCGAAGGCCGCCTCGTAATAGATGACGGGCAAGCCCGGCAGGAGCTCGAACGACTTGATCGACGGCTGATCGAGAACGAACGTGAGCGCGCTCCGATCGACGAGCTGGACGACGAAGGCGATGAGAAAAAACGCGCTGAAAGCCCACACCGGCGCTCCGGCCTTGCGCCCGGTGTAGTCGGTCATGAACCACAGAAAGGCGGTCGAAAAAAGGGCGAGGGCGATGAACTGGGCTTTTTGCCAGGCGGCGCCTTCGGCCACCGAGCTCGAGTTGTACAGCCCGGCGCAGAAAACGTCGTACAAGGCGTTCGCGAGACAGAGGAGGGCGAAGCTCAGGTCCCCGCGCCGCTGCCGCCGCCGGGCGTAGATCATAAGATGATAGACGGCGACGTAGACCGAAAGGCCGGCCATGAGGACGACGGGTACGGAGAGTGCGTTCACGCCGGATACCCCCGTTTTTACATTGGGCCGCGAGCTGAAAATCGCGGCCGGTCTCCTGCTTTCAGTATAGGACACGCCGGATACGGCCGCAAGGGTATCGAACGCGCGGGACGGCGGGAGTCCCGCGTCTCAGGCCGTGAGACGCTCAGCGGAACCGGCTCCGGCGCGTGACGATTTTGACCATCGAGCCCCGTATCCTGCCCGTGAGGCGCAGGTGCGTCTTCACCGGCGTCCGGCGGAAACGCAGGCCGCGCCGGCACCTGACGACCGAGGCCGTGTTTTCCGTCTCGTCGGAGACATCGACCTCCGCCGGCACGATGATCTTCACCACCGATCCGGCGACGCTCAGGTCGATCGTCATTTCGGCGGGCAGCTCGCCGAGGGAGCGGTAATCCAGCTTGAAGACGCTCCCCTGCCCGTTGAGGGCGAGCCGGCCCACGGCGAGGCGCCGGTCGGATATTTTCTGCACGCCGTGGGTGACCGTTATGGTCGCGGCTTCGGCGGCCGAAGCGGAGGGAGGCGCGGCCGTTTTCGCCGCCCGGAGCACCTCCGGGGGCACGTCGCTCACCAGGGCCTCGAGCTCGTCGAGCGTGGTCGCGGCGTGCACCAGGTCCACGCGGTGCTCGTACTCCTCGAGATCGAACAGGTCCCTCGCGTAGCATTCGGTCAGGACGGCGACGATCTCGTCCCGCTTCTGCGGCACCCCGATGACGCGCCGCATCTGCGGCAAATGTTCTTCGGCCATGGTTCGCTCCTCGCCGCATTATACCATCAAGACCGGGCGATGAGGAGAGGGAACCGCCGATGGCACGAAAAAGAACGGTTGAATACATGTATGGCGCTATCTCGCAGCGCAGCTTCAAGCGAATGGACGCGAATGGGAGAGGAGAGTGGGTTTTCTTCTTGGGAAGAACGCTTATCATATAGAAGACTTTGGTAGGGCGTACCGGTCGCTTGCGACCGGACGGCTCGCCCGCCATAGAGTGGAGCCATATGCACATTGATGAAAAACGAGAAGACGGGAAAAACACGGGGCGAGAAAAAAAACTCGCAGGGACATTCCCTGTCACCCCGGGGGAAGTAACATAAACGCGTAAACGGGAGGTCAATATGAACGCAGTCGTTACCATCGATGTCACCCTCGACCTGGACGGTCCCTTCGCCGGGAACGGCCGGGCGCGCCGGGACGCGGTCGCCCGCTCCCTGCGCCGGTTGTTCGCGAGCCCGGCCTGGCGGGGCGGGGACGAGGCCCTGGAGCGCGTGTTCGGCGCGTCCGAGATCGAGCACCGCTACCGCGACCGCGCCTCGGGAGCCAGGGTGCGCGTGCGGGAGACGCAGGGTTCGGGCGTCGCCGGACGCGGCGCGCCGGCGGTCGTCCGGCCCGCGGCGCAGGACGGGCCGGGCGCGCCGGAGCTCGAAGCCATGGCCGCCGAGGCCCTCCTCTACCTGGAAGCGGTGAGCCTGGCCTGCGCGGACGGCGGGACGGAAATCCGCGGCGGCCGCCGCTGCCTGGACGCCCGCCGGTTCCGGGAGACCGCCGGGTGGACCGGGCGTCCCCGGCGCGTGCGCGGCGTCTTCCGCCCGGAGACCTGGGAGGCGATGATCGAGTCCTTCGCGGCCGAACTGGGCGCCGAGGCTGCGGAACGCGCGCGCGAGGCGGTGCGCGAAAACCACGCCGTCTGGCCCTTGAGCCTCGAGTTCACCTCGGAATTCTTCCCCGTCGCCGCGAAGCTCTTCCGCCTCGTCACCGCGGAGCTGGCGGCCCGGAACGCCGCCGAGAGCGCGAACGAGGCCGGCATGCGGCGCGTCTTGCCCTTCCCCGCGCCCGCGTCTTCCGAGACAATCGCGGCATGTTCCGCCCGGCCTTAAAGAGAGAGGATAAATAAGGAAACCAGGAATCCAGGAAAAGGAAGGAGAGGAAAGGGCGGGACCACGGAGACAGGGAAAAGTAAAACTACGAAGAACCGCAGATGAACGTTGAAGAAATAATCCGTCATAGCTCGTATCGTTTCCATCATCTTCTTCTTCCTTACCCTCCTCTCCTGGTTTCCTGGTTTCCTTATCGATCCTTATTCTCCTAAGCGACCTTTGACGCGGGCGGCGGCAGCGGCTACAATGGCCGCATGCCGCGGCGAAAGGACGATCCCCGGGCCGCCGAGAGCGCGAACGAGGCCGGCATGCGGCGCGTCTTGCCCTTCCCCGCGCC
>CAZKOS010000231.1:0-4404 GCA_964554445.1 uncultured Spirochaetaceae bacterium | reverse complement strand
CCGAACAACGGCGAGTTGGCGAAAATCCGCTACACGCTCCCGCGGGACGGCAACGTGACGATCCAGGTATTCTCCTTGAGCGGGGACCTGGTGGGCGTGCTCTACCGGGGCTGGCTCACGACCGGACAGCACTCCACCACCTGGGGAGGCCGGAACGAGGGCGGACGAATCGTGGCGCGGGGATTGTATTTCATCAAAGTGGTGGGGCCCGGCATCGACGAGACGCGCAAGGTCCTGGTGGTGAAGTAGGCCGAAAAACGCCGGGGAGAAAATCGAACGACGTCGTTCTTCCCGGGTTTTTGTATTTTTAGAGCGATCCCTATTTATGGGCCGTTTGCAACCCTGAACATTGCAGTCGCGCTCCCGGCCCGTCTCCCGTCCGCGGTAAATCCCGTTACGTCCAGCCTATACACACCCGCGGGCAGGCCGCCTCCCACGTCGATCGTTCCGCCCGTCCCCACGCTCTCCCCGTTGACATACCATACGTAAACGACGTTGTCCGGGGTGTCGGCGGTATTCGCGCTCACGCTCATGCTCTGTCCAAGCGGTAATTCCCCGGCTTGACCGGTCATTTCCACGGTGAGCGGGTCGGCCGTTTCCAATGAGAGGTTCACGGTGATCGTCCCCGCGGTTGGATTGTGGCTGCGAAAATCGATCGTCCCGGCCGAGACGCGGCGTGGGACGATCCAGACGAGAGAGACGGCTCCGCGCGCAAAGATCCCGCGGTTCGAAAGCTTGACCAATAAAACGTAAAATCCGGACCGCAGGCCGTCGAGGCGGCAGGTCGCGGTACCGTCATTCGCGAGCGTGAAGGGAAGGGTGAGAGAGCGGCCGCGCAGGGGTATCAGCCAGCCTGCAACCGCGGGATCGGCAAGGGTGCCTGCGTCCCAGAGCA
This sequence comes from uncultured Spirochaetaceae bacterium, assembly GCA_964554445.1. Taxonomy (GTDB): domain Bacteria; phylum Spirochaetota; class Spirochaetia; order SZUA-6; family RPPD01; genus JAFGSW01. The sequence continues at coordinate 3,509 of CAZKOS010000231.1, read as the reverse complement.
CGGTGAGATTGAGCGTTCCCGAGCCCGCGAACGTGCAGAGCGCGATCGACGCGGTCGAGGTGATCCCGCTTTGAACCGCGACCGAGCCTTCGCCTTCGGCCAGAGCGTCGCCGGCGGCGTTGCGCGCGGTCGTCGCGATATTCCACTCGCCGGGCGCGAGCCGGTCGACGGATACGTTCGTGTCCGCCGATCGGGCCAGAAACGTCGCGCCCTCAGGACCGGAGCCGGAAATATCGTACCCGGCCATGACGGTGTCCATATCCGGAACGATTGTCGCGTCAGAGAGATCCAAGGAAGAGAGCGCCAGGCTCAGAGAACCGTACGAAGGCGCCCCTTCGCCGGCAGACGGCGGCCGGCAGGAAAAAAGAATGAAAAGTAGAATCGCCGCGGTGCGGAAAGCGGTTCGCGCCTTCATTGTTCCCCGGGGCGCGCTTGATTCAGGAGACCCCGGACCAGACATTGAACGTCAGTCCGGCGCTGCCGGCCCGCGTGCCGTCCGCGGTGACGGCCGTCACGTCCAGGCGGTAGACCCCGATTCCCAGCGAGCTCCCGAAGGTGAAGGTATTCCCGGTCCCCACGCTCTCGCCGTTGAGGTACCAGACGTACACCACGTTGTCCACGGCTTCCGCCGTATTGGCCGTTACGGTCATGCTCTGACCGAGTGCCAACATGGAAACGGCCCCGTCAATGCTCACCGTCAACGGATCGGCCATTTCCGGCGTGAGGGTGACGATGACGCTGCCGCCGGGCTTGTTGATCTCCGGGAAATCGAACGAACCGGCGGAGGTCCCGCCGTCGACGATCCGGACGACCTCCACGGCTCCCATGGCGAGCTGGCCGTTGTCCAAGAGCTTCACGATCAGGGTGTGATATCCGGTCGCGACGTCCTCGGCGTGGAAGGTCCCGGTGTTGCCGTTCGTGATCGTAAAATCGAGCGTGCGCGCCTCGCCGGTCACGGGAACGAGCTGGGCGTCGATGGCGGGAAGCTCGGTGTCGGCGGCGTTCCAGGTGACGGCCAGATCGAGGACGCCGACCCCGTCCAGGGGCCGCACGCTGACGGCGACCGAGGAGCTCTGCCCCGTGTGCACGGTCGTCGTTCCCGTCCCGTTCGCGATGACGACGCCGTCGCCGTTTTTGGCTTCCACCGTCACGGTCCAGTCGCCGAAGGCGAGGCTGCCCACGACCACGCTCGTCTGGGACGTTTCGACGCTGAAGCTCGCCCCGGCGGGCCCGGCTCCCGTCACGGCGTAGGACGCGATGTTCATGTCCGTATCGGGAAGAATCGTCCGGTTGGCGACCCCGGTGGGTGAAAAACTGATCGTCAAGGCTCCGGCGGTGGCGGCCGTCGGCGGGAGACAGGAGAAAAGCAGCAGGAGCAGCAACGACGCTGACACTAATAAGGTGGATTTCATGAGGCCCTCCTTTTTTCAAAGTAATTTTTGCGGCGCAAAGGCACGATCGGTGTTTCGCGGAAGCGCGGAATAAAATCGGTATTTTTCGGGTGACATGATTCGAGGGGCGTAAAAATAAAAGGAGCGGATTTAAAACGCTTTTTCATCGGCGGCTCCTTTTTTAATTTGTTTTTCTTTCATTAAGTGTAGTCATAATCGAGCCGGAAGTAAATAAAAATATTCCGCCGACTATTTGACCCTCATTTTTCCACGGCGGCGTCAAGGAACCGCCATATTTCATGGATACGGTTGGCGGCATGAATCCAGGCGGCATCCATCGACTTTTCATCGTACCGGTCATCCTCGCGATTGCGTGCCTGGGAGACTCGGCCCGGGAAACATTGACCGTGCGCGTCAGGGAGTACATCATTGAGGACGATTCGATTCCGGACGCGTTCTCGGGATTTCGCATCGCGTTTCTCACCGACATCCACCACGGGCCGTTCTTTTCGCGCCGGCGGGTCGCCGCATTGGTCTCTCAAGTGAACGGCCTGAAACCCGACCTTGTCCTCTTGGGCGGCGATTACATCCACCGCGGATCGGGATACATCGAGCCCTGTTTCCGCGAGTTGGGGAAAATCCAGGCACCGTGCGGGGTCTACGGGGTGCTCGGCAACCACGACCACTGGGCGGGCGCGGGGAGAGTGCGCGCCGCCATGCGCGCCGACGGTATCGGCCTGCTGGACAACGCGGGCGTCTGGCTCGCGCGCGGCCGGGCGAGGATCAGGATCGGCGGGGTGGGGGATCTCACTGAGGACCGTCAGGACGAGGCGGCCGCGCTCGGCGGCGCGAAAAAGAGCGATTTTGTCGTCCTCGTCAGTCACAATCCCGATTACGCGGAGGCGCTGCGTTCGGACAAGGTCGACCTGATGCTCTCCGGGCACACGCACGGCGGCCAGGTCACGCTCTTCGGGCTTTACGCCCCGCTCCTGCCGACCGCGACCGGCCAGAAGTACCGGAGCGGGCTCGTGAAGGCGGAGCGCTGCCGGGTGATCGTTTCGAACGGCATCGGGACGATCACGCCGCCGGTGCGGTTCGGCGCCCCCGCGGAGATCGTGCTGGTGATATTGAAATAGCCGAAGAAAATTCGATGTAATTTAGCGGGGCAGGATCAACAACTTATCTCGATTTACGCGCGATTCCCCGTAAATTGAGAAAGACCACTTCAGGCTCAATGACACCCCGCCGAGAAGGAGGCTGGCGCCGGCGAGCTCGCCGGCGGAAAGAGAGCCGCCCACGAAGGAAGGTCCTTTTATGGGAGGGGACCACATGATCGTATTTTTGAGACACAAGTTCCATCCTCCGCCGAGATGAAAACTCAGACTGATGACTCCCGAGAGATGGAAACCCCATTGCGGGAGGTCTTGGAAGTATTCACCGGCCAGGATGTGGTCATCACGGTCGTAGACGAACGTAATCCATGGGCTCACTGACAAAAACACATCAACGGATAATATTTGAGCGGGAGCATAATTCAATTCAACCCCTAGGTAGGGGATAAAAAAATTCAGTTCATAATCGATTACTTCTCCATACACGGGGATTGCAGGGCTTCCGGGTGGATACTCCCGCCAGCCGTTTTCACTCGTCATATGAATTTGCTTATAATTGAATCCCAGTAGACCGTTCAACAACACATATGAACTTCTGATAAAGCAATATCCGACATTTAGATCGAAAAACAAGCTGTTTTTGAGCAGGTTATCGTGATGTGAAAAATGGTCATATATACCGGTCGCGGCATTCCAATCCCTGTCCTCAAGATAACCCAATATGCCCGGGATTCCCATCCACCCGCCGAAGCCGATGAAAAACCTTGGAAGAGGCATGAGACTGCCGGATACACCAAGGTAGAACTGCGGATTCTGTTGCCAGTCGAGACGGCTCAAAACATCGTTATAGGCATTGCCGCCGTCGCGATCGATAAACACCCATTCCTGCAGCATCCCGAATAAAAATCCCGAATCGGGTCCGATACTCAGCGCGAAAGCGGTTTCCAGGCCGGTTTTTTCTTCAGGTGAAAATCGAAATGACTCAAGCTCGGGAGCGTGTTGGGCA
>CAZKOS010000230.1:2412-4471 GCA_964554445.1 uncultured Spirochaetaceae bacterium | reverse complement strand
CGTTCGGTGGGACGGCAGCGGTCGAGGTTCATATCACGACCCCGGCGGTTTCGAGCGCGGCGGACAAGTCGGCGCCCGGGTAAACATGGATCCCGGTCATTCCCAGGTCTTCCGCCGCGCGGACGTTTTCCTGAAAATCGTCGAGGAAGGCGACGTCCGCCGCGTCCGCGCGCAGGTATTCGAGCACCGTCTCGTACGCCGCGGGCTCCGGCTTGCGGGCGCCGATCTCGAACGACTGGAAGATTCTCTCGAACGGCGCGAGCACGCCGCGGTATCGCTCGAGCCAGACGGGGGCGTGCGCGGCATTGGTATTGGTGAGCGCGACGAGACGGTATCGGCCGCGCAACGAGCGGAGCAGAGCGCCGACTCCGGGCACCGCGCCCGCGTAAATCGAATTCCAGCCGGTCTCGAACACCCCGTCCGCGAAAGACACTCCCAGAAGAGACGCCGCGTGCGCCCGGTACGTTTCCGTTCCGATGAGACCCTTCTCGTAAGCGATGGCGCGGTCGTCGAAGGCGAACGAGCGTTCGACCCAGTCGGGATCGAGAGAGAGCGATCGCGCCCAGGACGCGAAGATTCTCCTGAAATCGATCCGGATGACGACGTTGCCGATGTCGAAAATCAAGGCTTTATACGACATTTGATGCGAGTGTAGCAGAAGCGGCGTCGAAGCTCCAGGTCCCATCATGGGGAGAATAATTGTCGGGAGAAAAATTGTTGGGACGCACGGCCGTGCGTCCCAACAGTAAAATCCCAATTGGGATCCGGATTTCTTGAGACCCCGCGCCAAATGTTTTATAGTATAATCATGACGCGACGCATCATCGTTATCATCGCCTTTTTCATTGTTTCGGCCGCCCCGTCCTTCGCGGAATCCAACGCCATCTCCGTTCTTTATTTCGAGAACACCACCGGGAACAAGGACTACGCCTGGTTTTCCAAGGGCGCGGCCGACATGCTGGCGGGCGACCTGGCCGCCCAGCCGGAGCTCACGGTCGTGGAGCGCGAGCAGATAGAGAAGGTGCTCAAGGAGCAGGAAAAATCTGTAAGCGACCTGTACGACGAGAAGAGCGCGGTGCGCATCGGCAAGCTCACGGCCGCCCGCCGGATCATCATCGGCGCGTACATCGTACTGAAGAATACATTGCGCATCGACGCCAAACTGGTCGACGTGGAGACGGGCCGGGTCCTCAAGGGCTTCCGGGCCGCGGGCGACCTGGACAAGCTTTTCGCTGTTCAGAAGGAATTGACGGACGGCGTGCTCCGCGAGCTCGGGGTGAGCGCCGCGGCGGGCGCGGCGCGCGGCGGCACCGAGTCCCTCGAGGCGGCGAAAGCCTACTACACCGGCGTCGATCTCCTCGACTCCGGCTCCTACGCCGCCGCGGCGCAGTCGTTCCGGCAGGCGATCCAGTTCGACCCCTTCTACCTCAAGCCCCAGAAGAGCCTGGAGGACGCGTACAAGTTCCTCAAGGACTTCAAGAAACAGCGCGCCCAGCGCGAGCTCGCCAAGCTCTACGACGAGGCGGCCCAACTCAAGGCGCGCCTCGCCGCGCCCAGGTTCCTGTCGTACGCCCAGTTCGTCACGGAGGCGTACAAGAAGGGAATGACCAACGAGCAGATCAGGAAATACACCGACGCCCACCCCGCCCTCATGAAGGGCGACACGCCGGCGGTCTGCACCTGGGAGCTCCAGAACACCCTGCGCGAAATCGGCGACCACGCCGAGGAGGACTTCGGAGACAAGGACACCGCGCTGCGGATGAACAAGGAGATCATGCTCATCGCCGCCCGGGCGCGCGTCACCTTCAAGGACGACGTCTTTCTCCCGGAAATCCTCTACCAGGAGGTCCTGACCCTCAATTATTTCACCGACTGGGAAAAGCTCATGCGCGCCTGCGAATACCTCATGGAGCATTATCCCGATTACCGCATGATGTGGGCCGTCGAGGACTTCTACGAGCGGGCGATCGAAAAGCTCGGCGGGAAAAAGGCGGGGAAAGACGATTGAAGCCGTCCGTGAATTGCGGCCCTGGGATTTCTGAACGGGCGTTCCGGCGGA
>CAZKOS010000230.1:0-2312 GCA_964554445.1 uncultured Spirochaetaceae bacterium | reverse complement strand
CCGGTCATGGATTTCATTTCTTTTTTACCCAATCCGGTGTATAATGATACTTGGGAATCTTCATCACGATATCAAGGAGCAACCTATGGCCGATTGCGAATGCCTGGCCGGCTGTATTTTTTTCAACGATAAAATGGCGCATATGCCCACCATGGCGAACATGTACAAACGCAATTACTGCCGGGGCGACTCGAGCAACTGCGCGCGCTACATGGTGTTCAAGGCCCTGGGCCGCGAAGCCGTGCCCGTCGACCTGTTCCCCAACATGGCCGATCGCGCCAAGACCATCCTCGGGCAAGCCTAGTACTCAGTTAAGTTAATTGAGAATGGTGTTTGAATAGTTGAAGGGAATAAATTTGCGAAGAGGACACGAAGATCACGAAGAAAAAGAAGAGCACGAAGGAAGAGAAGAAATGAGTTAATTTCTTGTGTCACGAGCTTCATTCTCCCTCTTTCTTCCCTTCGTGTTCTTCGTCTCCGGAGCTTGCCCCGAGCGAAGTCGAGGGGTGCGCTTCGTGTCCTCTTTTTCATCGCTCCGGTGAAATGATCGGCTCTCTTCATTCATACTGACAGCGGTCGGCGATTCCCGGACGCAAACGACCGGAGAGCCATTGCCGACCGAGCCCTTGCGGGCTTTTCCCCGCGGAAAGTCGTATTGACTTCGCTCTCCGAGCCGAATCTCTCCGTCTGTCTCCTCTTCTCAGTCTCAGCGGTCTTGATCAATGTCGTCCGTGGTTCCCTCTCCCCTTCCTGCGGCGGAACATCCCGGTAAAAGCGTCCGCCCCGCGATCGGCAGGAGACGCTCGAGCTTGTCCATGAGCGACGCGAATCGTCCCGGCTTGAGCGACTGCTCGCCGTCGCTCAAGGCTTCCTCGGGACACGGGTGTACTTCCACCATCAGGCCGTCGGCGCCGGCGGCCGCGGCCGCGAGGGCGAGGGGCTCGACGAGGCGCCACGTGCCGGCGGCGTGACTCGGATCGACGATCACCGGAAGGTGGGTCTTCAGCTTGAGTTGGGGTACGGCCGAGATGTCCAGCGTGTTTCGCGTGCCGGGCTCGAAGGTGCGGATGCCTCTTTCACAGAGGATGACCTCCATGTTGCCGCCGGCCAGGACGTACTCGGCGGAGAGCAGAAACTCGTCGATGGTGACCATCATGCCGCGTTTCAGGAGCACCGGCTTGCGAATTTTACCCAGTTTTTTCAGGAGCGCGTAGTTCTGGCAGTTACGCGCCCCCACCTGCAGGACGTCCGCGTGCTCGGCCACCGCGCCGAGGTCGTCCTGGTCGAGGACCTCGGTGACGACGGGGAGGCCGTGCCGGTCGCCCGCCTCCTTGAGCCAGCGCAGTCCCTCTTCGCCGCGGCCCTGGAACGCGTACGGGCTCGTGCGCGGCTTGTAGGCGCCCCCGCGCAGAAACGCGGCGCCCGCCTTCTTGACGGCCGCCGCGCACGCCTCGATCTGTGCCGGCGACTCCACCGAGCACGGTCCGGCGATGACCGCGAATCCCCGCCCGCCGATCCGGCCGGTCCCGCCCACCTCGATCTCGGTCGCCGTGTCTTTCAAGGCCTTGCCCGCGAGCACGTACGGCTCGCGCGGTTCGAGCAGGGTGTAGGAGCCCGCCTCGCCCGGCAGATCGGCGAGGAGGGCGGCGGAAAAATCGAGAACCGTGAAGAGGGGTCCCTCGCTCGTGGCGAGGCGGCAGGGCTGGTAGCCGCGCGTCTCGAGAACGTCGAGCAGTTTTTCGGACGCGGCGTGGGTGTGGGGTTTGGCTAACAAGATCATGGTCGTCCTCCTGGCTTTTAGGATCCTCGGCCGGGCGGTGCCGCCTGCCGCGTTCGCTTGAGCGCCGGAGGGCGCAAAAAAAGCCGCAGGCGGGGAAAACGCCTGCGGCCCGGTGCCTTCATGCACTGTCGGCTACAGACGTCTCTTGAGGTAAAAATACCAAAATGAAAAGAGGCTGTAGTTGGCAGTAAGGAAACGATGCGCGTCTTTCATGAAAGTACCTTGAAAAAGCATACTCTATCCGGGAGGGAAGGTCAAGGGATTCGCCTGCGCGGCGGGCGGAGGGCGATCCTTGCCGAGGCGGCTTTGCAGCGGCGCCGTGGCGGGGTCGCTCCGCAGGGGGCTTGCCGTGCGGTCGGCTGACGCCGGGTATTCGTGCCGATCTATTTTAGGCAACTGTCGTTGCGGGAACAGTTTCACCTGCAGCGACGAGGAGTATTTTCCTTCGCAGGAGGCGGAACGACTCCACCAGCTGGTGGAGCCGAGGGAGGGGGCTTGTGTAAGCCCCCTCCCTCGACCCACCCCAACCCGC
>CAZKOS010000229.1:0-4509 GCA_964554445.1 uncultured Spirochaetaceae bacterium | reverse complement strand
CGCGCCGGACATGTTTTCAATCGCCTCTTTCCCCTCACGGCCCATCATGGTACACTGAAACCCATACCCCGCGAGGAGGAACTCATGGCTTATAAATCGATATCGCTCGCATTGCTTGCTTGTCTCCTGGCTCTGACGGCGGGATGCGCGACGAGCGGCGCCGGTGCTTCCGCGACCGCGCCCGCTCCCAAGCCGAAGCCCGCCGCGATGACCCTGCGGCCGCTGTACGATTCGTTTTTCACGCGCGGCAATCCCATCGTCTCGCAGAAGTACACGGCCGATCCCGCGATCTGCGTGTTCAACGGTCGCGTGTACGTGTACATGTCGCACGACCTGGACCGGCAGAAAGACTACTGGATGAACGATATGACCATCGTCTCCTCCGACGACCTGGCCAACTGGACCGATCACCTGGAGCCGTTCAAGGTTCCCGAGTGCGCCTCGTGGGCCCGCTTTGCCTGGGCCCCGACCGTGGTGTACCGCAACAAGAAGTACTACCTGTACTTCGGCAATGGCGGCGGCGGCATCGGGGTGGTGACGAGCGACACGCCCACCGGCCCCTGGAGCGACCCGCGCGGGAGCGTCCTCGTCACGACCGCCACGCCGGGCGCCAAGGTGAAGTGGTGCTTCGATCCGGCGGTCTTCATCGACGACGACGGGCAGGCGTACATGTATTTCGGCGGCGGCGGCCCGGGGAACAGCCGGGTCATCAAGCTGAACAAGGACATGATCAGCACGGACGGCGCGGCCCAAGAGATTCAGGCGCCGCCCGACCGCTTCTTCGAGGCCATCTACATGAACAAGCGCAAGGGGATCTACTACCTGACCTATTCGAGCGATTTCTCGAAGGGCGCGGCCAAGATCGAGTACATGATGAGCAAAAATCCCATGACCGGGTTCGTCTACAAGGGCGTGGTGCTCGACAATCCGCCCTATAACCAGAACAACAACAACCACGCGTCGATCGTGGAATACAAGGGCCAGTGGTACATCGCCTACCACAACCGGGCGCAGGCCCTGCTCGATTACGCGAGCTCCGGGTACGCGGCGTACCACCGCAGCGTCTGCCTGGACAAGCTGGAGTTCAATCCCGACGGCACGATCAAAAAGGTGATCCCCACCCTGCAGGGCGTGCCGCAGCTGAAATACCTGAATCCCTACGCCGTGAACCAGGCCGAGACCATGCACCGGCAGTACGGGATCGAGACGAAGGGCTTCGCCGATGGAATCATCGCCGTGAGCGACATCGAGGACGGGGACATCGTCAAGTACAAGGGAGTGGATTTCGGCACAGGCGGCGCCGGGGCGCTCGAGATGAGAGTGTCCGGCGCGAAGGACGGCGTCATCGAGATATACCTGGACCTCACCGCGGAAGGCGGCGAGCCGGTCGCCTCGATCCCGGTGAACCCCACCGGCGGCGACGGGCACTGGACCGTCGAGACCGCGCCGCTTCCGGGCAAACTCTCCGGCGTGCACGACCTCTATTTCAAGTTCAAGGGCGAAGGCCAGGGCCTGTTCAACCTGGATTGGTGGCGGTTCAAGAAGTAACGCGCCGTCCCGGACCTCTGGATCACGCCGGTCCGCGCCGGCGGAAAAATCGGCCGGCATGAGCCGGGGAACAGGTACAGCACCACCCTCCGGGTGTACGATCCCGCAATCGACGCGTGGCACATACTCTGGATAAATCCTCCGAGCGCAACGATCGTCCGTCAGCTGGCGCGGGCGGTCGGGGACGAAATAATACAAACCGGCGATCCCAACGGGGACGGGACCCAATCGCGCCGGGTGTACCGCGATATCACGCCCGACTCCTTCAGATGGTGCGACGAGAAAACGACGGACGGAAAAACCTGGACGCTCGTCAAGGAAATGCGCGCCGCGAGAATCACATAGCGCGTGTGCGTCCCCTTTCCATCATCATCCCCATCATCTTCATGATTGTTCGATCATCTCCTCATCATGTGACAGCGCGGGGATTCCGCGCGGGCCGATCCGCCGTCAGGCGAGCTGCTTGTGGTACACCCGGTAGGTGCGGTAGCGGGGCACGCCCCACTTTTCAAGCAGGTTGATGAGCGGCCAGTTGTCCTCGAGGATGACGGACAGCTCTCCGGCCTGAATGCCGCGGGCGACTCCCCGATCGTAGGATTCGAGCACGAGCAGGGCGTCGATCCCCATGCGCCGGTACTCGGGGAGGACCCCCAGGATGGCGAGACGCACGTTTTTGATCCTGTTTTTGCCGAAGAGGAGCCGGAAAATGCCGGTCGGGAGCAGGCGCCCGTTCATCTTCACGAAGATCTCGTTGAAGTTATAAAGCGTGATCGCGATGCCCGCGAGCTTGCCGTCGACGAACGCCAGGAAGGTGAGCTCCGGGACGATCGCCAGCTTCAGGTCCTTGGCCATGTGCATGAATTCGTCGTCGGTCCAGGGCACGAAATCCGAGTTGTTCCGGAAAGCCCGGTTGTACAGGTCCTTCGCCATCGCCACCTCGTTCCAGTAATCCTTCATGTCGACCGGGCGGATCGTGAGGCGCTTGTTTTTCCGCGCGATGGCGGCGACGCGCCGGATCTTGTCCGAAAGCTTCAATTCGCCGGTCCGGAGCAGGTAGGCGAAATGGTCCTTCTCCTTTTCGAAACCGAACGCGGAGACGAGCCCGGTGTAATACTCGGGGTTGTACGGCACCTGCACCATCGGCACGCCCTCATAGTCGTTTTGGAGCATGCCGAGGACGTGGTTGGTCGACAGGTTGATGGGGCCGATGATCTTCTTCATGCCTTTTTTCTTCGCCCAGTCGCTCGCGGCGCGGAAGAGGGCGAAGGCGACCTCCCGGTCGTCGACGCTCTCGAAAAAGCCGAAATAGGCGACGCGCGGCTCCCGGAACTCGTGGTGCCGCGCGTCGATGATCCCCGCGATCCGTCCCGCGATCGCGCCGTTCCGGCGGGCGAGGAACTCCTGGACCTCCGCGTGCCGGTAAAACGGGTTTTTCCCGCGGTCGAACAGGATCTTTTCGTCGATCCTCAGGGGAGCCGCCCAGTAGGGGTTCTTCAATTCTTTCTTATACAGCGCGTAGGGAAACGAAATGAATTTCTTCAGCTCCGACCGGGTCCGGACGGGTGAAACGACAAGCGTGTCCGCCATGTTGTGATCCTTTCAGATTCGCTCGCGGTGTTGATTCAGGCACGATCGGAAGCAGACGTCGCGTTCCGTACCGAAAGCGATCGCCCGGGGAACGAACGTCCCTTCAGCGGAGGCGCCGCGTTTCCGGAGCGAAAGGGAAAGTTTTTTTTATGGCGGAATTTTGAATATCTATGGCTTCCGAAGACAGTATAGCACTCGTGGAGACAAGTCACAAGGAGGTGTTCGGCGCCCGCTCCCCTCTATTATCATCCCCATCATCCTCATCATTGTTCAACAGCCTCTCAATCATCCTCGTCATTGTTCCACAGTCTCCCGTCATCGGAAGTGGCCCTCCCGCCCGCCTCGTGGTTATATTGGATTGAAGGAGGCGACAGCCATGTCCACGTCCGTTTCCGGCCGGAAGGCCCAGATCGTCTATTTCTCTCACGGCGGGGGACCGCTCCCGATCCTCGGCGACCCCGGCCACGCGGCCATGATCGAGTTCATGCGCCGGCTGCCGTCTCTTCTCCGGCGGCCCGACGCGATCGTCGTCGTGAGCGCCCACTGGGAGGAGACCGCCGCCACGCTCCTCGGCTCCGCCCGGCCGCCGATGTACTACGATTACTCCGGCTTTCCCGCCGAGGCCTACACAATCGACTACCCGGCGCCCGGCGCTCCCGCGCTCGCGGAAAGGATCGCGGGGCTGCTCGAACGGAACGGCGTTCCCTCCGCCGTGGACCGGCGGCGGGGATTCGACCACGGCCTGTTCATCCCGCTCAAGATGATGTACCCGAAGGCGGACATCCCGGCCGTCCAGCTCTCGCTCCTGCGGGGCCTGAGCCCGGCGGCCCACCTGGCGCTCGGCAAGGCCCTGGCCGGGCTCGACGGGGAGAACCTCCTGGTGATCGGCTCCGGCTTTTCGTTCCACAACATGCGCGAGTTCTTCCTGGGGGGCGGGGAGAGGCGGCCCGATCCCCGCAACGACGAGTTCCAGGATTGGCTTCTCCGCGTCTGCGCGAAAGAGTCCGACGAGGGCGAGCGCGAGCGGCTTCTCCTGTCCTGGGAGAAGGCGCCTTCCGCCCGGTACTGCCACCCCCGCGAGGAGCACCTGCTTCCCCTCCACGTCTGCGCGGGCCTGGCGCGGCGCCCGGCCAGGACGGTGTTCGACGACTACATCTTCGGCAAGCGCGCCGTGGCGTTCCTCTGGGAGTGATGGAAGACGGACGAACAATGATGTGCGCAAAAAAATAATGCGAGACGGCTGAAGATTTATAATCCCTTAGCGGTCAACACCGCCTTGAGAGTACTTTGCGCGAAATGATGGGGATGATTGAGGAGGAGGAGAAGTAAAAAAGAAAATCTTTGGTACGACGCACCGGACGCGTGCGACCGGAC
>CAZKOS010000228.1:0-4534 GCA_964554445.1 uncultured Spirochaetaceae bacterium | reverse complement strand
ACAAGCCCGGCACGAAAAAAGGCAATTGGACGTGGCGGACGACCAAACGATCATTAAGCAAGGCGGTCGCCCGGAAGATGGCGGAAATGACGAAGCGCGCGGGGCGGTGCGCTGGGAAAAGGAAACCAGTGGAACATCCATAAAGGGAATGTGATTTTACGGAATGAAGCCGCACAAATCCGATGCGTCTACCCTGCAGAGTCCGTTCGAGCTTTCGTGTCTCGGAATTGCTTCGGCCCGAGTGAATGAGAATATCGATTATCGAGCATGGGCCTCGCAATGACGTGCGGCAAGACATAAGTTGCAGACGGAAATCATGTTTTCCCGCATCCTCGCTTCCTCCTCCTTCCTTCTCCTTCGTGCCCTTCTCCCTTCTTCGTGCCCTTCGTGTCGGAATTTCCAAGGCGGGCGGAACGCCTGCTCTTCCCGGTCGAGCACCCCTTCCCCCTGGACAAGCGCCGCTCCGCCACTTATCATGCCGGTAAGGCGCACGCATGATAGAAAGAATCGTCAAGCGGGACGGACGGCTGGTGCCCTTCGACCCGGGAAAAATTGTCTTCGCGATCTACCGGGCGGCGGTGGCCATGGGCGGCCGCGACCGGGAGACGGCCGAGCGGGTGGCCGGGGACGTGGTGGCGATGCTCGAGAAGCGCGGCTCGGCCGAAACCGACCCGACGGTCGAGGAAGTCCAGGACAGCGTGGAAAAGTGCCTGATCGAGCGCGGCCACGCCCGCACCGCCAAAGCCTACATCGTCTACCGCTACGAGCACGCCCTCAAGCGCAAGCGTCGGGACTCGCTCACCTATTCGCGGGAAAACATCCCCTACCGCAAGCTCTGGGAGGCGCTCTCCTGGGCGGTGGACCACGACTGCGCCGCCACGGGCGAGCTCTCCGCGCGCTTCGCCGCTGGTCCCGGCCCGCTCATCGCGGCGGCCGAGGAGTTCTACGAGGACGAAATCGACTCGGCCTTCGCCAGGATCGAGGAGCGCCTTTCCGACGTCAAGATCCTCATCGTCTCGGGTCCGTCGGCCTCGGGCAAGACGACCACCACCCTGAAGATCAAGGAGCGTCTGGCCGCGCGCGGGCTCGAGATCGTGCCGCTGGCGGTCGACAATTATTTCTACAACCTCGAGGCACATCCCCGCGACGGCCGAGGCGACTACGATTTCGAGACGCCGCAGGCCATCGATCTGGCGATGGTGAACGGCCACCTGCGCGACCTGCTCGCGGGAAAAACGGTGGATGTGCCCTACTACGATTTCAAGAAAGGCAGGCGGAACGGCACGAGCGGCCGGGTCGCCCTCGGAAAAAACGGAATCGTCCTCGTCGACTCGCTCCACGGGCTGTACGAGGAGATGACCGCGGGCATCCCGGAAACGGCCAAGTTCAAGCTGTACATCGAGACGCTCGCGCAGCTCAAGGACTCGGGCGGCCGGTTCCTCCGCTGGAGCGACGTGCGCCTCATGCGGCGCATGGTGCGCGACCTGCAGTTCCGCAACTACGACCCCCGCCACACCATCCTCCACTGGCACTACGTGCGCCGCGCCGAGCTCCGCTACATCGTCTCCCGGCTCATGCAGGCCCACGCCGTGGTCAACAGCTCGCTGGCCTACGAGCTTCCCTTCCTCAAGGCCCGCCTGGAAGACGCCTTCGCGCGCTTCCGGGACGAATTCCGGAACGATCCCGACGCGGGGGACGCGTACGAGCGGGCCGAGCGGGTCTGCGGGCTCTTCGCCGAAATTCCGGCTTGCGCCGACGACGCCCTCGTGCCGAAGACGTCGCTGCTGCGGGAGTTCATCGGGGGGAGTGCCTATGCTTACTGAGAAGCCACAGAGACACAGAGAACACAGAGAGGAGAAGAGGAAGGGGAGAAAGAAAATATGGTAAAAACGAAAGCGCTTTTCTGTTTCTCCTCAACCCTCTCTTGCTGCCCTCCCCTCTTCTCCGTGTCCTCTGTGTCTCTGTGGCTTGATTTTCAAATTGAAGTTCGGAGGCAAAGACTTTGGATGCACTGACGGAACTCAAGAAACACGACCGCGAAATCCTGCTCCTGAACCACTCCATCGACATCCTGCGCTGGGACCAGGAGACGTACATGCCGGCACGCGCCATCGAGGAACGGTCCGAACAGGTGGCCCTGCTCCAGGGTCTGGTCCACGACCGGATCGTCGACCCGCGCCAGGAGGAGCTCTTCGGGGCGCTCGGCATGTCGGAGAAGACGAAGATGGGTCCCTCCGGCGTCGACGACGAGACGCGCGGCTTCCTGCGCGAAACCTTCCGGCGCTACACGAAACAGGTGAAGACGCCGAAGACGCTCGTGGAGGAGCTCGCCAAGGTCCAGAGCCTGGCCCAGGCCCAGTGGGTGCGCGCGCGCCAGGCCTCGGACTTCAAGCTTTTCCGGCCGCATCTCGGCAGGCTCGTCGAGCTGCTGAAACAATACGCCGAATGCCAGGGGTACACGGAAAGCGTCTACGATCCGCTCCTCGACGAGTACGAGCCGTGGATGACGACCGGGGAGCTCGAGAAAATCCTCTCCGACCTGCGGGCGCGGCTCGTGCCCCTGGTGGAGAGAATTCGGGGAAGCGGCGTCGACGCGGGGGGGGAGATCCTGACGCGCTCCTTTCCCGCGGACAAGCAGCGCGAGTTCGGATTCGAGGTGCTCCGCGCCATGGGCTTCGACCTCGAGCGCGGCCGGCTCGACGTTTCGGCCCATCCCTTCACCACCACCCTGGGCCGGGACGACATCCGCCTCACCACCCGCTACAATGAACGGTTTTTCCCCGGCGCCGTGTTCGGCGTCATCCACGAGGCGGGCCACGGTCTCTACGAACAGGGCTTCGGCGCCTCGCTGCGCGGCTCGCTTCTGGCGTCCGGCGCGTCGCTCGGCATCCACGAGTCCCAGTCGCGGCTCTGGGAAAACCTCGTCGGCCGCGGCCGCGCCTTCTGGACGGCGTTCTTCCCGAAGCTCAAGCCCCTTTTCCCGGAAGCCTTGCGCGACGTCGACGCCGCCCGGTTCCACCGCGCGGTCAACGCGGTGAGCCCCTCCCTCATCCGGGTGGAGGCGGACGAGGTGACCTACAACCTTCACATCATCCTCCGCTTCACCCTGGAGAAGAAGATTTTTTCGGGAGAGCTCGCCCTGGACGACGTCCCGGCCGCCTGGACCGCCGAATCCGAAAAGCTTCTCGGCGTCAAGCCGGCGACGGACCGCGACGGCGCGCTTCAGGACGTGCACTGGTCCATGGGCGCCTTCGGCTACTTCCCGACCTACACCCTCGGCAACCTCGCCTCGGCCCAGCTCTACGCGGCGCTCAAGCGGAAGCACCCGGACGTGGAAAAAGAGATCGGCCGGGGAAAATTGGACACGGTCCGCGAATGGCTCAGGGAGCACGTCCACGCCTGGGGGAGCGTCTACCCGGCCCAGGACCTGCTCGCGCGCGTCACCGGCGAAAGGCTCAACGCGGGACATTTCATCGACTACCTCGAGAAAAAATACGGAGAGTTGTATGGCGTTTAACCTGCTCCTGCATAGCCCGTATCCCTGGATCTTCGCCGCCTCGCTCTTCGCCGGCGCCGCCCTCTCGGCCCTCACCCGGCGCACGGCGAACAAAAAGGACCCGGAGCGGGCGAGGGAACGAAAGGGGTTTTCGGCGGCTCTCGCCGTCGCCCTGTGCGTCATTTTCATTCTCTGCGCCGTATTCATCCCCGGCGCCGAAAAACTCAAGGACCCGCGGGTCGTCGCCTTCGCCCTGATCGTCACGGCCGTGTTCTTCATCGCCTTCCGCTTCCGGAAAGCGGCCGGCCTGCCGCTCCTCCTCCTGGCCGGCGTCGCCGCGATCGCCCTCGTCCTCTTCTTCCGGGCGGTGACCGCCTTCACCGGTGAAACAGAAATCGCGCGCCTCGACGTCCGCGAGGTGAAGGCCGGAACGATGAACGTCGACTTCATCCTGCCCGGGCAAAAGGCGGAGGCCCTCGCCCTGCCGGGAACGCTCCTCGGCGCCGAGGTCAAGGAGATCGTCTTCCACGACGTCTTCGTCTTCTTCGGCGCCAAGACGGCCTACCGCTTCGTGGGTCTCAAATCGGCGCGGGTGAAGCCGGGGAGCGAGATGACGCAGGAGATGCGGGCCTACGAGCTCAAGCGACCGCCCGGGATTTCCGAGGCGCTCTACCGCTTCGTGGAAGACAATCCCTGGGTCATCCCGGGCATGAAGACCGTCCAGCGGCAGATCACCTACGTCAAGGTCAAGCCGGAGACCGATTACTCCGTGAGGATCGAGAACGACGGCGGCGTCCAGATCACGGCGGAGAACCGTGCGGCGAAGGAAAAGGGAACCACTGATGACACTGATAGGAAATGATAACACCGATGAGGAATGAGAGCCACGGATAAGAGAAGGAAAGAAGAACGGATGGGACGCGGGAAAAGAGAAAAGGAATAAGAAGAATCTATCGAACCGACAGAGGATTTAGTCGGTGCGATAAAGAATTTAGTCGGTGCGATAAAGAATTTAGTCGGACCGACAAAGAATTTAGT
>CAZKOS010000227.1:1937-4549 GCA_964554445.1 uncultured Spirochaetaceae bacterium | reverse complement strand
GTTCCCATCTGTGTTATCAGTGGTTCCCTTTTCCTATTCAGTCCAGCGCTTGAAGATGAGCGAGGTGTTTATCCCGCCGAAGGCGAAGTTGTTGCTCATGACGTAGGTGGCCCGCAGCTCCCGGCCGTCGCCGGTGATGTAGTCGAGCGGCGCGCAGGCCGGGTCGACATTGACCAGGTTCAGGTTGGGGGCGAACCAGCCCGCGTTCAGCATGTTGATCGCCATCCAGGCCTCGACCGCGCCGCAGGCGCCCAGGGTGTGGCCGATGTAGCTCTTCTGGGTGTGGATCGGGATCGCGCGCTTGAAGCAGTTGAAGGTGGCGTGGCTTTCGGCATTGTCGCCGTGCTCGGTGGCGGTGCCGTGGCCATTGACGACGTCGATCGCGCCGGGGGAGAGACCCGCGTCCTCCAATGCCAGGCGCAGGGCGATCTCCATCGTCGCCTTGTTGGGCTGGGTGATATGGTCGCCGTCGGTGTTGGTGCCGAATCCGACCAGCTCGGCGTGAATGACGGCGCCGCGGGCGCGGGCGTGCTCGAGCTCCTCGAGGACCAGCGCTCCCGATCCCTCGCCGATCACGAGGCCGTCCCGGTCCCGGTCGAAGGGGGCGGGCGTGAGGTGCGGCGTGGAGTTCTTGGTGCTGGTGGCGTAGAGGGTGTCGAAGACGGCGGAACTCGTCGGGTTCAATTCCTCGGCCCCGCCGCAGATCATCACCTTCTGCCGGCCGAACTTGATCGCCTCGTAGCCCAGCCCGATGGAGAGGCTGCCGGCGGTGCAGGCGGTGTTGGTGGTGAGGAGCCGGCCGTTCAGGCCGAAGAAGATGCCGACGTTGACCGCGCAGGTCTGGGGCATGGAGCGGATGTAGGTGGTGGCGGTGATCCCCTGCACGTCGTCGGCGGTGAGCATGGAGTAGAAGTCGAGGAGCGAATCGACGTTGCCGGTGGAGGAGCCGAAGGACACGCCCGCGTCTCCGCCCGTGAGGACCGGCGCGCCGATGAGCCCGGCCGCCTGCAGGGCGAGCTCGGCCGCGTGCACGGCGAGCATGGCCACTTTGCCCATCCCGCGCGTCTTCTTGCGCGGGTAGGAGGGCGGCTCCCAGACCGCGGGCGCGGCCAGGCGCGTGTGGAGCCGCTCGAACCTTTCCCAGTCCCTCATGTAGACGATGCCGTTCCGTTTTTCCCGGAGACGCTTTTCTATGGCCGGCCAGCCTTGCCCGATGGGCGTGATGGCCGAGCCGCCGGTGACGACCACGCGCCGGGTCATACCATGCCTCCGTTCACGGAAATTACCTGCCGGGTGATGTAGGCGGCGCCGTCGGAGAGCAAGAAGACGGCGAGAGCGGCCACCTCCTCGGGCCTGCCCATGCGGCGCAGGGGCACGGTGGGGAGGATGTGCTCCCACGGCACTTCCGTCGACATCTCGGTCTCGATCACGCCGGGGGCGATGCAGTTGACCGTGATCGCCCGCTTGCCCATCTCCACGGCCAGGGCCTTGGTGGCGCCGATGACGCCGGCCTTGGCGGCGCTGTAATTCACCTGCCCGCGGTTTCCGACGAGCCCGGAAACCGAGGCCAGGGTGACGATACGGCCGGGCCTGCGCGCGCGCACCATGGGCATGATGACGGGCAGGAGCACGTTGTAGAACCCGTCCAGGTTGACGGCGATCACCCGGTCCCATTCTTCGCCGGTGATCGAGGGGAAGGCGTTGTCCGCGGCCGTCCCGGCGTTGCAGATCACGCCGTAGTAGACGCCGTGCGCGGCGATGTCCCCTTCGATCGCCGCCCGCGCGCCCTCGCGATCCGTGACGTCGAACCGCAGGAGCCGGCCGCTCCCGCCGCCGGAGACGATCTCCGCGAGCGTTTTCCGCGCGCCGGGCTCGTCGCTCCGGTAGTGGACGACAGTCTCGTAGCCGGCCGCGCCGGCCGCGACCGCGATCGCCCGGCCGATGCCCTTGCTCGCTCCCGTCACGAGCACTGTTTTATCAAGTTTCGTCATATATCAATCCCATGTTGTTACTCTGCGTCCCGAGAAGGACACGAAGAGCACGAAGGAGGAGAAGAGCACGAAGGGGGAAGAGGAATGAAACAACAATTTATTTTCCTTCATTTTCTCTTTCCTCCTTCGTGTCCTTCGTTCTCTTCGTGCGCTTCGTGTTCTCCTTTATCTTCCCGAGCAAAGCCGTCCCGGCCGAGATGGTATTGACGATCCCGCTCACGGCGAGTTCCCCGTCCACCTCGGCCCGGCCCTCGAAGACGGCCACGTCGCCGTCCCGGAAGACGCTCTTCACCGAGACGTCGACCCGTTTACCGGGCGTGAACCCGGCCGCTTGCGCCTTGAAATTCCTGACTCCCATGATGAAGCCGATGTCCGGTTTTCTCCCGCGCTCGACGGAGCTCAAGCCGGCCAGGAGCCCGATGCTCTGCGCCATGTACTCGAAGGCGATCCACGCCGGCACCATGCCCGTCTCCGCGTCGAAGAATACGCTCTTCTCCGACACCTCGACCGTCGACCGCAGAAATTCGCGCTCGAGCGAGTATTCCTCCAGCCGGTCGAGGAGGAGCATGAAGCCTTGGTGCGGAGTGTATGCGAAAAGCTCCGGTTTGGAAAGGGGAAGGG
>CAZKOS010000227.1:0-1837 GCA_964554445.1 uncultured Spirochaetaceae bacterium | reverse complement strand
CTCACGTTGCACCCCCCGAAGGCGTACGAGTTGCTCATGCAGTGATCGAGGCGGCCGGTCGCGGCGCCGGGGGGCGCGAAATTGAGCTTCGGGACGCCGTCCTCGGGCTCGCCGTCCCAGAGGTGGGGCGGCAGCGCGAAGTCCGCGCCCGGTCGGTTCATGGCGAGCCAGCAGAAGGCGAGCTCCACCGCTCCGGCCGCTCCCAGGGTATGGCCGACCATGGCCTTGGTGCTCGAGCAGGGCGGGTCCGCCGGGAACACCCGGTGCGTCGCCTTGCTCTCCATGCGGTCATTGAGCTCGGTTCCCGTCCCGTGCAGGTTCAGGTAATCGATCTCCTCGGGCGACAGACCGGCCTCCTCGAGGGCGGCCCGCATGGCGGCTTCGGCGCCGCGGCCCTCGGGCTCGGGCGCGGTCGCGTGGAAGGCGTCCGAGGATTCGCCGCCGCCCGCAAGGCGCAGCGAAGCATCCCCCGCCGGCTCCCGCTCGACCGTGAAGAAGGCCGCGCCCTCTCCCAGGTTGATGCCGCGGCGGTTCCGGCTGAAGGGATTGCACGGCTCCCGGTCGACCGCCTCGAGGGCGTGGAAACCGAAGAGCACCGCCTCGGAGACGATGTCCGCGCCCCCGGCCACGACCGCGTCGCAGGCCCCGGTCGCGAGCAGGTTCCGGGCCAGGACGAGGGCCCGGGCGCTCGAGGTACAGGCGGTCGAGACGCTGCAGGCGAAACCGCTCAATCCCAGGTAATCCCTTAAGAAGTCCGCGCCGTGGTGGGCGGTCTGCCGCTCGAATTCGTAACCCGGCGGAAAGGCGCCCGTCTCCCGGTACTCACGAAGCGCCGCCTGGGACTGCTCGGCCCCGTTGTCCGTGGAACCGATGACGACGGCGATCCGCCGCCCGCCGTACCGCGCGGCCAGGCGTTCCACGGCCGGACGGATCTGGTCGGCCGCGTCGGCCGAGAGGCGGTTGAGACGGTTTTCCCAGCGCGGCGGCAGGGCCGTCCGGCGCGCCGATTCCGCGCCGGCGACGGTGAACTCGCCCTGCCGGGACGGAACGCGCCGCAAACCCTCCCGGCTTCCGGCCAGGATCTTATCCGCGACCGGCTCCTTTCCCGAGCCCAGGGCGCAGACGATTCCCAGGTCCGTGAGCCAGCACCCGGTCTTCACCTGGCGTCCTCCTCCGCCTCGCGGATCGTGTAGCCGTAGCCGCGCAGGCGGTTTTCCAGCTCGATCGTCGTTCCCCGCCTGGCGATCGAGAGGATCGTCTTCGTCCCGTCGCGGACCTCGCGGATCCACCCGTCGGCTGAGGGCGTTTCGGAGAAGGAGAGACCGGCCGCGTCGACCATGGAAGCGACGGCTTTCGCCGGGAAGTAGCAGAGCTGGAAATCGGCCACCAGGTACTCGGGGTGCAGGGGCCCGGCGAAAGGTACGGCGGTGAAATCGATCCCCGAGTCCCGGTAGGTCAGGCTGTATACCTGCGTGCCGAAACCGGAGAAGGCGATCATCGTGATCCGTTCGGCGTCGGCCTTCACGTACGCTTCGAAGGAGTAGCTTTGCGAACCGTAGTGGCCCTCCATGAGCTGCCGCACCGCGATCGGCCGGTCGAGGGCCCGGGTGGGAAGCAGGGTGACCGCCTTGTCATCGGTGAGGTAGACCGGCTTGAGCGCGGGTCCCGGCGGCGGCGCACCCGCGCACCCGGCGGTGAGCAGCGCGGCGAAGGCGAGGAGGATCGTCTGTAAGCGAGCCGGTTGTCGTCTGTTCATGAATGACATTCCACTGCAGATCGGCTGGATTTGTGATTGTGGTTCCAATGTATACGGGATCGCCGGTTGTTTCAAGCCCGG
>CAZKOS010000226.1:0-4565 GCA_964554445.1 uncultured Spirochaetaceae bacterium | reverse complement strand
GAGATCTTCTCGTCGTTACTTTTTTCTTACTTTACGTATTTCTTGAGCCAGTCGACGATTTCCTTCGCGACCGCGGCTTTCGTCGCCGCGTCGGTGAGCATTTCATTGCCGTGCGGGGGAGCGTCGAACGCCAGCACTTTTTTCGGCTCACGCAGGAGATCCTCGGCGAATTTTTCATTGATCGCCGTGTAACCGTATCTGTCCTTCCTGGAATAGACGGCCAGCACCGGTATTTTATTCTTTCCCAGCGCTGCGAGCATCGCCGCGTCTTCCTCGGAGACGGACAGGGCGACGGCCGCCTTCACCGTGAGCGTGGGGGGCAGGAGCTTGCCGGCGGTCAGGGTCAGCAGCTTGACCGCCCCGTGGCAGCCGCCGATGAACGCGACCCTGTTCAGGTCGACGGACGCGCCGTACTTTTCCAGGACGAGCCGGACGGCCTTCTCCACGTCGGCCGTGCCGGCCATGTCCACCCACCCGATGCTCGCGACCAGGTATCCCTCGTCCGCCAGCTCTTCGGGAAAGGAGCCCCAATCCTCCTTTTTGGCGTAGCCATTGTGCGCCAGGAAAACCGCGGGCAATTTCCCTTTGCTCACGGCCGGCCGGAAGACGTCGATCTTCACCTTCAAACCGGGATACGTGATGACGTCGGCGCCGCCCTCCTGAGCGAAGCCGGCCGCCGCGCCGGACAAAAACAACGCGAAAAGCAACGCAATGATCCGCTTGTGCATAATGCCTCCTCGGTGACGCCTGTTCGACGGCACCTCTTTGAAATTGCGAGGAGTTCATTTTTCACGATTCCCGTGCGGGGCGGCAGTGTGTTTTGACAATTCGGGTTGGCGTTCCGGCAATTTCCCGGGCGCGCTTGTTTCCGATTCGACGTACCGGTTCGGGGCGCGGAACGCCCGACCCGCCGCGCGGGACGGGCCGATCCCCTTTACTCCCCGGCGTTCGCCACGATGATGAGCGCCACCACGTGCAGCACGTAATTCTTGGTCTCCGGCGGCAGGAGGTCGTGTTGGTAAAGATACCAGAAGTTCCGGTCGTTCATCGGGTCGTCGATCCGCTTCAGGGCGTAGAGGACCGTCTGGTCGCCGGCGTTGTAGGCGGCGAGGGTGAGCAGAAACGAGTCCCGGCCGAACATGGAGACGATGTCCTTGAGGTAGCGCGCGGCCGCCTCGGTGGAGCGCTCGGGATCGAGCCGTTCGTCGACCCGGCGGTCCACCCGCAGGCCGTAGGCGCGGGCCGTGGCCGGCAGGAGCTGCCACATGCCGGCCGCCCCGGAGCGCCAGTTGCGGGCGTCCGGCTTGTAGTAGGACTCCGCCCAGGGAATGAGCGAATAATCGGCGGGGAGGCCGGAACGGCGAAGCACGTCCTCGATCGCCTTCTTGTACAAGGCGCGCCGCTCGGCGGCGGCCTGATACGTCTCCTCGCGCTGCACGAGCTCCACCCACTTCTCCACGGCCGCCCGGAAGGCGGGGTCGTTCGGAACGGAGCTCCGCCCGTGGACGAGCTGGAGCGCGTGCAGACCGCGGGCAACGTCGATCCGGCCCTGGTGCCGGAAATAGAAAACATATGAGAGGAAACCGGCGAGGATGACGACCGTGACGGCCGCCAAAATGAGCGGCAGGGGACGGCGGAGGAGGGTCCCGGCCCGCCGGACGACGGTGAAATCCCGGCGAAACTGGTAGGCCTTCGACCTCTGCCCGAGCGAAATGGTGTCATGGTTGCGCAGGCGCGCGACCTCTTCGATCTTCACGCCATTGAGGAAGGTGCCGTTCGAGGATTGAAGATCCTCGAGGTAAAAGCTCGCGCCCCTCCTCACGACCGCGCAGTGCCGGCGGCTCACGTGCTTCCCGCTCGTGACCACGTCATTGCCCGGATGACGCCCGATGACGGTCTTGTTCTTCGTGAGAGATATGCGCGAGCCGGAGGGGAACTCCACCAGGAGAGCACTCATGCCAATAATATACAGCCGCGGCTGAAAAAGGCAAAAATTCCGGGAATACCGCAACAAGCTGGGAGGTTGTTGAAAAAGTTGAGCTTTTCCAACAACCTGCTCATGAAATTGTCGGAGTCTATTTCCTATATCAGAAATTGAGTAAAAAACAGCCGAAAAAGTATGAAATATCTCTCGGTTGAGGCTCCGGAAATTTCCGGTTTACATCTGAGGAAGCTGTTGGGGCACTCCCCGTTTCATCCCGGGCGGCGCCGGCTGGATGAAGGAATCTACGGCGTCCCGCCCGCGGGCGCGCGCAGCGGGATCCGGATGCGCAGGGCGGAGAAGAAATTCACGGCCGCGATCACCGCCCCCATGAGGAAGACCGCCTGGTAGCCGAAGAAATTCCAAACGACGCCGCCCAGGAGGGCGATGCTGATGGAGAAGGTGTGGTCGATGGTGGTGGCCATGCTCAACGTGGGCGCCACCTCCTCCGGCGAGCGGGCGATCTTCCTCAGGTAGGTGGCCCGGGCCATGGTGACGGACATGAGGAGGCTGTCCATGACGTAGCAGACGCAGGCGACGACGAGCCCCACGCCGGGACCGAAGAGGCTTTTGGTCAGCCCGTAGCCGAGGCAGACGAAGACGAGGACCGCCCCTTCGCCCGCCAGAATGAAGCGCTCGCCGAGACGGTCGATGAGCCGGCCGAGGATCGGCCGGAAGAGTATCCCGATGGCGCCGGCGATGACGAGCAGCAGGGCCACGGTTTCCACCTGCTGCCGGAATTCAAAGACGAGTACCCAGGGGGCGAAGGTGAGGAAAATCTGCTTGCGCGTGCCGTAGAGGATGTTGAGCCAATAGAACAGCGAGTATTCCTTCTTGAGCCGGAGGCGGAGCTTGCCGGGCACCGGCTTGTCCGGCTTCAGGAGGAAGAGCAGAACGGCCGCCAACAGGTAGCCGCCCGCGGCGATGAAGTACGAACCGCGAAAGGTGAAGTGCAGGACGCCGAATCCCAAAAGGATGACGAGGCTTCCGCCGATATACGCCAGGTTCTGCACGCCCCCGAACTGCCCGAGCCGGCGCCCGTGTCCCCCCTCCCGGGCCAGGTCGATGCCGAGGCTCGAGTTCAGGGGCAGGAAGATGTGCTGTCCCATGCTGAAAACGAACAACCAGACGAGCATGACGGGAAAGTTGATCGAGAAGAGGCCGATGCAGAAAATTCCCGCCGCGGCGAGCAGGTTGGCGACCGCGGCCGTGCGCCGGGGCCCCAGCAGAAAGAGAAAGGCGGAGACGAAGGCCACCAGGAATCCGGGCATTTCGCGCGGCAGCTCGATGACGGTGCGCTCGAGGCTGTTGATCCCGAAGGACTCCTTCAGGAAATTGTTGAAGGTCGAGTCGACGGTACCCTGGGCGAACCCAATGAAAAAAAGCGCGCCGGCGAAGAGGAAGATATCGGGATTGACGCCGCGCAGGCGTCGAATGAGTTTCTCGAAGATAACGGGGCTCCTCGTGACGTGTTCCGTGCGGTTACTATAGCGGATTTTCGCGGCTTGATCAAACCGCCGGCTGCATGGCGGAAAGGGGAACCACTGACGACGCCGATAGGAACCGATGACACTGATGATGAAGACGGGAATCACGGATGATAAGGATGGGAGAGAAAGGAGAAAAACTACGGATGAACGCGGATGGCGCGGAAAAGAAAAATGGAAAAAAGAATAATTCGATTTAAAAAATGGATGATCTGATATTTTTACTTTTCATCCGATAAATTACTCGTTCGCGGTCGACTGGACTCGCCTGAACCTCCGTTGCGAAATGCGCCCGGTGAACGATCCCTCATCATTCATCCTCGAAGACTTGTTTTTTTATCATTCCCGCCATCCGCAATTATCCCCCGTTTTCTCAGCACGTAAAACACAGAGGCGAACTCCTCGGGCCGGGCCCGGAACGCCTCGAGCTCGGCGCCCTCTTCCTTCAGCGCGTCGAGCATGTCCGGGCGGCGGGCGTATTTATCCGCCAGCTCGCGCAGGCGCGTGCCGAGCGGCCGAAAATACAGGGTGAGCCAATCGTCGACGGGAATGATGAAATGCGAGACGACCTCGTAACCGAGATCGGGCAG
Organism: uncultured Spirochaetaceae bacterium; assembly: GCA_964554445.1. Taxonomy (GTDB): domain Bacteria; phylum Spirochaetota; class Spirochaetia; order SZUA-6; family RPPD01; genus JAFGSW01. Next base: position 507 of record CAZKOS010000226.1, on the reverse strand, counting down.
CGCCGCCAGCTTCCGCTCGTAGTCGCGGATCTCGTCATGAATCACCAGGAAGCCGCCGGGCTTGAGGTGCCCCCGCCAGCGCGCCGCGGCCCGCTCGAAGCCGACGGCCGCGACCGCCCCCTCGCTCCAGACGATGTCGCAGGAGCCGGGCCGGACGCGGAAACGCAGGAGGTCGGCGGAGACGACGCGGAGGCGCTCCGAGAGGCGGAGCGCCGCGGCCGTCCGGCGCAGGCTCGCCAGGGCCGCCCGATCCCGGCCGATCGCGGTGACGAAGCCGCCGCTCAAGACGGCGAGCTCGACCGCGAGCTCGACGCCGACCGCCCCGGACCCGCAACCCGGATTGAGAATGACCGGCCGCGGCGGCGCGGCGACGAGGCCCCACGCCCGCCGCGTGAACCGGCTCAGGTTCCTCCGGAGCGTTTCCCTGTCGAGCTCCCGGATAAGCTTGTCTTTGTCACCCCTCATACAGGTTCAACTCTACCCGAACCGCCGCCGGCGTTCAATGGC
>CAZKOS010000225.1:0-4574 GCA_964554445.1 uncultured Spirochaetaceae bacterium | reverse complement strand
TTTTTCGAGTGATTTCGACCTTTTCCACGCCATATATAGTGTAAGAAAAAAAGTTCCCTGATGGCGCCGCGGCCGTCCATAATGGCCCTCGTCTACCGTGTTACGGTAAAAAACCAGTCGCGGCGCCGTTTTTTTTGCGACCGACGTCGCGGGGCTGAAAACGCAGTGTCATGGCGTACGGCCCGCGCGATGAGCATCGATACCGGCTCATGATTCCGTATCGAAATATCCTCCACGCAAGGAGGGCGCCATGCCCGAGAACAGAGTGTCCCCGGCTCACCTGCACCGTGAGTTGGAAAAAATCGTCGACATGATCGCAGCGATCGGAATCAAGTTGTCGTTTCTCATCACCCTGATCGACGCAGAAAATGAAGAACGTTCGCGACCGGAGCCGAGGCCGCGGTCCCGGTCCGGGGAGAGGGCGCGTCGCCGCGCTTCCCGGTCGGGGAAGGTTCCCGCGGTATTATGAGGCGGGCGATCGCCAGGCTGATAAAAAACCGAAAGCGGTTTTTTATCAGCTTCCATAGATGTAAACTAGAAATTGCCGGAACTCTCTATATGAGACTTTTCCCGGTTTTTCGGCTGTTTTTTCAATCAATTCGCATATACAAGATAGACTCCGGCAATTTCATGAGCAGGATGTTGAAAAAGCTCAACTTTTTCAACATCCTGCTAAGCGCCATGGCACTTCTTGTACTTCTTTCCGCTGCCGCAGGGGCAGGGATCGTTGCGGCCCGGGGTCTCCTTGACGTGCACGGGCTTGACCGGTTTTTCCAGGAGCCGCAGGGCGACGAGATCCTCGGGCTTGCCCGAATCGACCTCGATTTCTCCGAGCCAGCCGTTTTTCTTGAGGACGGCGGCTACTTCCTTTTTCTTCTCTTTGGTTTTGACGCGCAGCTTGAGCGGATTGCCCTCGGTCCCGGGCTTGGCTTCCTTTTTGCCGTCGTAGACTTTATACTCGCGTTTCGCATCGGAAAAGACCATGGCGGATCCCCCTGTTCGTGTACCGTTGTGGTGGATTAAATATACCATGGATGATCAACTTTATGAAGCCTTTCCAAGAGGACACGAAGATCACGAAGGAAACGAAGGACACGAAGATAAGGGGATGGGAAAAAAAGACGATGTGAATTTCTCAAGAAAGGAAATCAGAATAAATCAAGATAATTGCTTTGCTTATTCCTTGGACCACGCTTTCTCCTCTTCGTGCTCTTCTCCTTCTTCGTGTGCTTCGTGTCCTCTCCCGGGGAGAAAGTTCGGGAAAAGAATGTTTACATGGGCGCTTCCACGTTGACGAGCTCCTGGAGCACGCCGGAGGCCTCGTAGGAGAGGCTGATGATTCTCTCCCATTCCTTTTTCAGCGTCTCGTTTTCCTTGCCGCCGACGTACCCCAGGTTGGAGAGCGTGTCGAAGGCGCCGCCCGCCTCGCTGAAAAGGATCCCGTTGAGGATTTTATTGAGGAGCTTCAGGGATTCGATCGTCCGCTCCACGATGACGAGGGCCTCGGCGTCGGCCCGCTGCAGGATTTGTTCGAGTTTCTTGAGCTGCCGTTCGCGGGGGACCCGCTCGTTTTTCGCCTCGGCCAGCGCCCTGCCGATTTCCCCGTTCGGCCCGAGACGCCGCTCGAAGTAGAGGAGCTTTTCGCCGAGGGTGCTCAGGTAGTTGAAGACGTCGGCGAAGGCGACCCGGTTCTCGGCTTTGTAGAACTCGCCGTTGAGAAACAGGATCTTCAGGCTGCGGAGGAATTTCGGCGTGAACATGCTCTTGGAGAAGGCGAGGATGAACGAGAGCGAGCGCCAGTGGGCGACCGTGAGCTTCGGGTCGTAGAAGTCGGGATGGTAGTTCTTGATCGCCTCGAAGCGGCGGATGCCGAGGAGGGAGAAGGCCTTCTCGACGACGGCCGTGGTGCGGAGGGTCTGGACGTACTCCCGGAAAAGGGCTCCCAGCCGGACGGACCAGTACTTCTTGAAGAGCACGAACCAGTCCTCACCGCCCGAAAGGACAGTCGGCCGGTAATTGCAGTCGTCGGCGAGGATCCGGGCGAGGAGGTCGATGGGGACCGCGCGGTTGAACTCGCGGATGCGCGCCAGCGCCTTCCCGGCGGCGTCGAATTCCCCCTTCAGGAACTCCTCGAGCTCCGCCTCGTCCTTCGTCTCCGTGCGCCGCGCGTAGAGGAACAGGGTCTCGAGGGCGATCTTCGAGGGGGGGAGGCGGAGGCTCTTCAGGACGTCGGCCAGGGCGAGCAGGCGCTTGGACGCCTCCCCGAAGGAGCAGGCGTATTCGCCGCGGGCGCGGTCGAGAGTGAAGCGGGAGAGGAGCGATTCGAAGTCGGTTTCGCAGAAGGCCTTCAGGTGGTCGAGGGCCTGGCAATCGAGGTAGATGGCCGTCCGGTCCTCCTCCGGAAGCCGGCCCAGGATCTCCGTGAAGCGCCGCTCCATCTCGGTCTTGACGTCCCCCTCGGTGGCCGGCCGGCTCTCCGCCACGACGGTGCGCGGGTCGGTTTCGTCCTCGAGTTGTTTCATGAGCGGTTCGGCGCGGCGCCGGGCGAGGAAGGCGATGAATTCGCTCCGCACCCGCTCCGAGGGCGGGAGGAGGTTGGGGAAAAAGAAGTCGGCGCTCGCCTTGAGGCTTTCGAGCTCCGTCTTCATCCGCTCCAGGAACACGCCGTGGCGAAAGTCGGCGAGGCGGGGGGCCCGGTGGGCGATCTCCTTCTTGACCCGGGAGAGCAGCGTCTCCTCGTACGCCTCGATGCCGGTCTTCCCCGTGAACAGACCCTTGAGCATGTAGAGGAAACGAACGAACGAACCGAGCAACTGGAAGGCGATCTGGGAATCGGCCGCCCCCTCCTCTTCGGGCACGGGCGCCGACTGGAGGGGCTCGGTCGAAAGCACGACCACGTCCTCGAGCTGAGAGAGCAGCTTGCGCCGCTCGTCGCGGGAGAGTTCTTCCACCAGCTTGTCGAATACGGACGGCGTTTCCATGGTCCCACTACCATACTAAAGTGCCGCCCGTGGAGCGTCAAGGACTTTCATTTTATCCATTTATTTCCTGGATTCCTGGTTTCCTTATAAATCTTTTCTCCGTTCTTTTTATAAGACGATTACAAGTCTTCCCAGGTGATCCCCCGGCCGGACGGGACGTCGCGGCGGGCGCGGCGGCCGAGGATGACGGAAAGATGGCGCGGGTGGAGGCCGGGCGGGAGGTTCTTCTCGCTTCGGAGGAGGGCCGTGTTTTCCGCCGTGAAGGTCTCTCCCGCGGCGACGTCCCGGACGGCCAGGATCGAGCGGCGGGTGGTCTCGTAATTGCCGGCCTCCGCCGGGGCGAGGGCCTTGCGGCCGTCGCCCAACATGCGCTCCACCCGTTCCTTTCCGTAGACCTGCGCCAGGTTGCGCACCACGTCGTCCGGATTCTTTTCCTGCGCCCGGCGCACCACCCAGGTCAGGGCCTGGAAATTCTTCGGGTCCAGGGCGACGGCGTCGTCCAACCCGCCGCCGTTCCGGTCGAGGGTGAGGTGCTTCTCGATGATCGCGGCTCCGACCGCCACGGCCGCGGCGGGCAGGAGGCAGGGGTCGAGCGAGTGGTCGGACACGCCGACGGGCAGGCCGAAGAGCCGGGAGAGGTGGGGGATCACCCGCAGGTTGTACTCCTCTTCCGGCGCGGGGTAGGCGGTGACGCAGTGGAGGAGGGCGGCCTCGGCCGGAGCGTGGGCGAGCGCCTCCTCGATGTCGCCGAGGAGCGACACGCCGGTGGACAGGATGACCGGCACGCCGTAGGTTTTCACTTCGTCCAGGAGCGGGAAATGATCGAGCTCGGGAGAGGCGATCTTCACGGCCCGGGCGCCGATCTCCCTGAGAAGGCGCGCGCTCCCGAGGCCGAAGGCCGAGGCGAGGAAGACGAGTCCCTCCGCCTCGGTGCAGGCCTTGAGCGCGCGGTAAAAATCGATGTCCGTCTCCAGCCGCCGGAAGCGCTCGTAAATGGAGATTTTCCCTCCCGGCAGCTCGATGGTCCCGCACAAGGGGTGGACGATTTCGTCGGCGAACACCACCTGCGTCTTGACGCAGTCCGCGCCGGCCTCGGCCGCGGCCTTGACGAGCGCTTCCGCCGTCTTCAGGTCGCCGTTGTGCGCCGTGCCGATCTCGGCGATGAGGAAACAAGGCCGTCCCTCGCCGATCATTTTTTCGCCGATCCGGATCTCTTTCATGCGCCCGTCTCCCTTCACTTTCCTCGTTCTTGTTTTCCTTATCGGCGTTTTTTCATTGCTTTTTGTTGATGCACTTTATGAGAAGTAACAAAAAAAGAATTTATAAGGAAGCCAGGAAACCAGGATCAGGAAATCAGGAATAGGAAGGGAAAAAGCGATGGATATTCCGATCTTCTCCGGGTCCCTTTTCCATTCCTGCCTCTCTTTCCTGGATTCCTGGGTTCCTTATCGATTTCCCTCATTCGATCCCGGGAGGGCTTCAAGCTCGCGGTGGAGGTCGTGCAGGCCGCGGCTGGCGAGGACAGGGTACGACTGCGACCGCGCGAGCTTCAACACCGCCGGATCGAAGCGCTCGATTTCGCGCCGGGCGAAT
>CAZKOS010000224.1:0-4638 GCA_964554445.1 uncultured Spirochaetaceae bacterium | reverse complement strand
TTTCCAAACCGGTTTCTCGAAAAAAGATTCGTAATAAGCTGCCTGACGGCTTGAGAAATCTTCTTGAATGTCGTTTGGCCTTCGCTTAAAATAAAAAGAGGGCGTAGTCAACTTTATGATACATTCCTCAACGTGACCCGTTCATTCGGAACGGACGTATGTTTGAATTCGACTTGAAAAGGAGTTGCGCATGACCGTCCGCGAAGCGTTCGAGCACGACGGTTTCATCGTTGTCAAGGAAGAGACCTTCCACGGCCGGAAGGGATTTCGCGCCGAGCACAAGACCGCGATCAACGTCAAAACCCGCCGGAAAAAATTCGCCCTCTATGTGGAAGGCGACGCGTACGAGATGGGCCATCTGACCGCGGTCCTCGCCCCCGATTCGGTCGAGGCGATGGGTACGAAATTCCTGCTCAACATCGCGCCGTCGTTCATCGGTTTCGACCCGGAGAAGGTGTGCCCGCTCTTCCGCTGGCTCGTCCGGCTCCTCCTGCCGATCCTCGAGCGGGCGCTCGTCAACGTGGCGTATGAAATTTCCGAGGAAATGTTCAAGGACATTCCGGCCGACCTGAAGCTCGAGATGCAGGGACTGGCGGACGGTCTGAAATCGGTCCGGCCGCGAACGACGGTTGATTACAGGGAAGTCTGGGCCCTCAATGCCGGCATCGACTGCATCCTCTCCATTGTCTATTCGCCGGAGTCGTTCCTGCGCGGCCTCCCCAAACTTCTCTCCGGTCACCTGCACGTGCCCCTCGCCTGCAACGGCTTCATGGTTTTCGGAAACGCCCTCGAACCCCGGCTTCGGGGAAACGCCCACTACTTCGGCCGCGATTTCATGTTCCCGACCGCCCACGTCTTCCAGGACGAGGCCTGCCTCATCGTCTACAACCCCGCGGACGGGCGCCTGCCCCTGGTGAGCGGCACGGCCCCCGGTTTCGCGGCGAGCATCGTCGCCATGAACCGGCGGATGATCGCCATGGGCGTGGACATGGCCGCCTCCGGCGCCTGCGACGCGTCGCGCGCCGGGTACAACGCGATCCTCCTCGTGCGCGGCGCCATGCACGCGGCCGGGAGCGCCGAGGAGGCGCTGGGCTACGTGTCCGCGGCCAGGCGCGGCGTTTCCTGGGACTATCTCATCGCCGACGGCGCGCACGATCGCGACGTGGTCGCCGAGGCCGGCATGAGCGCCGCCGACACGGACCCGGTGGGCTATCCCCCCGGGGAGCTCCAGAAGTTCGGCCTGCTCCCCGGCGCGCTGGAGCTTCTCCGTCCCGACAGCCTCCCGGTTGCGAACGGCGTGGCGGCGCGCTGGAACGATTCCCGTTACCCGGCCGGGTTCCTGAAATACAACCCCGAGCTCTTCGGGTATTTTCACAAGCACTACGCCGAGGACATGATGGGGGAACGGGGCTACATCGGCCGCTGGGTGAACGGCGCGGTGGAGCAGAACTGTCCCGGCGGCTTTTACTTCGCGCCCCAGCGCGAGGACAAGGACGACGTGCTCGTCGCCACCAACCATTACCTGTCGCCGTCCCAGCGGTTGTGCGCCATGGACCCCTGGGCGAACGGTCTCACGCGCGGCCACGACGCCGACATCCAGTGGCGCTACGACCGGCTCAACGACCTCATCCTCGGCGCCTACGGCGCGATCGACGGGGCCGAGGCCTGGCGCCTGATCAATTTCATCGCCGCGCTCCCGGACTCGGACACGCCCGACTACTACGCGTCTGAGCCCGACGTCGAGTACGTCGACGCGGAGGGGAGGGTCGGGAAAACCAAGGAAGTTCCCGGCATGACCTCTCTGTGCGAGCTCAAGTCAATGGTGATCAGGAGCCGCTACGGATATTACGCCGACGAGCCGGTGGCGATCACGCTCCCCAATTATGTTCAGTAGTTTTTTTGTTGTCCGCGACGGGAGAGCCGGGAAGAATAATGCATCGCGGGCGTGTGCGGGTTATGCGCAATCGGAAATGCCGACAATGTGAAACATCGTCGGTCGGCATCGGCCGATGAACGTTTCCCGACCGGGGCGGCCGGCGGGCGGGTGAGAGATTCTGGAACAGAAAGGCTTGGAACGAACCGACATGAAGCCCGTGATATTGTGCGTGAATGTCGACGCCGCTCTCGTCGAGCGCCTGACCGGAGAGGCGCGGGCCGTGCTCGGCGGGGAGCCGCGGTTCGAGTTCTGCCGCGACGCGGCCGGCGCGCGGGAGTGCTTTCACGCCGGCGTGGCGGCCGGCCGCGACATTCCGGTCGTGGTGGCGGACTCTTCCCTGCCGGCCCGAGAGCGTGAGGCGCTCTTCGACGAGGTCCGGCGGCATTCCCCCTGGACCGGGACCATTCTCATGCCCGGCCGCGGCGCCCTCCCGCAACCGGGGGTCCCTGGCGCGGCGCCCCGCTCCATCCCCGGCGCCCGGGACCTCGCGCACGATATGATCCGGGCCGCGGTGTCGTACCGCCAGGGGAAGGAACGGAGCGGCGGTGGGCCGCCGGACGGGGCGCCGGGCGCGCGCCCGGAGAGCGGTCGGCCAAACGACCGGCCGCTCGTCGACCAGCTCCTCAAAATCGTGAGCGCCAAGGTCAAGGAGCTCGAGGACCGGGAGGGCGAGCTCGAGACGCTCTTCAGGGAGCTCAATGCCGAAACCATTCAGCGCCTTCTCATCGAACGGGAGGCGGAAAGAATGAGCCGCCGCCTGTCCGCGCTCCAGAACAACCTCAAGAACAACCTGTTCATTCGCAGCGTGCTCCACTCGCTCATCAACATGCTCCAGGTCCAGCTTTCCGTCGACAAGGAGGAAAACAGGGTCATTCGGGAGATCGAGCGCGCGCTGCGGGACGCCGCCGCCCGCGGCGCCGGCTGCCCCGAGGTCGAGGAACGGCTTCTCCCGCGCCTGAAAGAGCTGCGCGACGAGACCGAAGACAATGTCCACCGGACCATGACGGGCTACGCCCGCGCCGTGCAGCGTTCGCTCCTCGGGGAGCGCGGGTTCGCGAGCGCGCGTCCGACGAACCTCGTCGCCGTCGTCGAGCGCGTGCTCGCGAAGTACCGGCACATTCTCTCCGGTGAGAAGACCGGCCGTCCCATCCGGTTCACGGTCGAGCCGCCCGCGGCGGAGATCAATGTCTGGCTGTACGATTTCGCCCTCGTCAACATTCTCGAAAACCTCCTCACCAACTCGATCCGCAAGGTGCTCGAGACCGATCGCCGGTCTCTCCGGATCGTCCTGTCCGTGAGGGAGGAACGGCTGAACGCCGAGCGCCGCACGATCCTCTCCTGGGCGGACAACGGACCCGGCGTGCCGGCCGAGCGGAAGCAATCGATTTTTTCCGGCGATTCGGACAAGACCGAGGAAGGCGATCACGGGGTCGGCCTGCCGGACGTGAAGACCACCGTCGAATCGGCGGGGGGATTCATCCGCGAGGAAGGCGTCCCCGGCGAAGGGGCCGTATTCGTCATCGGCATCCCGCGCCCGGCCACCGGGGAAGAGTCTTCTTGAAAAATAGATAAGGAACCCAGGAAACCAGGAAGAAAGAAAGAAAGGAAAAAGGAATACATTGTTCGTATGCGCAGATGCGATTCGTGCGAAGCTAAACTCGATAAAGACATTGCGAGCGTGACATTTCCAGCAGCCGGTCTCGCATTATTTTATCTATCCTGTAATCCGACTCACAAAAACATTACCGCACCTTCCTCAGTTTATGCTTTTTTGTCTCTTTCCCAAAATTTTCATTTACTTCTTTCTTTTCCTTATCTTGTCCTGGTTTCCTGGGTTCCTAATTTATTCTTTTGTCTTGGTTGTCAGCGGAAGCGAAAGGGTATAGTGTGGTAGCCGAAGGCGATGGGGGCCTTGGGAACAAAAACGGGGAGGCTGTATGACCGAACGAAAAACGACCACCATGGGCGGCAATATCATCACGCTGCTCGGCCCGGAGCTCCAGATCGGGACGCGCGCCCCGGATTTCGCGGTGCGCACCACCGACCTCTACCAGATGACGCTCGACGACTACCGGGGGAAGCGGAAGCTCGTGAGCGTCTCGCCGTCGCTCGATACCACCATTTGCGACCTGCAGACCCGCCGCTTCAACCAGGAGGCGGCCGCCCTTCCCGGCAATGTCAGAGTCCTCTCGATCAGCATGGACCTCCCGTTCGCACTCAAGCGCTGGGCGCAGTCGGTCACGAGCCTTTCCGTCGAGCTCCTCTCGGATTTCATCGACGCCTCCTTCGGCCTCGCGTACGGCGTGCTGATCAAGGAGCTCAGGCTCTTGAACCGGGCCGTGTTCATCATCGACGAATCCGACGTCGTCCGCTACGCCGAGGTCGTTTCCGAGAACGACAACCATCCGAACTACGCGGCGGCGCTGGAAGCCTTGAAGCGTCTCGGGTGACCAATCCCCTCGGGATTTACGAGCGAGGAATCTGTCAGGAAACCGGCAAAAGAGTCGGGAAAAGAAGCTGGGGGAGGAAGCGCCACAAACCGGAATAACGGGCGGCTCCTCCGCCTGAACGCCCCGACCTTCCCCCGCAGGCCGTGCGGGTTATACCCGCAAAGCTACGCTTGGTCTGGTATTTCCGCTTATAACTTTTTCTTAGTGCCCCCAAGATTGCGACGGCACGGGAATGGCTCAGGCGGCGCGGGG
>CAZKOS010000223.1:0-4667 GCA_964554445.1 uncultured Spirochaetaceae bacterium | reverse complement strand
CCGGCCTGCATGCAGAACCTGATGTTTTCGGGCACGGCGCCGTGCTCGCCGCACAGTCCCTTGACGAGGCCGGGGCGGGTCATTTTGCCGCGGCGCACCGCGGTGGCGATGAGCTCCATCACGTAGGTGTTGAGATATTTGAAGGGATTGCCCTCGAGCAGGTCGAACTGGGTGTAATCGGGCATGAAGCTGTTGAAGTCGTCGCGCGACAGCCCGATGGTGGTCTGCGTCAGGTCGTTCGTGCCGAAAGAGAAGAATTCGGCGTACTTGGCGATCTCGCCGGCGCCGAGGGCCGCCACGGGGAGCTCGATCATGGTGCCGATCTTGTACGGCACGGCCCGGACGCCGAGCTTTTCGCGCACTTCCTGCTCGATCTCGGTCAGGCCCTTGATGGAGGAGCCTTCGATTTTCTTCCCGTAGACGATGAGTTTCAGTTCCACGTCGTTCATGATGATGGGGATCATGATCTCCGGCTGGACTTTGATTCCCTCGGCCTTCAGGGCGTAGACCGCCTCGAAAATCGCCCGCACCTGCATTTCGTAAATTTCCGGGTAGGAGACCGCGATGCGGCAGCCGCGATGGCCGAGCATGGGATTGAACTCGCTCAGCGCCTCGCAGCGCGCCCTCACCTCGCTCAAGGAGAGATCCTTGTCGCTCTCCTTATCCAGGTAGGTCATGAACTTGGTCATCTCGTCCGGGTTGTGCGGCAGGAACTCGTGAAGGGGGGCGTCGAGGAGGCGGATGCACACCTCGTAACCCTCCATGATCTTGAACAGCTTGTAGAAGTCGCTCCGCTGCATCGGCTTGAGCTTGTCGAGGGCCTTGCGCCGTTCGGCCACCGTGTCGGAGATGACCATCTCCCGGAACACATTGATGCGCTTCTCGTCGAAGAACATGTGCTCCGTGCGGCACAGCCCGATGCCGTGAGCGCCGAACGCCCGGGCCAGGGTTGCGTCCCGCGGCGTGTCGCCGTTGGCGCGCACGTGGAAGGCCGGCATGCTTTCCTCCACCAGCTCGAGGAACTTGAGGAGGCCGGAGGCTTCCGGGTTGGGCTCGATGAGCGAGGCCTTGCCCAGGAAGATGACCGGGTCGCCGTAGTAAGGAACGTTGAGGGTGATGTACTCGCCCTCTTTGACGACCACGTTGCCGATCGTGGCCGATTTTTCCTTGATGCGCATGCCCGTATTGACGAGCGACACCTTGCCGTATTGCCGGGCGACGACCGAGGCGTGCGCGGAATACCCGCCCTCGCAGGACAGGACGCCGGTCGCCACTTCGATCGCCTTGACGTCCTCGGCGAAGGTGGCGGGCATGCAGAGAATGAAGCGCGTGTCCCCGCCCATCTGCTGGGCGCTCTTGTGCGCGTCGAGCAGGGCCTCGGTGTTGAAATATATCCTGCCGATGGCGGCGCCGGGAGCGCCCGCGATGCCGCCGGGGATGCTCTTGAAGGATTTCACCGAGGAAAGGTCGATGACCGGGTGCAGGAGCTCGGAAAGCTGGTTCGGTTTGATCTGCCGGATCACGTGCTCGCGATCGACGACCTTTCGGGCGTAGAGGTCGAGCAGCAGCTGGATGTCCGACCGGGTGGATTTGTTCATCACCGCCAGCTGGTCGATGAGCCACAGCCGCTTGTTCTCGATCGTGAACCGGATCGAGCGAATTTCCTTGAAGTGGTTTTCAATGGTTTTGGCCGTGTTTTCGAGCAGCTTCAAATAGGCCGGTTGGATGCTGTTGATGTCCTTTTTGTCGGCGCCGATCTCGTTGAAGCTCTCCTGGAAGAAATTGCCCGTCAGGCGCTTTTGCCCGGTGACGATGTCCCGGGTAAAGAACTGGCCGCTCGCGGAATCCTTCCCGTAGTTGCCGTACACCATCGGCTGGATGAGCAGGGCGGTGTCGCTGTCGTCGATGTCGTCGAGCTTGAACATGCGGGCGATGCGCTTGAGGGCGATTTCGAGCTGGGTGTACGGGTCGTTGAAGAACCCCTTGGGCATGAGCGATTGCAGGCGGGCGATCGACTTGGCGCGGGCCTGGCCTTCCAGGTCCTGGTGGAGCTCCTTGTTCAGCTCCTTGATGGCGTCCTGGATCGCCTTGAGATCCTTGGCGCGATTCTCGAGCTCCGCGATCTTCGCCTCTATCTCCAGGGTCCCCTTCATGAGGAACTGCATCTCGTGGTGGCCGAAATTCTCCCCGACGAATTTGTTGAAGGCGGCCAGGTTCGTATGACAGAGCCCGAAGTTGTGCAGGGTGGGGTAATTGACGATGACCATGTTCGGGCTGATGACGATCTTCACGAGCATGGGGTTGCCGGCGTCGCCGAATTTCTTGCCGACGATTTTTTCGATTTTGGCCATGGTGTCCTTCAAGTCCGCCTTCAAGTCGGCCTTTTCAAGCTCGGCGACACCCTCGGAGTCAATGATGAACCCCGGCAGAATGGGCAGGCCGATGCCGGCCAGCTCCATGGCCCGATGGCCCCGGATGCCCATCTTGGCGTGAGCCGTCTTGTCCTTGATCGATTCACCCGCCGCGAAAAAATGTATGTTCTTCTTCATAATTCGCCTCTACTTCCCCGCTCCGTTAACGTTAAAAAAGATTCAGGACGTGGTTGACCGGGAACTTCAAAAACGCCTCGAACATGGGACTGGCGCCCTGCCGCAGGTACTTCTGCAGCTTGGCGACGTCCTTGATGTCGTTCCCGGCCGCGGCGATGAGAATGACGCTCCCGTGCTTGACCTTGCCCCATTTAAAGAGGGTGTTGATGTCGTGGATCCGCTCGCCTTCGTAAAAAATATACACGTCGGTGCCGGGATATTTGGTCTGGTAACTTTCTATGATTTTTTTCCAGGCCTCGACGTTGCCGTTGTGAAAAAGCTCATTGGTGACGGGAATGGAATAGAAAGGGGTCATTCTCTTCTGCCCCTGCTGTCCCTCGTCCGGGGCGGCGGCGACCGTCCTGGCCTTGGCCGGTGCCGCTGCGGTTTTTCTTCCGGCTTTCCGCTTGGGGGCGGCCGCTTTCTCCTTGAGGGGAGGTTTGGCCTGCGTTTTTCTCTCCCTGGGTTTGATCGTCCCCTTGAGAAGCTGCGCCGGGCTCTTTACTTTTTCAAGCGATAAAAGATCGATGCACTTGTCCAGCGCCAGCAGTTTCACCTCGTCCGAAACGGATCCCTTGATCGCGCCCGCGTATATGGTGACGAGCTCGTTCTTCTTGAGGTTCTGCACCGCCTTGAAGCTCTCGAGCCGCTTGGGATTGATGACCGTCACCCCCAGCTCCGGGTGGAAATAGACGATCACCAGGTCGACCGCCTTCCAGCGGGCGATCTCAGCGGCGATGGAGGTGAAATCGGTGACGTTCTGAGTCAGGTTGTACGATTCGGCGCCGTAATGGTATTTGTCCAGGAGGAGGGAGCAGACGATGGGATTCACGTAACTGTTCTTGATTTTCTCCTGTTCGATCAAATCGTTCAGCACGTCCGCGATGTTATAGTTTCCCTCGACTTCCCCAATGACCTCGATGACGGTTTTCGCGTAATTGACGACTTTGTTGAACGTCTCACGATTACCGAGCGCTTCTACTTCGTAGGCCAGGTTTACCATGTCGCCCTCTTTTCCGGTAAAAATTCAAAAGGTGACCCTTTTGGGGTCACCTTTTCATGGATTACGGTATGATTAGATTTCCTTGAGTCCGCCGCCGCGGGTTCTTCGAGAGGAGGAGCCTCTTCTCTTGGAATCGACGACGCCGCGCGAGCGCGCCGGCCTGCCCGGTGATTTACGGACCGGTTCGGCTGCGGTGAGCATGTCGAGGTATTCGGCTTTTTCCTCACCCTGTTCCCCCTGCATCTGGTTGAAGGATTGGGCGAGATCGTTGCGGGTCGTGGACCGGCGGCGCGAGAACGACGCGAACGCCGCGTCCTGGAACCCTTTCGACACGCCGTGCAGGAATTCGTTCAGCACGTTGGCCATGCCGTCGAGCGTGGCTTTCTTCCGCTTGATCGAGGTGATATCCACGTCCAGGAGCAGACCCGGCTGGATGTGGTAGGGGTTGATCATGTAGTCGAAGCTGTAGAATTCGGTCTCCAACCTGGCCAACCGTTCTTCGATCACCCGGCGCTTGATGGGATAGCGGTAGCTGTACACGTTTTGGAGCTTTTCCCTCATGAGCACGATCCGCCGCTTGATCTTGTCCTTTTCGAACAGGTAGGTGCGGTTCATCGTCTCGATCTGCGTCTCGGTGGGGCGGATGAATGAGATCTCGTCCCAGCTCTTCTCGATGTCTTCGTACAGCGGCTCGCCGGTGACGTTCTTGATCCGCCGGCGGATCTTGTTCCTCATCCTCTTGGCGAGGTCTTTGAAATCGACGATGCCGCGCAGGAACTTGCTGTCTTCATAGACCATTTCCAGGACGTCCCAGAGGTGCTGGATTTCGATCTCGAACGACCGAAGCTGCGCGTCGTACGCCTTGCGCTCGTTCAGGAGCTGCGCCTGATCGTAGTACTTCAGGCGGATGGCATAGCGCTCGTCCGGCAGGTTGTTGACGTCGTTGTCCTCATATTCTTTGATCCGCAGCTCGCGGGCGTTCTTCAGGTTCTCGATGAACTGATAGCCCATCTTCGAGGTATCGAGAATGGAGGTGATCGAGTTGACCGCGGTGTTGAAGCCCCGGTTCCTGATGT
>CAZKOS010000222.1:0-4669 GCA_964554445.1 uncultured Spirochaetaceae bacterium | reverse complement strand
TCGCCTTCAGTCAAACGGAAGAGCGGGGAGCCTTGTCCCTGGAGGAAGAGGAAAAGTCCCCGGCAGACGAAGAGGATGATATATAGTGGAAACAATATTTTATCCCTGCAATCGGCCGGCGGCGCGCCGCGTGAGGTGACGCATGAAGCGGATAATAATTTACTCGCTCGTTTATCTCGCCTTGTCGGCCGTCAATCACCTCCTGTTGGTTTATTTCGGCTATTTCGATTCGAGCGATGCCGCCGCGATTTGTTTTTACTACATCGGTTTTCTATCGGGAGTGCTCGTTGGTTACGGCGTCTTTTTGTCATTTTCAATAAAAATTCTGGGAGAATCGGAATACGCGGCCGTCCTGAAATCATTCCTGCTTTTCAGGTGTCTGGCGGGCATATTATACATCGTTATTTTTGCCTTCACGGTTTTATTCCTTTCTCACGCACTCAGGCGGGCGATCGGTCCGGTCCAAACCGCGGCGGGCGCGCTTATTTTATATTTTATATTGAAAATAAATGGAAACTACCCCGTCAAGAAAACGGCGTTGTTCGTATTTTCGTATTATTTCATTTTGTATATTTTAACCATCGGATTCTCCGGTTATCCGCTCACGCCTTATTAATCCCTCCATCCAACTTGAGTATAATTCTCTATTTCCCTTTTCCCCAATCATCCCCATCATTTTCATTATTGTTCGGCCTTCTCTTTATCACGGCCGGTCCGCATATCGCGGTAGGCGAGCCGTCCGGTCGCAATCGTCCGGGCGCAATCATCCGGGGCGCCGGCCCCACAGCGGCGCAAAAAAGTCCCGCCGGCTCATTTTTGGGCGATGTGCACTTTCATCATGGTGATCGTGATGGTCCTGGTTTCCCGGTAATGCAGCCCCGCCCGGCTGAAGTATTCCTTGAACTCCGCCGTGTCGTGGAACCGCACATGGGCCGGCTCCCGCTTCCTTTGCCGCCTGTCCATAAGCTTTGCGATCGGGCCGTCGGAGGTCAGGTCCGTGATGAAAAGCCTTCCCCCCGGCTTGAGAACCCGGGAGAATTCGCTGACGGCACGCTGCGGATTTTGGTAATGGTGAAAGGAATTGGTGCACATGATCCGGTCGAAGGTTCCGTCCGGGTAAGACAATCGTTCCGCGTTCCCGGTCCTGAACTCGATGCCTTCCCCCCTCCGGGCGACCGCCCGCTCGATCATGCCCGGCGAAATGTCGATGCCGCAGAACTTCCCTTGTCCCCGCGCCATGTCCGCCGCGCGGCGGATCGCCCACCCAGTGCCGCACCCCACGTCCAGCACCGCCAGGCCCGGTTTCAGGTCCATCAGGTCGATCGTTCTTCCCTGCATGAATCGCATGAAAGCGAAGCGCTTTTCGTCGTACGTCTCCGCCCGCCGATCCCATTTCCGCGCGTTTATGTCTCCGTGCTCATCGCCCGTCCCCATCCGCATACCAAAGCCCCCTCAGGGATAGAAACTACAGCGTAACGTTCTCGCAGTCAATAAAACCGTCCGGATTCCCGATCCGTCAAAGGCGACCGGTTCGGCGGAGTTTATCCCGAGCCTGCCGAGATGCTCGGCGAACGTCACTCTTCCCCCAACTTTTCTCCCATCCGTGCCATCTGTTTTGTCCGTACCATCCGTGGTTCTCTCTCCACATCGTGTCATCGTTCCAGGCGGGCGCGCCGTCGAACGCGAAGAGCGTCCGTGCGCCTTACCCCGCGATGTCATCGCTGGTTCCCCAAAAAAAGAGGCCCTCCGCGCGGAGGGCCTCAAGACAATGCAATTCATGATTACAATCTGAACAACAAATCCTCGTACGTCGGCCAGGGCCAGTACTTCTTGCCCACCAGGCGCTCGAGGGCGTCCGCGGGCTCGCGCAGGCAGGCCATGGCGGGTACGACCTTTTCGCGGAAGGCCTTCCCCTGGGCGGTGGCGTCGCCGGCCTTGGGCGCGGCGGCGAGCTCTTTTTCCAGGGTCGCCTTACAGGCGAGGAGCTTGTCGACGGAATCGGAGACCGACGCCAATACGCTTTCCAGACCCGCGGTGGAAGCATTGGGTGAGACTTTCTTCATCTCCGCAATCGTGAGCGCCAGCTCCCGCGCGTAGTCGACGGCGGCCGGGAGGATGTCCCGCGACGTCAAGGAGATCATGAGCTGGGCCTCGATGTTGATGTCCTTGGCGTAGCGCTCAAGGGCGACCTCGTAGCGGGACTCGAGCTCGACATGGCTGTACACCTTGTGCTTCTCGAGAAGGGCCACGTTCTCCTTTTTAAGAAGCTCAGGCAGGGCCTCCACGCAGGAGGGCAGGTTGGGCAGGCCGCGCTTCTCGGCCTCGGCCGGCCAGTCGGGCGCGTAGTTATTGCCGTTGAAGATGACCCGCTTGTGCTTCTGGTAGGTCGAGCAGACGATGTCCGAAATCGTCTTGTTCAAATCCTTCGATTTCTCGAGCTGATCGGCGATCTCCGAGAGGGTTTCGGCCACGACGGCGTTGAGCATCGTGATCGGCTCCGCGATGGACTGGGCCGACGACACCATGCGGAACTCGAACTTGTTGCCGGTGAAGGCGAAGGGCGAGGTCCGGTTGCGGTCGGTGAGGTCCTTGGGGAGCTTGGGCAGGGCGTTGACGCCGAGCTCGAGCTTCTGGCCCTGGGCGTTTTTCACCGGCTTGCCCGCGGTCAGGCAGGAGAGGATCTCCTCGAGCTGCTCGCCGAGGAAGACCGAGATGACGGCCGGCGGCGCCTCGTTCGCGCCCAACCGGTGGTCATTGCCGGTGTTGGCGGTGGAGACCCGCAGGAGCCCCGCGTACATGTCGACCGCCTTGAGAACGGCGCACAGGAAAAGCAGGAATTGCGCGTTCTCGTGCGGGCTCGCGCCGGGCTCGAGGAGATTGATGCCGTCGTCGGTGGCGAGCGACCAGTTGTTGTGCTTGCCCGAGCCGTTCACGCCGGCGAAGGGTTTCTCGTGCAGGAGGGCGGCGAGGTTGTGGCGGCCGGCCACTTTCTGCATGGTCTCCATGACGAGCTGGTTGCGGTCGGCGGCCACGTTGGCCACGTCGAAGATCGGGGCGATCTCGAACTGGTTGGGCGCCACCTCGTTGTGCTGGGTCTTGGCCGAGACGCCGAGCTTCCAGAGCTCGAAGTTGAGCTCGCGCATGAAGGCGGCGGCGCGGTCCTTGATCGTGCCGAAGTACTGATCCTCGAGCTCCTGGCCCTTGGCGGGGGCCGAACCGAAGAGCGTCCTCCCGGCGAGCATCAGGTCCATCCGCCGGTCGAAGTACTCGCGGTCGACCAGGAAGTACTCCTGCTCCGGACCGACGGTGGCGAAGACGTGCGTGGAGCTCTCGTTGCCGAGCTTGCGCAGCACGCGCAGGGCCTGCCGGGAGACGGCCTCCATGGAGCGCAGGAGGGGGACTTTCTTGTCCAGCGCCTCGCCGGTAAAGGAGATGAAGGCGGTGGGGATGTACAAGGTGACGCCGGTGGTGTCCTCCTTGAGGAAGGCCGGCGAGGTGACGTCCCAGGCCGTGTAGCCGCGCGCCTCGAAGGTGGAGCGCAGGCCGCCCGAGGGGAACGACGAGGCGTCGGGCTCGCCCTTGATGAGCTCCTTGCCCGAAAACTCCATGATCACCCGGCCGTCCTTGGTCGGAGAAATGAAAGAGTCGTGTTTTTCGGCGGTGAGCCCGGTGAGGGGCTGAAACCAGTGGGTGAAATGGGTGGCGCCCTTCTCGATGGCCCAATCCTTCATGGCCATGGCCACCACGTCCGCCACTTCGGCGGTGAGCTCGGCCTTGCCCGCCTGGACGTCCTTCAGAACGCGATAATAGTTCTTGGGAAGCCGTTCCCGCATGATCGCATCGGAAAAGCAGTGCATGCCGTAGATTTCCGTCACCGGATTTTTGGTGAAATCAATCACCTTTTCCATACCTGTCTCCTTATTCTATCCCGAAATTGAGAAGTGATAGTATTGGTTGATATTTCAAGCATATTCCGTGCCAATTAGCCGATTCCGCCGATAAAACGATGAAGATAGCCATACGAATCGTTTTTTTACACAATACAGATCGATTGAAACCAATCTCTTCCCTCTCGCTGTTCCCGACGTCATGATCCGATACGGGATTGCCTTTCGAAGCGCAGTCACAAACGGCAACAATGACTATTTTTTATGCATGATCAATGTCCAGTCACTGTTCATGCACGTTAAAAGTGCATTATTCATTGCTATACTCGAAATCACTTGTCATCACGGAAAAAATACCCCCTCATGACAAAAACGGTCGTATATTTTGAGTGCCCCCAAGATTGCGACAGCGGCCGGATCGGAGATCCCAGTCCGATCAACCCGACCGATTCGGGTATTTTCCGGCGCTGACCACATGTTATCCGACTTCATCGCAATCTTGGGGGCAGTCAATATACTATCGGACCAAATTCCTGACGGCCTCGACATTCACGAGTTCATTGATGTCCCACATCCGGCAGGGAGAGCCCGCGGCGAACAGACGCGCCTGGAGGCAATCCGCAAGGCCGTTCGCGGTGAGGATTTGAAGGGTCGCCGCCGCGTCGAAACCGGACGCGTCCGAATTCTGGACCTGCAGGGTCGTATCTCCCAGTTGAGGCCTGGTCTGCAAAAAGTTCGAATCCACGAAAAGCACCGTCGACACCCGCTCACTCGAGAGAAGA
>CAZKOS010000221.1:0-4690 GCA_964554445.1 uncultured Spirochaetaceae bacterium | reverse complement strand
GAAATAGAAAACCATTATGATTGGAAATGCTGAAAACCATTTGGTTTTCAGCATAGAGATAGTCCATAAAGCACATTCCCGCGGCCAGGCATAGACGCCGAGGCACGCGGGCGGGGCTGGTGGAGTCCTCCCGTACCTTCCGAAGGAGAAATACTTCTCGTAAGAACAATTGAATCTCTACATTACAGCGGCAGTTGAAAAAAAAGACCCCCCGGCGAGGCTCGCCGGCAGGCTCAGCGGCGGGCGCCGTTCGGCTTCTTGCGGAACAGCCCGAGCACGCTGTCGATAATGCCCTTCTGCACATCGAACAGCTCCTCGAGCAGCGCGACGAGCTCGGCGCTGGACGCGAGGGTGTAGTCCGCGAACGATTTCCTGGCGCCGATCTTGATGCTGAACGCCTCCGGGGGCATCGCCCGGAAGAGGGCTTCATCGGTTTCGTCGTCCCCGGCCGCCATGATGAAATCGTATTCGCCCGCGGCCAGGAGCGCCCGGGCGGCCATTCCCTTGTTGACGCCGGAGCATTTCACCTCCGCCACGCTGTGCCCCATGAGCACCTCGATCTCGTTCTGGGCCGTGTATTGGACCATGTCGTCGACGAACTCCTTCACCCTCGGTCCGCTCATGGTCGGGTCGGAATTCCTGAAATGCCAGGCCAGGCTGTAGGCCTTCTCCTCGATAAACGATCCCGGCAGGAGGTCGCAGTAGCGCTCGAGCATCCGGCGGATGACGGGTTTCCATTCGTTATTGAGAATCCGCGGCATCCGCCAGCCCGAGCCCGGCTCCCTCATCCACACGCCGTGCTCGGCCACCAGGGTCACGTCAAAGCGCCCGTACCAGCGTTCCAGGTCCTCGCGATTCCGGCCGCTGATGATGACCGTCTTGACGTTGGGAGCCTCGGAGAGGGCGCGGAAAAGCCGGAGGACTTTCCGGCCCGGCGCCGCCTCGCCGGGCGTCCGGGCGAAGGGCACCAGGGTCCCGTCGTAATCGAGGAACACGATGCTCTTCCGGGCGCTCGCGAAGCAATCGCGCAGCCGCTCCAGGGCGAGGCCCTCGAGCGGGGTGGTGCCGTAGCGGCTCGCCTCCTCCCGGAAACGCTCGAGCTCCCCCAGGAAATCGGCCGCCCATTTCTTCACGTCGTACTTGCGCAGCCGCTCCTGCATCGCCTCGGCCCGGCGGGCCTGCTCGGCGGGCGGCATCTCGAGCGCCGTCTTGATGGCCTCGGCGATCTCCTCGCGGTGGTTGGGGTTGATGACGAGGGCCTCCCCCAGTTCCATGGCGGCCCCCGCCATTTCGCTCAGGATGAGGACGCCGCGCTTCTCGCGCTGTGACGCGACGTACTCCTTGGCCACCAGGTTCATGCCGTCGCGCAGGGGGGTGACCAGGCCGGCGTCGCTCACGTTGTAGAGCGCGGCCAGCTGCTCGAAGGAAATCGCCCTGTATTGGAACACGACCGGCGTCCAGTGGAGGTCGCCGAAGTCGCCGTTGATGCGGCCGACGGTCTGATTGATCACCTCGCGCGCCTTCTGGTACTGGTCGACCTCCGTGCGGGAGGGAACGATGATCATGAATAATACGACCTTGTGGTGCCAGGCCGGGTTGTTCTGCAGGAAGAACTCATATCCCTCAAGGCGGTTGAGGATGCCTTTCGTGTAATCCTGGCGGTCGACCGAAAAGATGACCTTGAGGTCCCCGACCTGCTGCCGGAAGCTCGACCGCTCCTTTTTCACCTCGCGGTTGTCGAAGGCGTCATAGTACTTGTCGAAGTCGATCCCCATCGGAAACGCGCCGGCCTTGGTGAGCCGGTGCTCGAGGGTGATCACCCCCAGGTTGTGATGGAGGCCGAGACGGCGGAGGATGCACCGGAAAAAGTGCCGCGTATAATCGGCGATGTGGAAGCCGATGAGGTCCGCCTCGATCAGGCCGCGCAGCAATTCGCCGCCCCAGCGGCGCGGGAGGAGCCGGAAAATCTCGTAGGAGGGAAAGGGGATGTGGAGGAAGAAGCCGATGGGAAGGGTGGGCACCTTCCGGCGGACGAGGCCCGGCAGGAGCATCAGGTGGTAATCGTGGATCCAGAGGACGTCGTCGGGCCGCAGCTCGGCGCCGATCGCCTCGGCGAACACGGCGTTCACCTGCTTGTAGTTTTCCCACATCGCCTCGTCGTAAACCGTGAGCGTGGGGAAATAATGGAAGAGCGGCCAGATCGTATTGTTGCAGAACCCGTTATAGAACGAGTCGGCCGTCGCGTCGTCCAGCAGGATCGGCACCGCCTGGTAGCGCGCGCGGAGCTCCGCGCGCAGGCGGTTCTCGTCCGAGAAACTGCCGCTCCCCGGCCACCCCAGCCACAGGTGCTCGATGTCCGGTTGGGCATCGAGGTAGGCGCTCAAGCCCGACACGAGTCCGCCGCTCGAGGCGTTGAAGACGAGCTCGCCGTTCTCTTCGGTGACGGTCACCGGCAGCCGGTTGGAAACGATTAATAAACGCATGTGCGCCTCCCCATATTCACGTGATGATCCGCAGGCTTCAGAACTCCTTCAGGGGCTGCGGTAGCTGAATCCCGATCTCTGCCGCCCCTCGTTCAGGAGGACGGCGGTGTTGATCAACGCCAGATGGGAATACCCCTGGGGAAAATTACCGTACAATTCGTGCGTCTCGAAATCGATGTCCTCGCTGAAGAGCCCGAGCCGGTTGGCGCAGGAGAGCAGGCGCTCGAAGAGGGCCCTGGCCCGTTCCCGCTCGCCGATCCTGAAAAGCGCGTCCGCCATCCAGAACGAACAGATGAGGAAGGCGGAACGGGGCACGCCGTAATCGTCCTTGTTCCGGTACCGATAGAGAAGGCCGTCGCGGCTGAGCTCCGCCTCGACCGCGCGGACCGTGCTCATCCAGCGGGGCGAGTCCGCCGCGCAGAACCCGACGCGCTCGAGCAGGAGGAGCGAAGCGTCGAGATCGGCGGATCCGTAGGATTGGGTGTACGCGCCCTTCGCCTCGTTCCAGCCGTGCGTCTCCACGTCGTTCCGGATCTCCTCGCGCAGGGCGCTCCAGGCCGGAATGAATTCTTCGCGCTCCAGAAGCTTCGCCAGCGCCAGGCCGCGATCGACCGCCACCCAGGAGAGGACCTTGGAGAAGACGAAATGCCTGGGCCGGGTGCGCATCTCCCACACGCCGCGGTCGGGCCGGCGCCAGTTCCCCTCCACCGTCCTGATAATGTAGCGCACCGTCGTCCACAGCTCCTCGCTCTCGGGCAGCGAAGTCGGAAAATGGACGAAATTGGCGTGAATGAGGTCCATCAACACGCCGTACACGTCGTTTTGTTTCTGCCGGTAGGCGTCATTGCCGATGCGCACCGGTTTCGATCGTTTGTACCCGGCGAGGTGGGGCAGGCGCCGCTCCGGCAGGTCCTTTTCACCCCGGATGGAATAGAGGATCTGGAGCGTGTCCGCCTTGCGGATGATGGTGTCGAGCAGGAAGCGCAGGAACTGCCGCGCGGTGTTCCCGTGGCGGAGCTCGCGCAGGGTCTGCAGGATCATGGCCGAGTCCCTGATCCAGCAGTACCGGTAGTCCCAGTTCCGCGAATCGCCCGGGTACTCGGGAATCGAGGTGGTGGCGGCGGCGATGACCGCGCCCGTCTTGCCGTAGGTGAGGAGCTTGAGGGTCAGGGCGCTGCGCACGATCTCCTTCTGGTAGAGGGCGTAGGTCGAGGTGCGGCCCACCCAGTTGAGCCAGTAGGTTTTGGTTCTCTCCAGCTCCGTAAAGGCGCTCCCCACGTCCACCCGCCCGAGTTTCTGGTGGTAGCTGACGATGAAGTAGCAGGGCCCGTCGAGGGGGAACGGGCTCTCCTCGAGCACCGCGGCGAAGGGAGCATTGGTGTAGCAGTAGACCGAATGGTACTCGCCGCGCGTCGTGGCGCTCTTCAGATACCCGCCGTGCGAATCGGTGCGCGTGTCGACGGCGCCGTAGTTCAGCCGCGGACGATAACGGATGCGGACGAGCGGCTTGCCTTCGAGCGGGCGCAGCAGGCGGTAGAGCTCCGGCGCCCGGTTGTACGTCTTCGCGTCGACCGCGTAGACGGGCATGAAATCGAAGAGCTCGAAGGCGCCCGCCGGCGTCCTGAAGTGGGTCCGCAGGACATTGGTGTTTTCAAGGTATTCCTGCTCGATCCGGGCGGGCTCTTCGGGGACGACGGTCAGCTCCCCGCCCTTTTCCCCGTCGATGAGCTTGGCGAAGACGGAGGGCGAATCGAAGTCGGGCAGGCAGGCCCAGACGACTTCCCCCGCGTGCGATACCAAAGCGGCGCTCCGGCAGTTGCCGATGATGCCCAATTGTGAAAGTTCGGCCACGAAAAATACTCCCTTACACGAGAATGCTGGAAATTCCTGCCATAAACTTAACAAAAGAGGACGAGTTGGGGAAGCGAAACGGGGAAACAAATCGGTTTTTATGCCGGGAGAGGGGAGGAAAATATGTATGGCGCGAATGGGCGCGAATGAGGGAAAGAGGGTGTCATCCTGAGCGAAACCGTCATTCAAGCCTTCGTACGTGCGATCGTTTCGTGAAGGATCTCCGCACGGAGAAAAGCCGTTACCGGCAGTGATGTTTGCGCGAAGCGGGCTTGGAGACGGAGGGGCGGAAGACATGTATGGCGCGAATGAGGGAAAGAGGGTGTCATCCTGAGCGAAACCGTCATTCAAGCCTT
>CAZKOS010000220.1:3618-4734 GCA_964554445.1 uncultured Spirochaetaceae bacterium | reverse complement strand
CCCGTCACTTCCGCGGCGGTTGAACGAACCTGACTCGCGGGCGGACGATATCGGGCAAAGCCGATCCGTCTTTCAGGGCATTGATGTCGATTGATATGGGTTCTTCATTTTTGACGATGACTTTAAGCATATAAGACCCTGTCCGGCCCGCCAACCATTTGACGCCGGCGAAAGGGGCGAGGGATTCCATTGCATTGCGGGGGTAGCCCGAAGGGCCCACGGAAGTCGCGGACGCCTCCACCGTCTTCTCCCAGGGAACCTTGTACACCGGCACCTTCCAGAAGGCGAGCAAGGCGATGCCTTCATCGTCCACCGCCAACCGCTTACTGAGATAATGAATCAGGATCAGCGCTTGAAAAAAGACGAAGATGATCCCGACAACCAATGCCCCGTCGGTCCGCCCGCTCGCGAAGAGCGCCAGAGCGAACAGCCCGCAGACGAGCAGCAGGATCAATCTCAAAGCGTATTTCTGCTTGTACTTGAACATCGTCTTCACATCGCCCTCCATCTTCCTCCCCCTTCGTGTTCGGAGCCTGCCCCGAGCTTGCCGAGGGGTGTCCTCCCCACAATCAGACTTGCCGGCGGAAAAATCAACTCGCGATATACACCAGAAAGATCACGATCAGCACGCCGGCAAGGACGACCTGTCCGACGGCGACGGCGAGGGCTTTCCGGCGGCCGGTGGCCAGAAAGAAAATGAGAAAAAACAGGCCGAGGAAAAAGACCGTTCCCAGGAAAATGAGACCGCCGATGAAGAGCGCCGCCATGCCGGCGTAGGCCGATCCCGCGCCGCCCCCCAGGCCGCCCAGCGCCAGGAATACGAACAGAAAGGCGATGAGCAACGCGACCATGAGGCTCAGAATAAAGCCGGCGACTCCCCAACTGTATCCGGCCTGCCCGGCCCGCGCCAGGCGGATCGGTTTGTTCGCTTCGTTTTTCGGCATCGTTCCCATCACCCTTTCTTCGCATAAGGCCAGGTCGGCGGTTGTTTCTCATGGTGCCGAAAAAACCCGGCTTTTTCAACTCCATGCCGCGCCGAACCGGAAGAGGAGGTACACGCCCAGGACGACGAGCGGGCCCAGGCACACGGGGACGAGGGCGACGAGGGCGGCCCGG
>CAZKOS010000220.1:2148-3518 GCA_964554445.1 uncultured Spirochaetaceae bacterium | reverse complement strand
CCGCCCCCCGGCCCAACTCTTCGCCCGCCCGCGGCCGGGACTCAGGGCTTTTCATCGTTTTTCTTTTTCCTCCGCACGTTGAGGACCACCCGGTTGCGCCCGCGTTTTTTCGCCATGTACATCGCCTCGTCCGCCCGGCCGACCAGCTCGCCGGCCGTGTCCGACGGGTGGAAGAAGGCCACGCCGATCGAGGCCGTCACCGGCAGCCCCGTGCGCAGCGGCGCCTCGCGCTCGATGAGCGCGCGCAGCTTCTCCGCCGCGGCCGCCGCGTGCTCCCGGTCGAGCTGCGGGATCACGACCGCGATCTCCTCGCCCCCGTAGCGCACGGCCATGTCGTTGCGGCGCGTTTTCGCGCGGACGATGGCGGCGACGGCGGCGAGCACCTGGTCGCCCTTGCGGTGGCCGTACTCGTCGTTCACGTCTTTGAACCGGTCGAGGTCGAGCATGAAGAGCGAGAGCGGGTGCCGGTAGCGGCGGGCGCGCTCGAGCTCCCGGTCGAGCTCCTCGTCGAAGTAGCGCCGGTTGTAGAGCCGGGTGAGCCGGTCGCGGTTGGCCAGAAAATCGAGCCGGAGCCGCGCCCGGTCGACGCTGCGCTTGAGCGCGAAGAGCCGGGTGCGGATCTTCGAGTCGCCGATGGCCTGCAGGAGCTCGGCCATCTGGTGCTCGATGCAGAGGGTGTCCGAGAGGGCGCGGTCGAAATCGGCCTCCTTCCCATTGCGCCCGGCGAATTCGCGGAAGACCAGGTAGCAGGTGCCGATGGCGATCTGGTCGCCGTCGGCGAGGGCGGCCGTTTTCAGGCGCCGCCCGTTGACGAGGAGGCCGTTGGCGCTGTGCGTGTCCTCGACGACGAAGCCCTCCGACCGCCAGGAGACGGCGGCGTGCCGGCGCGACACGGTGAGGCCCGGCAGCACGACGTCATTGGCCGGGCTCCGGCCGACGGTGTAGGATTTCCCGCGCTCGAGCTCGAGCTTGCGGTCGAGATAATAGAGCGCGTATTTCAGCCTGGCCATACCCCCCGCTTTCCCGGCGCGCGAACCGCCGAGACCGCCCGTCCCGAGGACCCGGGGAGCCTGTCGGGCTCGGCTTCGAAACGGCCGCACCTCAAAGTCAGGACTTCGAAATGCGCTCCAGTGGGAGTTTGCCGGGATGAAATTTCGCGATCTTCCCGCAAAATTTCCTCAGCCCGTCAAACTCCCGGCCTCCATTCAATGATAGGACAACCGGAGGAAAATTACTAAAAAAACGAAGGCGGTTACGGGGCGGAAGGCGCACGGCCCGGAACGGGCGCGGTTTCCGGCGGCGGCTTCACCTTCAGGAACACGAAAATGGCCAGGTCGACGGCGGCCAGGACGATGAAGCCGGCCAGGCCC
>CAZKOS010000220.1:0-2048 GCA_964554445.1 uncultured Spirochaetaceae bacterium | reverse complement strand
GGATGCGGCCGGCAATGACTTTCGAACGCGGCGCGCGCCGCCGGGCGGTCCGGTTACGGACGTGAAGGAAAGCGATGAGAGCGCCGCGCCGGGAGACGTTCCGCTAGCGGACGATGTACCGGATGAGGATGACGCCGCGCTCCCGGTTCACCCACATCGTATAGGTATACCCCGCCTTCTCATCACGGTAGACGACGAAGGCGAGCGCCGAGAGTTTTTCCCGGGCGGCCCGGTCGAGAACGGCCGCCGTCCAGTCGAGCGGGAGAGGGGCCGGGGCGATTTCGCTCTCCCGCCCCTTCGTCCACTTCTCGACGTCGCCCGGGGCGACGGTGAGACAGATCATGTAATCCGCGCTCGAGGCGCCGGGAACGCCGCGCCCGTCCAGGTTGACGTTGAACAGGCGGTAGGCGGCTTCGTTCACCGCGGACTTGAGGGTCATGTATTTCGCCAGGGTTTCGACCCGCCGCGCTTCGGGCAGATCGTTGCTGTCGACGGTGTTTTTCGCCCCGGCGCAGGCGGCCAGCAGGACGACGGCCGCGCCGAGAGCCCGCCGGGCTTTCATCCGCATATTCACTCCTCGCTTTCCCATTGCCGGCTGCGCCTACTTGAACCCGACTCCCAGGTTGCAGCCGATGAACCCGTTGTCGCCGCGCCTGACGATCGCGTCGCCGATCCGGTAGGTGCCGGCGTGGTAGGCGACGGCGATGCGGTCCTCGTACGGGCTCCGGTAATACCAGACGCCGCCCTCCTCGTCCCCGATCGCGCAGGGACCGGTCAGCGTCGTCCGGAAGCGCTTGGTCAGTTTGGCGCGCTCCCTGGTCCAGGCGAGCGTGAACGTGCTTTTTCCCGCCGCTCCCCCCGCCGGCTCTTCCGTGATCGCGAGCGTGACGACCTCGTCTTCCAGGATGACGGGAAAACGCCGCTTCGCCGTGGGCGCGTAGTACACCGCGAGCCTGTTGAGCCGGGCCGCGGCGGCTCCGACCACTGGGCCGTTGAGGGCCAGTCCGTCCGCAAGACCGCCGTCCACCCGCCCGCACAGCCGGCGATAGATCACGGTATCGGTGACGAGGTCGATGACTCCCACGGACACGTCCGCCCGGCCGTCCGGCTCGGGGGCTTGGACGTAATCCACGTAGGCCATCCTCCCCTTCTTCGACCAGCCGATGACGTCCGGCCCCGCCCCGCTCCGGCTGTTTTCAATGGCCGCCGTGAGGTTGGCCCGGGTGAAAACGACGTCGTCGGCGCACAAGGCGAAGACGGATCCGAGGCCGATGCACAACGCCCACGCCGCGAGCTTCATTCTCATTCCCCGCCCCCCTTCCCCGGGGGTGTCCGCCTTTGGGCGGCCGTCAACCCCGCCACTCTCGATTCCATTTCCTCGATGACGACCGTGTACCCGGCCACGTCGTAATCGTGCGGATCGGCGATCGGCCAGTATTCGATCTTCGATTCGTGCGCCCGGACGAAATCCGGCAGGGTTTCCTTGTCCACCAATGAAACGATCTTGTCCGCTTTCGCCGCCGACTCAGGCGTCACCGCCCGGCGGCGGTTGTCCGAAAGATCGATCCCGGTTACGGCCTTGAAGCACGAGACGGCGTTGACCGCGAAGGGCCCGTCGTCCGCGAGCCGGCGGCCTTCTTTTTCCGGTTTCACCTCGGCGCCGGCGGACTCCACGTCGGCCAGCCCGGCCCGGCGCGCCAAAGCCTCCGCGAACTGGCTCCGCGCCACGTTGCCGCGACAAATGAAGAGGATCATGCGGCCACCTCCCTTACAATAATGAAATTTTATAAGCGACGAGCTTGAACACGTCGTCAAGCGTCTTCATCGCCTTCACCCGGACGGTGAAGGGCTTCAACTTACCGCCCGATTCCCGGGCGAAGTATTCCGATTTCAGTTTCCCGTCAATGCCGGGAGCCCCGATGCCCCCGTCGCTCTTCGCCATGAAATAGAAAGAGGCCCTATCGCCTGCACGAATAGACGGTCATCACGTTCGCCGGGCCCGGGAGCGCGATCTCCTCCGCGACGGCCGAATAGCCGGAGACGCGCAG
>CAZKOS010000219.1:0-4744 GCA_964554445.1 uncultured Spirochaetaceae bacterium | reverse complement strand
AGAAGAATGGCAATCATGCTGTTCCGGCCCGCGGAGCCGCGGCGGGGGGAGCCTTCCAATACGGCCGGCTGACGCCGGGGTGGTCGTGCTTATCTACTTTATCACCTGCTGTTGCGAGTCGAAGCATTGCGTGCGCTTGCGAGATGAGTTTCCTTCGCAGGGCACCGGACGTCTCCCCTCACTGGTGGAGGCATCCCGATCCCTCTAAAAGAGAAAGACTTTTCAAAACAGGGAAAGAAAGCCTATCACGCACCGGAGGTTGCATAGAGGCGATCCGGAAAGTAGATCCGGCGCCAGCCGCCCGCAAGTCATGCACTCCACAAGGGGAACTCGCCACGGCTGCGGCGTCGGGCCGTCTCGGTTCCACCGAATCCGTCCCCCCCCAGCGAGGCTCGCCGACGGCAGTTGGCATATATACTCACTCGTTTTTGATTTGTCATACCGAAATTTGCATAAATCTCGGTATGACAAAGAATGATAATCGGGAATACCCGACGAAGCGCAGCTTTGCGGGTATTGCCCGGCTGAGGGGCCCCGCCCGCACGGGCGCGAAGCGTCCGAGTTGACATCGCCATTTCTTTGGCTTACCATTGCTGCGTATGATCCATAGCCGTCATTCGAATCGGATGTTCCATGCCGAATACTGAGCAGAAGCTGGGCAAAGAAGCGCTCGTCACCATTCTTCGGCTCCTCAAGTCCTTTTACGACGAGGAAGTCTTCCTTCACTTCACCAAGGAATTCTACAACTCCGACCTCGACGTCAGCCTGACCGCGATCGAGTCCTCGGCCGCGCTCGCCAACGAGTACGCGGTCCCGCACCTCTACAAAATGATCGAGAAGGGGAAACCGGAACAGAAGATCGCCGGGATCAAGGCCCTGGCCGCGATCCGGGCACCTTCCTCCGTCCCCGCGCTGATCAAGTACTTCAGCCTCTTCCCGCAAAAGGAACTGCGGATTGAGATCCTGCGCACCCTCACCGCCATCGGTCTGGGCAACGAGGCGTTCCGGACGCTCGTGCGGAACGTCGCCGCCGACCCCCAGGAGGACGAAGACCTGCGCGTGGTCGCCTCGGACGGGCTCATCGCCGCGCGCCAGATCGACCTGGTCGAGTCGCTCATCATAAGCGGGCCGCCCAAGGTGCGGAAAAATCTGATCATCAAGGCCTGTACCTTGAGCGCGGCGGACGCGGTCGGAATTTTCGAATTCAAACCCGACTTTCTCAAAACCCTCGACCCGGAAAGCCTGGGCCATTTTCTCTCCGGCTATTTTCTCTTCAACAGGCAGCCCGACCAGAAAACGGTCATCGGCGCCCTCACCGGGAAGACGAAGGCGGCGACCCCCTATTTCCTCAAGGCGCTCGAAGTCTGCGAAGAGGAGATCGCCCAGCCCATGCGCGTGTTCAAGATGCTCCTCATCGTCCCCTACCTGAACCGGGACAGCGAGCGGCTGACCGGTAATAACCTGGAAAAAATCGTCGCCGTCATCCGCGACAAGACCCCCTACGCCGTCAATGAGCTCGTGACGATCACGGTCGCCCACCTCGAGGCCATCTATGGGAAGATCAAGAAGAACTACCTGTCCCTGAGCGGCGTGGCCCAGAAGGAGGCGCTTCTCTCGCTCATCTTCGCCCGGCTCGTGGAACAGTACGCGCCGCCCCTGCTCTTCGACGACCTGCAGCACTACTTCAAGGGCTACAAGACCCAGGGGGAAAGCGATCTCATCGAGAGCTTCCGGCGGGTCATGGTGGAAGCCTCCGAAGAGGAGAAAAACCAGTTCAAGGCCTGCCTGCCGCTCTTCAATCCGAACAAGACGGCCGAGCGGATGAAAACGGCGAGCATGCTTTCCAACGTCGACCTGAACCGGCCTTTTCTCATCCGCCGGCTCAACCGGTTCGTGCGCCTGGCCGGGCTGCTCGGCATCAAGACCGTGATCAAGAGCCTCCAGAAGATCCTCGAATTCGCGCGCGCCGAACGCATCGGCTACCTGGAGGAGACGACCATCGTCAGCCTGTGCCAGCTCTACGACAAGCCCACCGTCGACCGGGCGCCGGACCACTTCGCCCGTCCGCTCGACGGCCTGCCCAGCCTCAGGGGGTACGCGCGCGGTCTCCGCTTCATCGCCCCGCCCGTTTTCGCGAAGGAGCTCGCCGAAGTGCTGCTCAAGCCCGAGGCGGGCGACGACGTCAAGCTGTGCGCGCTCGACACGCTCGCCGGCTACGGCCAGAAGCAGGCGAGGAGCGCCCTGCCCTCTCTCGTCAAGGCGTTCTTCATTCCCTCGGGGGAGCAGCGGCTCAAGGAGCGGCTCGAACAACTCATCGTCGCCAACGGCGACTCGGGCATTTTCCAGGCGATGCTCGGTCTTCTCGACCGCCGCGAAACGCCGGTGCGGCTCCTCGCCGTGCGCTCGCTCCGCGAAATCGCCCGCCGCGATCCCAACCTCCCGCGTGAAGTGCTCGTCAACCGGTACTATCTCCTCCTCGAGGACGGAAACGAGGAGATCAAGCAGGAAGCGCTCGTCGCCCTCCTTTCCCTCAAGGACGATTACGCCATCCAGGTTTTCGGCGACTACTTCAAGGGTGAGAACCGCTCCCGGCTGCCCTCGCTTCTCGCGCGCCTGCCGCGCCCGCTCTCGCACGAGACGGCCCGCTTCCTGTTCGGCGAGGTCGGCGCGGAGGACGCCGCCCTCCAGCACACGCTCCGCGATCTTCTCGGGGAGACGGCCAAGGGCGATTTCGCCGAGGAGCTTCGCAACGTGCTCCTCGACTGCCTCAACCGGCAGCAGGGCAAGGCGGTCAAAGTCACGGGCCCCGTTGCGTCCGGGGAAGGCGCCGGTCTGGTGCAGGCGGCGAAGGAGGAGTTCAAATTCAAGCGGGAAAACGCCCAGATCCTCACCGTCTTCTTCTGCGACATGGCGGGCTACACGGAGAAGACCTCGCGGGTCAACACCACCGCCATCATCAACGTCATCCGTTCCTTCGAGGGCATCGTTTTCCGCGCCATCCAGGAATTCCGCGGCCAGGTCATCAAGACCCTGGGCGACGGGGTGATGGCCGCCTTCAAACATCCGCTCAATGCCGTTCTGGCGGCGCTCAGCGTGCAGAAGAAGGTGCGCGAATACAACCAGTACAAGACGGAGGACGAGCGGTTCCACCTGCGCATCGGCCTCAATACCGGGCAGGTGATCCGCAAGCAGAACGACATCTACGGAGACGTGGTCAACGTCGCCTCGCGCATGATGACCAGCGCCAATCCCGGCGACGTCCAGCTCACCCTCGGCACCTACAACGAGATCCAGAATTACGTCAAATGCACGCCGCTCGGAAAAATCGACATCAAGGGCAAGGGGGCGATCGCCGCCTATACCGCGCAGGAAGTGAAGGTCAATTTCAACCACCTCCTGAAATCCGGCGCGGCCAAGGCGGGAGCGGCCTCCGGGACCGGAGCCGCCGCACCGGGCGCCGACCGGCCCGGAAAACCCGGCGGCGTCGACCCGATCACCAACCTCAAGGAATCGATGTTCACCCCCTCGTACGCGGCGCCCGCCTCGCTCGCGTCCGGCCGCGTCCTCCTCAAGGAGATCGAGCGGCTCTTCGGCAGCGTGACCTCGGCCGTCGAGGAGCTCGCCAAGGATTATCACGAGGAGTACGAGTTCAAGCGCTACCTGCAGAAGCGCTGGGACGCGCTCGTCAAGAACTGGGATAAGCTCCTGGCCGCATCCGAGGAACCGGGACCGCGGGCCGCCTCTTCCTGAGCTCTTCCCGCGGCGGGGTTGACGAGGGAGGACACGTTTTTCGCAACGAAGTTTCAAGCGAACGCACGAAGAGAACGAAGAACACGAAGGAAACAATAAAAAAGGAGATCGACAAACAGAGATCATGAACCTTATTTTTTCTTTGCTTTATCCTCCCTTCCTTCGTGACCTTCTCCTTCCTTCGTGCTCTTCGTATCCTCTCTTTGGAAAGGAGGCTCAACCATGACACTGAAAAGCGCCGCCTTCGCCCCCAACGCGCCGATCCCGGCCCGCTATACCGCGGACGGGGCCGACGTCTCCCCGCCCCTCGCCTGGTCCGATCCGCCCGCCGCGACCGAGAGCTTCGCCCTCATCGTCGACGACCCGGACGCGCCGGGAAAAACCTGGGTGCACTGGGTGATCTACGGCATTTCCGCCGGAACGCGCGAGCTGAAAGAGCGCGTCCCGACCAACGCCGGGCCCTTCGACTCCGCTCAGGGCGGGCCTTTCGCCGGCATGAGCCAGGGAATCAACGATTTCCACAAGACCGGCTACGGCGGCCCGAGTCCGCCCTCGGGCACGCACCGCTACGTCTTCACCCTCTACGCGCTCGACGTCGCGCTCGGTCTCCCTCCCGGCGCCGCCAAACCGCAACTCCTCGCCGCCATGAAGGGCCACGTCCTCGCCGAGGCGAAGCTGGTCGGCACGTACCGGAGATAGCCCGTATCACCGGCACTCCATAACTCAAATTTTCCCAGGACCTGCCCCGCGGCAACTCCACAGAAGAAATTCGATAAGGAAGCCAGGAAACCAGGAAGAAGAAAAAAGAAAAAGGAGAGATATTTGAATCTCTCATAATTCGCTGGGAGTTCGGTGTTTTTCCATGAGCAGTACTTATTCACTTCTTTCTTCCCCCTAAACTCTTCTCTTTTCCTGGATTCCTTATTTATTCCCGGGCTGGTAGGATTCAAAAATTTAAGCCGGAGAGACACTGTTGTTCCCGCGTAGATTGCGA
>CAZKOS010000218.1:0-4781 GCA_964554445.1 uncultured Spirochaetaceae bacterium | reverse complement strand
GCCGCGGGTGTTACATTATGGGCCACGGGAGATGGCCGGCGGCGACAGGCCGCGAGGGCTCGATTCCTCCGTGGGAACGGAACCGGCGCGGCCGGACATGAATAAACGCAACGACTTTCCCCGCTTTTTCCCGTGGAGAAAGGCTGCCCATGATTCTGACGCCTGGAAGGCAATCGGTTTTGGCCGTATGGGGGATGCTCAACATCGTCCTGTACGCGTTTTTCAGAATTCTATTCTTCGTCACCACCCCGCTCTCGCCCGTCGGCGTCGGTTACGCCTGCGTGTTTTTGCTGGCCGAGTTGTTCCTCATCGTCCAAAACACGGGCTTTTTCCTGACGATCTGGAGGATTGCGCGGCGGGCGCGGGCCGCCCGGCCGCCGGAACCGCCGGCCCTCGCTCCCGGCGCCCACCCGCGCGTGGCGGTGCTCGTCGTCGCGAGGCACGAGCCGCGGGACGTCCTGGAGCCGACGGTGACGACGCTGCGCAACCTGAACTACCCGGCGAAGGACCTCTTTTTCCTCGACGATTCGACCGAGGAACGGTACCGGCGGGAGGCCGACCAGCTCGCGGACGAGTATTCGATGACGATGTTTCGCCGGGAAAAGCGGCACGGCGCCAAGGCCGGCATCATCAACGACTTCCTCAAGACCATCGACCATCCCTACGTGGCGATCTTCGACGCCGATCAGAACCCGATGCCGGATTTCCTGCTCCATGTCGTCCCGATCCTGGAGCAGCGGCGGAAACTGGCGTTCGTGCAGACGCCCCAGTTCTACACCAACCTCGACGTCGGTCCGGTCGCCAAGGCCGCCGGCATGCAGCAGGCGATCTTCTACGAGATCATCTGCGAGGCCAAGGGCTTCAACCGCTCCATGTTCTGCTGCGGCACGAACGTCGTGTTCCGCCGGCGGGCGCTCGCCGAGATCGGCGGGTTCGACGAGGAATCGGTGACCGAGGATTTTTCGACCTCGCTCAAGCTCCACTACCACGGGTGGGATTCGTACTATTACAACCACGCCGAGGTTTTCGGGATGGGCCCGGAGACGCTGCCCGTGTACTTCAAACAGCAGATGCGCTGGGCGGCCGGCACCACGAACGTGTTCAAGAAGATCCCGCGCTACTTCCTCAAGGGACCGGGGAAACTCTCCTTCACCCAGTGGCGCGAGTATTTCCTGTCTTCCAGCTATTATTTCCTCGGCTGGGCGATGTTCATCCTCACGCTCTCCCCCGTCGTCAACCTCCTGTTCGACGTCACCCCCTTCGTCGGCCACTCGCTCTGGTACCTGCTCACCTTCCTGCCGTATTTTTTCATCACCCAGCTCCTCTTCATCTTCACCATGAAGGACAGGAAGTACTCGTTTTCCCAGATCTATCACGGCGTGATGCTCACGTTTTTGAGCGTCCCCTTCCAGATGGCCGCCGCGCTCAGGGGCCTGTTCTCCAAAAAAAAGATTTTTACGATCACGCCGAAGGGAAAGAACATGACCCTCCCGTTCCCGATGCTTCTCCCGTATCTGGCGTTCATCGTCTTAAGCGTCGTCGCCCTGGCCAAGGGGATCGTCATGTACGTCGTCCAGCACAACCACGCGTTCGTGATGAACGACGTCTGGGTGGTGTATAATTTGTTCATCTATCTCAACATTTTCCATTTCAACAAGAAAATAAAGCTGCCCCAAACAGCGGAGGAGGGCGCCGATGGCGATGGAAAACGAGCTCCTTAAAAAAATCGATCGGGCCGTGAAAACCGAGGAGAACGCCGTCCGGCTGTACGCGCGGCACCTGAAGGCGATCATGAAGTGGAGCGGCCTCGTGAAAAAGGAGCGGACCGAAGTCGAGGAGACGCTGAACATTCTCATCCGGGATTCCCATGACCACGCCGCGGCCCTGCGGGGAATCCGGCAGCGCCTTCTGGAAGGCGGCGCCGATGTTTAAGCGCGAGGATTTTCTCGGGTATTTTGAGCAGATTTCCCGCCTGGAGCGGCAGATGATAGAAAACGTGGACGAGCTGCTGCGCCTCGTCGCCGGCGGCGAGGCCCGGAGCGTCCTGGAGGGAATCAAAGCCGATGAGGTCCGTCATCTGGCGATGGCGCTCGACGTCGAGAAGCGTTTCGGGAGCGGCGAAAGGGAAAAATAACGAGCTCGTGATTCCGCATCGGATCGCCGTCAGGCCCAGGCCGCCTTCCGCGCGGCCGCGCCGGCAGCGCGGAAACATATCTCCTTGATTATCCCCCCGCAGTCATCACCCCCTTTTTATCATCGCCCCCGGCGGCTATAATCAGCCGTGTCTTCGGCCGATGCGGGGCGGAAGGAGCGGGCGGCGTATGGAACCACACCACGAACAATCGATCGCGAACCTGGTCGGGGAGCTCGAGCCCGATCCGTCGCTTCTGGCCCTCGTCCTCGGCGGCTCGCTCGCGCACGGGTTCGCGGGCCCGGAGGCCGACATCGACGTCACGCTCGTCGTTTCGGGCGACGAGCTCGCCAGGCGGCGGCGCGACAACGAGCTCCACTACGTGACGCGCGCGCCCTGCACCTACGAGGGCGGCTACGTCGACGGCAAGTACGTCGACCGCGCGTTCCTGGAGGCGGTGGCGGAGCGGGGGAGCGACCCGGCGCGCTTCGCCTTTCAGGGGAACCGGATCCTGTTCTCGCGCCTGGACGGTCTCGAAGCCCTCCTCGAACGGATCGCGCGGTTTCCCGTCGGGGAGAAGGACGAGCGGATCCGGCGCTTCGCCGCCCAGCTCTTCGCCTGGCGCTGGTATTTCGGGGAGGGCGCCCGGCGCGACAACCGCTACCTTCTCACCCTGGCCCTTCACAAAGTCGTGCTTTTCTCCGGCCGGATCGTTCTCGCCGTCAATGAGCTCCTCTACCCGTACCATAAATGGTTTCTAAAGGTGCTCGAGGGCGCGCCGCGAAAGCCGGAAGGATTCATACGCTCGATCCGAAGACTGCTCAAGTCCCCCTCGAAGAAAAAGGTCGGTGACCTCGTGAACGGCGTCTTCGCCTTCGCCGGCGTCGACCCGGCCGAGGCGGAGGCGGGCTGGCCGACGCGCTTCATGAAGGACACGGAACAAAAGTGGCTGGCGGGAGAGGCGCCGG
This sequence comes from uncultured Spirochaetaceae bacterium, assembly GCA_964554445.1. Taxonomy (GTDB): domain Bacteria; phylum Spirochaetota; class Spirochaetia; order SZUA-6; family RPPD01; genus JAFGSW01. The sequence goes on along the minus strand of CAZKOS010000218.1, from coordinate 1,682 downwards.
TCGACGACCTCTAGCAGGTTGTTGAAAAAGTTGAGCTTTTTCAACAACCTGCTCATGAAATTGCCGGAGTCTATTTTGTGGGTCAGGAATTAAGTAAAAAAAGCCGGTAAACCATGAAAAAACTTAAATAATGAGTTCCGGCAATTTCTGGTTTACATCTATGGAAGCTGTTGAAAAACCGCTTTCGGTTTTTCAACAGCCTGCTAGTCGGGCGATGGGTTCCTCCGGCTTTTTTTCATTCGCTTCAAAGATTCACGCCTCCATGTTTTTCCTCCGAAGAAAAAAAAAGATGAACTATTTAGCAAAACGGTTTATAATGGGCCGTCAATTTCTTGCCGCATGAGGGAAGTATGAATATACCGCCGGTTTTCCGCACCAAGGATGACACGGTGTATGTGCTACTTTTTGTGCGGGTACGGGAGATTCGAGGTTGTTCTGAAAAAGGAGGTCTGTCATGCGATCCGGTCACGCGGCTCGAACGGTCAACATCGCCTTTAAAATCCTTCTCATCCTCGTCATCGCGAGCGGGGTGATCACGGAGCTCGCCCGCGCGGACAGCGCTTACGGTTTTTTCAACACCTTCTTTTTCTTCACGTACCAGAGCAACCTGATCGTCCTGGCCGTCGCCGTCTACGGCGTCTATCGGCTTCTCGCGAACCGTCCGGAGAGGCGCCTGGGGACGCTCATCCGCAACGGCGCCGTGCTCTGGATCCTCATCACCTGCCTCGTTTATAATTTTATGCTCGGCGGTCCCTTCAAGCACACGGGCCCGGCGGCCTGGGTGTCATGGAGCCTCCATTATATAGCGCCGCTATTGACGGTCCTGAACTGGCTTTTTTTCGAAGAAAAGGGAAAGAGCCGCTACGTCGACACCGTCCTCTGGCTCATCTACCCGCTCGCCTACGCGGCCGTCGCCGAGGCGAGGTACGCCCTCGACCGCTTCGCTCCCTACTGGTTTCTCGATCCCGGCCGGCCCTCCCCGAAGGGGGCGGGCTCGATCTGGACGGTCCTCGCCATCATCGGGGCCATGCTCGTGTTCTTCGGGCTGCTGGGGCTCCTCATCATCCGCATCGACCGGTTCTGGAAAAAGAAAGCCCAAGCCGCCGCGTCCGGAGCGGCGGAGATAAACGCGAAAGGAGATTGAAATGAAACCTCGCGGTCAATTAATGATCGAACATCGGCTCATCGAGAGGATGCTCGGGCTCGTGGAACGCGAGAGCGAGCGGGTCCGTTCGGGACGCGTCGATTCCGTGTTCATCGACACGGCGGTCGACTTCATCCGCACCTACGCCGACCGCACGCACCACGGCAAGGAGGAGGACATCCTCTTCAGCGAGCTCGCGAAAAAGCCGCTCTCTCAAGCCGACGCCGCCGCCATGGCCGAGCTCGTCGAGGAGCACAAAACGGCGCGCCGGACGACGGGCGAGCTCGTCAAGGCGAACGCCGATTTCCTCGCCGGGCGGGAGGAGAGCCGGGCCGTGATCCTCGAGAAGCTGCAGTTTCTCACCGCCTTCTACCCCAGGCACATCGCCAAGGAGGACAAGGCGTTCTTCCCCGGCACCGAAAAGTACTTCACCGCGGCCGAGCTCGAGGAGATGCTTGCGGAATTCAACGAATTCGATCGGCGCATGATCCACGAGAAGTACGAGCGGGTGTACGAGGCGCTGGCGAAGAGGGGTTGA
>CAZKOS010000217.1:0-4805 GCA_964554445.1 uncultured Spirochaetaceae bacterium | reverse complement strand
GCTCCATGGTGATGGCGATCTCCTTGAGCGCGTCCGCGAAGTTGGTCATGTCCGTGAGGAGGACGAGCACGCGCTTGCCCTGCAGACCGAAGTTCTCGGCCACGGCCAGGCAGAGGTCGGGCACCTGCAGGCACTCGACCACGGGATCGGCGGCGGTGTGGATGAAGAGGATCGAGCGGGAGAGGGCCCCGCCCTCCTCGAGGGTTTCCTTGAAGTAGAGGTAGTCGTCGTACTTGAGGCCGCAGCCGCCCAGGACGATGACGTCGACCTCGGCCTGCATGGCGATGCGCGCCATGACCTGGTTGTAGGGCTCCCCGGAGACGGAGAAGATCGGGAGTTTCTGCGACACGACGAGCGAGTTGAACACGTCGATCATGGGAATGCCGGTGCGGATCATGTTCCGCGGGATGATGCGTTTGGCCGGGTTGACCGCCGGCCCGCCGATTTCGATCATATTGTCGGTGAGCGAAGGCCCGGAGTCGCGCGGGACGCCGCCGCCGGTGAAGATGCGGCCGAGGAGGTTCTCGGAAAATGAGACCTGCATGGGCCGGCCCAGAAAGCGGACCTCGTCCCCGGTGGAGATGCCCCGGCTCCCGGAGAAGGCCTGTAGGAAGACGTTCTCGTCCTGCAGACGGATGACCTCGGCCAGGGTCGAGCCGTGGCGTGAGGCGACCTCGGCCAACTCGCCGTACTTTATGCCCTCGGCCTTGACCGTGATGACGTTTCCCGCGATTTGTTCGATTTTACTGTAGATTTTCCGCATACGTTTTCCGTCACCCTTCGAGTTTCTTGATTTTCGCCTCGACCGCCCCGTCCTGATCGCGCGCCGCGGCGCGCACCCCCGCGAGGATGTCGGCTTCCTCGGCGGCGAATTCCTTCGAGTTCCACTCGCGGCCGTTCCAGTCGAGGAACTTCTGCCTGAGCTGGTTCAGGAGAACGCGCGCCTTCTCCTTGTCCGCCACGTCGAAATCAGCCAGGAGCACGGCCAGGAGCACGTCGAACATGCGCCGCTGGCGATCGGCCCCCGTGGCCGCGTCCACCGGGTCGAAGGCGTTTTGCTGGAGGTAAACCGCGTCGAAGAATTCGCTCTTGAGGTAGGTGATGTAATCGTCGAGGCTCGTGCCCTCCTCGCCCACCACCTTCATCATCTGGAGCACGTCATTGCCGCGGACCAGGATGTCCTTGACGGCCGCCACCTTGCGGGGCGCCACCGGGCCGGAGTACTTGCTCCAGCTCTCGAGCGGGTTGATGGCGGGGTAGCGGCGGGCGTCCGAGCGCTCGCGCGACAGGCCGTGGAAGGCGCCCACCACCTTGAGCGTGCTCTGGGTGACCGGCTCCTCGAAGTTGCCGCCGGCCGGGCTCACCGTGCCGCCGATGGTGACCGAGCCCAAGCCGCCGTCGTACAGCTTCACCATTCCGGCGCGCTCGTAGAACGAGGCGATGACCGACTCCAGGTAGGCGGGGAAGGCTTCCTCTCCCGGGATCTCCTCCAGGCGGCCGGACATCTCGCGCATGGCCTGGGCCCAGCGGGAGGTCGAGTCGGCCAACAGGAGGACGTTCAGTCCCATCTGCCGGTAGTACTCGGCGATGGTGACGCCGGTGTAGACCGAGGCGTCGCGCGCCGCCACCGGCATGGAACTCGTGTTGCAGATGATGACCGTGCGCTCCATGAGCGATTTGCCGGTGCGGGGGTCGACGATCTTCGGAAACTCGCGCAGGGTCTCCACGACCTCGCCGGCGCGCTCGCCGCAGGCCGTGATCACCACCACGTCCACCTCGGCGTGGCGGCTGGTGATCTGCTGCAGCACGGTCTTGCCCGCGCCGAAGGGGCCGGGAATGCAGTAGGTGCCGCCGCGCGCCACGGGGAACAATGTGTCCACGATGCGCACCCGGGTGATGAGCGGCTCGGCGGGTTTGAGCCGTTCGCGGAAGGCGTCGATCGGCCGCTTGACCGGCCATGAAAAAACCATGGTCAGGGGAATGACCGCGCCGCGCGGGTCCTTCACCTTGGCGATCACGTCGCGCACGGAGTAGACGCCCTTCGGCGCCACCCATTCCACCGTGTACTCGTCGCGCAGGCTGAAGGGGACCATGATCCGGTGGGTGAAGATGCCCTCGGGGACCGTGCCCAGAACCGCCGCCCGCCTGACCGTGTCGCCGGGTTCGGCCGCGGGCGTGAATTCGAACTTGAGCTCCGCGGGCAAAGCGTTCAGGTACACGCCGCGCTGGAGGAAAAAGCCGCATTGACGGGCCAGTTCGGGCAGGGGGTTCTGGAGGCCGTCGTAGATCTGGCCGAGCAGGCCCGGCCCGAGCTCGACCGCCAGGAGCTCGGAGGTGAACTCGATCTCGTCCCCGATGCCGACGCCCTTGGTGCGCTCGAAAACCTGCAGCTCCGCCACCCGGCCCCGCACGCGGATGACCTCGGACTTGAGTCTCTGGTCGCCCACCTTCAGGTATCCGACCTCGTTCATCATGACGTCGCCCGTGTAGCTGACGCGGACCATGTTGCCGGTCACCCCGACGACCGTTCCCTTTTTCGGTTCCATATCGATTCGTACTCCCTTACCTATTCACAATCAAGCCACGGAGACACAGAGGCCACAGAGGAGGGAAATAAAGAAATAGAACAATTAATCCGCGGGACGGGCGGCTGCGCGAAGAACGGTTGATCCGGAATAATACGAAAACCGACCATCATTATTTTCCTCCCTCCTTCCTTTTATTTTCTCTGTGTTCTCTGTGGCAAATCTTATGCGTCGATCTTTTCAGCGATCTCCCGCCCCAGGTCGGCCTTGAGTTCCTCGAATCGGGGCAGGCCCGACTCGGACGTCAGCCGCGCCTTGCGCGCGAGCACCTGGAGCTTCAGGAAATAGACGACGAGAAACTCCAGGTCGAAGAAATGCAGAATCTCCAGGCCGGACAACATGTCCCAGCGCGCCCGCAGCAGGATCTCCTCGGCCTGCAGCGGATCGGCCGCCTCGAAGGCGCTCCGGGCGATCCGCGCCGTCTCCACCGCCCCGCCCCCCAGCCGCGCGTACTGCGCGTCGTCCTCCTTGCGCGCCGCGGCGCGCAGCAGGGCCAGGCGGCCGCGGAGGCCGATTTCCCAATCCCGGAAGCGCCTGAAGGAGGCGCTTCCGCCGACGGCCCGGTTCAGGTTGTCGAGCCGGGCCGAGGCAAGCGTCCTCGCCTCCGCCGCGCCCAGAAGGCGTCCGGCGGAGGCGAGGAAATCCTCGGGGCTCAAGGCGGGCGGTTCGGAATAGAGGAGCATGGGAAGGGATGCGCCGAAGTAATAGTATCGACCCACTAGCGAGCATCCTCCGCCTTGGCGGCGCCGCCGTCTCCGTCGCCGACGGCCTCCCCGATGAGCTTGGCCAGGAGCGGGTTGACGAAGGCCTGCAGGACCTCGGCCAGGCCCGTGTCGGAAAAATCGTACGCCACCGAGCCGCCCTTCTCCGCGACCCTGAAACCCGCCTCCACCGAATCGACCGGCCGGACCGCCACGCCCTGCTTGAGCTCGGCGGCCAGGGCCGCGGCCAGGTGATCCCGCAGCCGTTCCGCGTCCGCGGCCGACACCTGGAACTCCAGCGCCGCGCCGTCGCCCGGTTTCCAAACGGAAACGATTTTCCCCGCGAGCTCAGCGAGGACCCGGGCGTCCAAAGAGGTCTTGAGCCCCTGCGTGAGGAGCCGCTCGAACATCCCCCCGATCGTTTCCTTGAGCTTCAGGATGAGATCGCGGGCCGCCTGTTTCAGCGCTTCCCGGCCGCGCTTCTCGGCCAGCTCCGCCCGACGCGCGGCCTCGGCGGTCGTCTCCTCCGCCTCCCGCCTGGCGTCCGCGAGCACGGCCGCCGCCTTGTCCTCGGCTTCCTTGATGATGTGCGCCGCCTTGCGTTCGGCCTCCTCGACGCCTTCCTTCTGAATTTTATCGAGTAACTCCTGCAGCTGAGCTTCCATGGAGGACCTCTTCCGGTATTAGTGGTTTCCTAAGGTATAGCGGAATTCGCGCGTACTGACAAGCACACTTGTTCGCATTCGCCGCGAGCGCTCACCCGGTGCTCGTTCTCCGCGAGTCACCCGTTCCGGGCCGGATGTTTTTCTCCCCGCGCCCGAATCTGAAAAACTTGATGCATTGAGTATATGACAATCATCGCTCTCCCGCAATGGAATTATGCCGAGACCCGGAAAAGTCTATGTCTGAAATGCTCAATCGTCATTGATTTATCATACCGAGATTTGGATAGATTTCGGTATGACAAAGAATGTTTAATTGGAAATACCCGACAAAGCGCAGCTTGGCGGGTAGAAATGTAATATGTTTGAGTATAATTGAGTTGCACGAGCGCGTAATATCCGTTAAAATAGAGGACAACAGCGCGCCGGAGGGAGAATGTATGCAAAGCTCAGTTTTTTACGTCAAGATCAAGGACGATCTGGAAAAAGCCTTCAAGGATTTTTTCCCCCATATGTCTTCCAACTACCTGAAAATGGCAAAAATCTTCAAGAAAGACAAACTCTATCCCGTCCTCGCCGTTGAAAAAGTGACCATCTTCAACAAGGACGGCGGTGAAACCGAATCGTCCCGTTTCTTGATTCCGTCGGAGAATAAAAATTTTCTCTGGATCCAATCCGAGTTGTTCAATTACGTGGACATCAACCGTCCCGCGGAATCGCCCAGGAACCAGTAACGATTATATTATATAGAACAAACCGCTCCGTTTCCCTTCCTTCCTCGAACAAACGCACAAAGGGACATTAAAACAACGTCGGCTGCGTGTAGACTTTCTTCTTCGGTTTCGCCTCGGTCTTCT
>CAZKOS010000216.1:0-4848 GCA_964554445.1 uncultured Spirochaetaceae bacterium | reverse complement strand
TTGGCCTCGTCGGTGTCGATGTGCATGGCGAGCCTGAATTTCGGGCTGACGCGCACGACCACGTCGCCGAAGACGAGCTCGCGGTCGCCGGAGACGCACACCCGCACCACGTCCTTGTCGTGCAGGCCGTAGGAAAGGGCCTCCGCCGGCGACATATGGATGTGGCGGCGGGCGCAGATGACGCCCCGGTCGAGGACGACGCTTCCCGCGGGGCCTTCGACGGTGATGCCGGGCGTGCCGTCGAGGTCGCCCGACTCGCGCACCGGCGGCTCGACGCCGAGCTTGAACTGCTCGGTCATGGCGATCTCCACCTGGGTCCGGTCGCGGGTCGGCCCCAGGACGCGCACCCGCGCGATCGAGCCCTTGGGACCCGTGAGCGTCACCTTCTGCCGGCAGGCGAACTGGCCCGGCTGGGAGAGCTCGTGTTCGACCTCGAGCTCCGCGCCCCGGCCGAACAATGCCTCGACGTGCTCCGGCGAGAGATGAACGTGGTGGGCCGAGATCTCGATGGGCACGCTCAAAGCATCCTGCTTCTTGAGGATGCCCGCGGCCGAGTCGGTCTTGAGCGCCCGCAGGGTCTCGCGGGCGATCATCAGGGTCGGGTTCGGCTTGACCACCAGGATCTTCACCGGCGAGTCGGCGCGGGAAACGACGGCCACGTCGTCCGCCTCGAGGAGGCTCGCATTGCGGCGCTCGTCGAGCAGGATCCCCATGCAGCCCAACCCCTGGCAGGCGAGGCTGCGGATGCCGGCCGAGGCGCGCCCGTGGACGCCCGTGAAGACGAGCACGTCGATCCCGCCCATGGCCGCCTGGGCCTCGCCTATCTTCTTGCGGACGGCGTAACAGTAGAGCTTGTAGGCGAGAAGGGCCCGGTGATGCCCGCCGCCGGCGTGCGCCTCGATCTCGGTCAAGGAGGCGGACAGGCCGGCCAGGCCGCGCAGGCCGCCCTGTTCCCGCACCAGGATGGACGCCTCCTTGCAGGTGAAGCCGGCCTGCTCGCTCAGGTAGAAGAGCACGGCGGGATCGAGACTGCCGGACGAGGTGCCGGTGACGAGGCCTTCGCCCGGCGAGAAGCCGGCGCTCACGTCCACCGAGCGGCCGTGGTCCACGGCGCAGACGGAGGCTTCGCGATCGAGGTGGCAGACGGCGATCTCGAGCTCATTGTAGGGCCGATTGAGGCACTGGGCCGCCTTGAGCGCGGCGTACTGGTGGGCGAGGCCGTGGAAGCCGAAGCGCCTCACCCCCTTCTCCTTGTAGAGCTCGTAGGGCAGGGCGTAGAGGTAGGCGTAGGGGGGCAGGGTGGCGTGAAAGGTCGAATCGAAGACGGCCACGTGCTGGGCGCCGGGCAGGGCGCGCCTGGCCGCTTCGAGGGCGGCCAGGCCGGGCTCGTTCAATACGCGCAGGTTTTCGCTCAAGGTCATGAGACGCTCGACCGTGTCATTGCCCGCCAGCGTCGACTCGCCGAAGACGTCCCCGCCGGAGACGAGGTGGTGCCCGACGGCGTCTATGTCGGACGGGGCGCGGAGCACGCCGGTATCCTTCGCCGTGAGCGTGCCGACGAGGAGGGCGAACACTTCCGGCAGCTCCCGTTTCAAGACCGGCAACCGGTTTTCCAGGCCCCCGTCCTCCAGCTCGAGGTGGCACCGGTCGGAGCGCAGGTCCCGGAAATGTCCGGCCGCGATGCGCGCCCCGGTCGCCGTGTCGTGGAGCGCGTAATCGAGCGCGTCTCCCGTATAGGAAACGGCGAGGACCTTCAAGGGAGGGCCCGGTTTTTTCAGGGAGAGCCCGTACGGATCGGAGCTCTTGCGGAGCGCGTTTCTGAGAAGGCTTTCCCGGTCGCGGGGCCGGATCGCCTCTATCCTGGTTTCGATCAGGTCGGAGATCGTCTTCACCATATCGGGATAGGCGACGAGGATGGAGGACAGGACGGTGTGGGGGACGAGGAGGGCCTTGCAGCGCGTGACGGCCGTCACGTCGGCGACCGTCCGCTCGCCGGACATGAGCGACATCTCCCCGAAGATCGTTCCCGGCGACAGGGACTCTATCTTCCGTTTCCGGCCGTCGTCCAGGTAAATCGACACCTCGGCGCGGCCCTCCAGAAGCACGCCGACGAAATGTCCCTCCTCGCCGAACTCGATGGCCGCCTCGTTCTGCTCGAACGTCGCGATCGTCGACTCGCCGACCAGGGACGCGATTTCGCGTTCGGAGAGACCGCTGAAAAGGGGCACGCTGTTCTTCAGGAAAGTTTCGATGTCCACAAGCCGATCCTCATTTCCGTGGTTCGAGGCGGACTTTTTGGAGGTTGGTTTATGATATCGACAAGCCGTCCGAATGGCAAGGCGGATGGGAAAATTCGAGGAGATTCTCATGCTGGCATGAAAGCAAAAACAGAGGCCATGCTTTGCCGGCACTGAAGAAGGACACGAAGAGCACGAAGGAAACGAAGAGCACGAAGAGAGGATAAGGGACGGAGGTCTACAATGTCGCTCCGGCCAAGGGTTTCATATTTTTCTTATCCGCCTTCGCGTCCTTCGTCCTCTTCGTGTGCTTCGTGTCCTCTTTATTTCAGGAATGTGATGAGCAGGTGATATTCCCAGGCGAAATTCAAGATTTCTTGTCCGTTTTCCCCGTCTCCGATTTGAACGCGAAGAACACCGTTGTGCCCCGGCCCTCCTGGGAGTCGAGCCAGATTTCCCCTTCGTGCTTCTGCATGATCCTGAAGACGATGTTCATCCCCATGCCGAAGCTCTCCTTGATCTGTTTGGACCCGTGGTCGAACGGCTCGAAAACCACGTCCTGGAAGTCCCGGGGGATGCCCGGTCCGTTGTCCCGCACCCAGTAGACGCCGTTTCCCGCCCCCAGCTCGATGCGCAGGCCCTCCGTCCGGCGGCAGTGCTTCAGGGCGTTGCCGATGAGATTGGCGTACACCTGGGAGACGCGCACGCGGTCGCACGTCTCGACCCCGAAGTCCCCGGTCACGTCGATGCGGGCGCCCTGTTCCGCGGCCTGGGCCGAAAACCTCTCCGCCGACTCGCGCGCCACCTTCTCCATGTCCGTCTCGTGCAGGTCGAGGATGCCGGTGATGATGCGCGAGGTATCCAGGAGCACGTTCACGAGCTGGTTCATGATCTTCACGTTGGCGTGAATCCGGTCGAGCGAGTGCGCCACCGGCTCGGGCTGCGGCCGGCCCAGGGCCTTCCCGATCTTGTTCAGAAATCCCTCGATGGAGATAAGGGGGGAGCGCAGGTCGTGGGAGAGGGCGTAGATGACGTTCTCGTACTCGTGGTTGAGGCGCTCGAGCTCGCTGTGGCTCTGGTAGAGGGCCTCGACATTGTCGACCAGCTCGAGGAAAAAGGCGCCGTCCGGTTCCCCCGCCGGGCGCTCGAGGACGTCCGCCAGGGGCGCCAGGGTGACGTTGACGTGGCGCGGGACATTGCGGCGCGGCCCGGTGAGGATGCAGACGGGGTTTCTGACGTAATGGCCGATCTCCCGTACCTGGTCGGCCAGGCAGAAGTGGCAGGGGGCGTCGTTTTCGAACGCCCGGAAGCACTTCATGCCGGCCGCGAGGTCCGGATGCGCGAGCCGCTTGGCCCGGTTGAGCCAGCGGATGGTGTACTCCCCGTCGATGACGACCGCTTCCTGGGGGATGAGGTCGAGGGCGTACGCCGAAAATCCGGGCCCGGCGCCGAGCGATTCAAGCTCGTTCATTGGCTCGTGAGATTGCTGATGAGGGCCCAGTACTTGCCGAGGCCCTTCACTTTCTGCATGAAGTTGTCGAACTCCACCGGCTTTACGATGTAGTCATTGGCTCCCAGGCGGGCGCCGCGCTCGATGTCCTCCTTGTTGCCGGTGGTGGTGAGGAGAATGACCGGGATCACCTTCAGGTCCTCGTTGGTCTTCAGGCTCTCGAGGACCTCGAAGCCGCCGATCTTGGGGAGTTTCACGTCGAGGAGGATGAGGCACGGCCGGGGCGATTTCTTGGGGTCCCGGTACTCGCCCTCGCGCCTCATGTACTGAAGCGCGCTCTCTCCGTCGCGGATGACGTTGACCTGGTTGACCAGCCCGCCCTCGCGCAGGGCGTCCACCGTGTGTTCGATGTGGTCCTCATTGTCCTCGATGAGGAGGATGGTCTCCAGCTGCCTGTAATCTACCACTTCAGGGCTCCTTCGCCTTTATTGCAACGGTTTTATACAGGACTTCATGTATTTTTCACGGGCGGCGGATCCGTCGCCGGCGCAATTGGTTAGTTCTATTCTATTGCGGAGATCATTGCAAGCGGAAAGACGAGGTGGACGCCGACCCCGCCGTAGGCCGAATCCCGGAGGGAGACGCTCCCCCGGTGCCCGGCCGCGATCCGCCGCACGAAGGCCAGGCCCATCCCCGTGCCTTCGGTCTTCTTCTCCTTGAGCCGCTCGAGCGGTTTGAACACGAGCTCCCGGTAGCGCGGGTCGATGCCGATGCCCTCGTCCTCGAGGAGGAGGTGACACTCGCCGCCCGAGACGCTCCAGGAGACGCGGAGGCGCCCGGGACATCCCGGCTTCGCGAACTGGGCCGCGTTCTTGAAGAGGTGGTAGAACATCATGGACAGGTAGGCGGAGTCGCCGCGGAGCATCGCGGGTTCGCCCTCGAGCGTCGCCTCGAAATCGGCGTCCACCTCCGTGCGCACGCGCCGCCGGGCCGCCTCCACCAGGTCCTTGAGGCCGATCGGTTCGCTCTTCATGGTCTCCTCCTCGATGAGGAGCATGGCGTTCATGTCGGTGATGAGCTGGTGCATCTCGGCCACGTTGGCGGCAATGCGGTTCAGGCAGTGCTTGCCGTCCTCCTGGAGCAGGGTGTAGTAGGTGCGCT
>CAZKOS010000215.1:3552-4943 GCA_964554445.1 uncultured Spirochaetaceae bacterium | reverse complement strand
GTGTACGGCGTTCTCCTGGTCGCCTGGTTCGTCGCCGTCGGCTGGAAGATGCGCAGGCTGTGACCCGACGGTGGGGACGATTTTTCGTAGATATATGCGGGATTGATCACGGCGGATCGATCCCGTTTCATTTATTGCGAATTTCCATTTGTTTCGACAGATCGATGATGATCTCGGTCCTGATTATTTGGGTAAGCTTGAGGTATATCGCGTCCTGACTCAAACTCCGCTTGTATGTATAGAATAAAATAACCAATTCGTTATTGGATAAATCGACGGCGGATATTTTTACGCCTGCGCTGGACTCGGTTTGCGTGAGAAAAACCATGTTTTTCGGCGGTTTGAGATCATCCGCGAATGAAAAACTCCCGGCCAGGAACAGCGTGAAGATGAAAAGAACCGTGCGTTTCATGAAGACTCCTTTCGCTGAATGGGCGTTGAGCCCGAATGAATGATTACGATTTTCTGCATTCGGGTAAAGCGCCGGTTTTTTTTTATAATATATTGATTATCGCCGTATTTTAATTTTATCAAAATCGATTTCCGGAAAACCGTCCCGTTTTCCCTGACCGCGTCTTCTGCATGGCTTCTCTTCATTGGTATCATCGGTCATTGGAAACTTCGTTGTGAGATACCCATCGGTGTGATCGGTCGTACCCCGGAAGAGCCGTGCGCACGGAACCGCCGTCCCGCGATACGCGCTCTCCGTCGATTTGCCTTCGCGGCCGCCCGGCCATACATTAAAAGGAGAGCCGATGACGGGGAAACGGGGGTATCAATCATGGCAAAAGTCAGCGTGCGCTACATCGTCAATGACATGGACGCGGCGGTCTCGTTCTACACGACGCTTCTCGGGTTCACGGTCTTTATGCGTCCGGACCCGGCCTTCGCCATGCTCGACCGCGGCGACCTGCGCCTGCTCTTGAGCGTGCCGAACGAGAAGGGCGGGGGAGGACGGACCCTTGACGACGGCCGCCGCCCGGAGCCGGGCGGCTGGAACAGGATGTCCCTCGAGGTGAGCGGCCTGGTCGGAATCGCCGCCGACCTGCACGCCCGGGGCGCCCGCTCCCGGGGCGGGATCATTCACGGGGTCGGCGGCGACCAGATCCTCATCGACGATCCCTCCGGCAATTGCGTCGAGCTCTTCGAACCGCATGAGAAGGTTCCGTCGGAGAGCACAATGGTATGATCACACTGAAGCGGGTGTACGAGGAGGCTTCCGTTGCGGACGGCCGCCGGGTCCTGGTGGACCGGCTCTGGCCGCGCGGGATTTCCAGAGAGAAGGCGAAGATCGACCTGTGGCTCAAGGACGCGGCGCCGAGCGACGGCTTGCGGCGCTGGTTCGCCCACGACCCGGAGAAGTGGCCCGGGTTCCGGAAGCGCTACCGGGC
>CAZKOS010000215.1:0-3452 GCA_964554445.1 uncultured Spirochaetaceae bacterium | reverse complement strand
CCGCTCTTTTTTTGCGCCCAAAGATTTGCTTTCGAATGAACACTCGTTTATGCTTTGACGTAGGGGGAGCGGACGGGGACATCCCGGCTTCGTCCGGATACGATAAGGTCAGATGATGAATTTGTTCGACACGCGAACGGTGATTTTCAGCTACACGATCAGCAATTTCATCTGCCTGGTCGTGATGGCCGTCCTCTGGTCCAGGAATCGTCGGCGTTTTTCCGGCATCGGGTATTGGCTGGCCGATTACGCCCTGCAGTTTTCGGGCCTGCTGCTGCTCACCCTGCGCGGCGTGGTGCCCGATTTCTTTTCCGTCCTGGCCGGCAATCCCATGCTCATCGGGGGGACCCTCCTGCTCTTCAGCGGGCTCGAGCGCTTCGCCGGGCGTCGCGGGCCGCGGCTGCCGAATGTTCTTTTTTTCGCGGTCTACCTCGTCCTGCACGTCTGTTTCTACTATTTCATACCCGGAGTGCAGGCCCGGATCATCCTCTTCTCCGCGGCGCTCGCCGCGGTCAGCTTCCGAATCGCCTGGCTGATGCTCGGGCGGCGGGCCGAACCGGGGATCAGGCGGGTCACCGCCGGCATCGGATACGTATTCGCGATCTACGGCGCGGTGAGCCTCGCCCGGATCGGCGTTTCCGTCGCGGTCCCGTCCGCGGGCGGGGATTTTTTCAGCTCCAGCGTGTTTGAAACGCTCCTCCTGCTCGTCTACCAGATGTTTTTCATCGTCCTCACCTTTTCGCTCTCGCTCATGGTGAACGCCCGGCTCTTCCGTGACCAGGAACGGGACATGGCGGGGCGCGCCCGGGCGGAGAGGATCCTGCGTGTGCGCCTGGAGATGTGGGAACACGCGGGCGCCGGACATACGGTCATCGATCTCATGCGGCAGGCGCTCGACGACATCGAGGAGCTCACCGGCAGCCTCATCGGTTTCTATCATTTCGTGGACGCCGACCAGAACAACCTGACCTTGCGGGCCTGGTCCACGCGCACCAGCGCGGAGTACTGCCGGGCCGAAGGGGAAGGTCGGCACTACCCGCTCTCCGAGGCCGGCGTGTGGGCGGACTGCGTCCGCGAGGGGCGGCCGATCATCCACAACGACTACGCCTCGCTTCCCCGCAAGCGCGGGCTGCCCCCGGGCCACGCCGCGCTGATCCGCGAGCTCGTCGTGCCGACGATGCGCGACGGCCGGGTGGTCGCCGTCCTGGGCGTGGGCAACAAGCCGGCCGAATACGACGACAAGGACGTGGTGCTCGTCTCCTACATCGCCGACCTCATCTGGACGATCGTCGAGCGGAAGCGCATGGACGACGAGATCCGCCGCCTGAACGGGCGGCTCGCCCAGCAGGCGAACACCGACGAGCTCACCGGCCTGGCCAACCGGCGGGCCTTCTTCGCCCGGGGCGCCGAGGAGATCAAGCGGAGCCGCCGCCACCGCACTCCCCTTTCCCTCATCATGATAGACCTCGACCACTTCAAGGACGTCAACGATTCGTACGGCCACGACGTCGGCGACCGGGTCCTCTTCTGCGTGGCCAAGACCCTCATGGCGAACGTCCGCGAGATCGACACGGCGGCCCGGCTGGGCGGCGAGGAGTTCGGCGTGCTTCTGCCGAACACGAAGCCGGAGGACGCGGTCGCCCTGGCCGAGCGGGTGCGCCGGACGATCGCCATGACGGATTGCGGCGCGCAATCGACCGCGGCCAACGTGAGCGCCAGCCTCGGCGTGGCCGCCCTGAACGAAGGCATGCAGGCGATCGACGACCTGCTGAAGCAGGCCGACATCGCCATGTACCAGGCCAAGCGCGAGGGGCGGGATCGGGTGTGTTACCTTGAATAGTCAGGGGGCCTGTGGCGGCAGGACACGGAGGACACGGAGAGAAGAGGAGAGCACGGAGAGGGGAAGAGAGCAGGAGAAGAGAGAACAGACCGCTCTGGAATGAAGGACATCCAGGTCGAAGAACAACATTTTAAATAAGTAAACTCCAATTACGATTGATCCTCAGTTTTTTTTTCCTTCCTTGCTCTCCATCTTTCTCAGTGTTCTCCGTCCTCTCCGTGCCCTCCGTGTCCTCTTTCAGAGGCTCGCCGGAGGCGACGACACGAATGCCTCTCCTTCGCCCAGCACCTTATGAATCACCGGCATCCAGGAGCTGACCGGGATCCCCTGCGGGCACTTGCCGTCGCATTCGCCGCATTGGGCGCAGCTTGCCGCCCGGATATCATGGGGGTAAATCTTCTGCGTCTCGTGGGCGTATCGCGCCCAGCCGTACCAGCCGCGGGCCGCCCCCGGATTGTGGTACATGACGCCGTCGTTGTAGGCGCCGATGTTGGCGGGAATGTCCACGTGGTGCGGGCAGGGCTGGCAGTAGCGGCAGTTGGTGCAGGGGATGACGATGAGCTTCCGGTACTCCCCGCTCACCCGCTCGATGAGGGCGCGCTCGTCCGGGGTGAGGGAGTGCGGCCGGGCGGCGTCCGCCAGCGCGACGTTTTCGCGCACCTGGTCCATGGCGCTCATGCCGGAGAGCACGCAGGCGACCTCGGGCTGGTCCCAGAGCCAGGCGAGGGCCCAGGCGGCGGGCGAGCGCTGCCCGGGGCCCGACTCCCAGAGGGCCGTGATCGGGGGCGGCGGGGTGGTGAGCCGGCCTCCCAGGAGCGGTTCCATGATCACGACCGCGATGTTTTTCGCCGCCGCGTAGCGAAGTCCCGCCGCGCCCGCCTGGTTTTCCGCGTCCATGTAGTTGTACTGGATCTGGCACATGTCCCAGTCGTAGGCGTCCACGACGGTCTTGAAGGCGTCGAGGTCGTCGTGGAACGAGAAGCCCAGGTACCGGAACTTGCCGGCCCGCCTCGCCCTTTCCGCCCAGTCGAGCACGCCGAGCGAATCGAGCCTGGCCCAGGAGTCCTTGCCGAGCGAGTGAAGCAGGTATACGTCGAGCGAATCCGTCTGGAGGCGCGCAAGCTGCGCGTCGAGGAAGCGGTCGAAATCGGCGGCGCGCTTCACCTCCCAGCTCGGCAGCTTGGTGGCGAGCTTCACCTTGTCCCGGTAGCCGTCCTTGAGCGCGCGGCCCAGGAATTCCTCGCTCTGCCCGTCGTGGTAGGGCCAGGCGGTGTCCACGTAATTGCACCCGGCCTCGACGGCGAAGTGGAGCATGCGGGCCGCCTCGTCCTCGTCCACGCGCTGATCCTTCACGGGCAGGCGCATGGCCCCGAAGCCGAGGGCGGACACCTTGAAATCGAGCTTGCCGAAGGGACGGTATTGCATGAAAGCCTCCTGTTTCTCTACAGACTTTAGTGCGTGGGAACGGGCGAGTCAAGGGAAACCGGTTTCTTCCGTGGGGACTCAATTGTCTAAAGCATAGTAAGGCACCACGAAGGACAACCCACGGCGGAGTTTATCCCGAGCGCAGTCGAGGGGCTCAGGGCAGGCTCCGGAAGACGGAGAGCACGGA
>CAZKOS010000214.1:0-4957 GCA_964554445.1 uncultured Spirochaetaceae bacterium | reverse complement strand
GAGCTTGGTGCGTATCGTCAACGCGATGGGGAGTTTCAACATGTTCTTTTTCGGGTACCCTTCTCGCAATACGGACGCTTCGACCATACCATAAAACCAAGGCGACGACTACTCGTTTTTCAGGTCTTTTTGGGTAATGCCTTTCATTTCCACTTCGCGCCCTTCGGGCGCTTCGGGTCCTCTTCACATGCCGACAAGGACGGCGCCTGACGAATCGCTCTTGACAGAAAAAATGATTATTGGTAATGTCGTTCCACCTTGGGGAGCGGTCCGTCGTCTTTTGAGAGGTTCGAAAGTAAAACCGCATCTAAAAATGAAAGAACGACTTCCCGGTGACTGTACGCTCACGCCCGCCCTTCCCGGGCCGGGTACGAAAACAGACACACTCGGCGGCGTAGCTCAGGTGGTAGAGCAAGCGGCTCATATCCGCTGTGTCCGGGGTCCGAGTCCCTGCGCCGCTAAATAAAAAAGCCCCGTGTCCGCCGGACACGGGGCTTTTTTATGCCGTACTTCCGGCGAATTCAGACTCACCCGACGGCTTGAATCGATTTTTAGCGCAAAAAAAACCGCTTCCCATAATATGAGAGGCGGTTTAAAAACATAGCAGGGGCAGGACTCGAACCTGCGACCTCCGGGTTATGAGCCCGACGAGCTTCCAGCTGCTCTACCCTGCGGCGTGTTTGTAATATACATGAACCGGCTCTTTCGGTCAAGGAGATTCCCGCCGTGGGTTGGTTTTTTTCGCGCTTTTCTTGACGCCCTTTTCCTCTCTGCACTATAGTATAAGGTACTATATTTTTAAGGAGGACCTATGCGTCGAAAAACAAAAATCATTGCCTGCATTCTGCTGATCTTCTTGTTGTTCTCGATGAGCGCGTATGCCGACTCGAAAAAATCGGCGGTTCCGGGCTACCTGCTCGGCATCCTGCTCGGATTCGGGTCCGGCCATTTCTATTTCGGAGATCCCAGCGCCTCGCTTTTTCTGATCACTGAAATAGCCGGTACGGCCACCATCATTGCCGGTGGAATCGTTATGCTGGCAATGGTCAATCCACTGGATCCCTACTCGGCTTTATCCGCGGCCACCACGGGATACATCATCATGGGTATCGGCGCACTGGCCCTCGAGATATTCCATGTCATCGAAATCATCGATATTTTCCGCGCGGCTTCCGCGGCGAAAAAGGCGGGCCGGGTCGCAGAAAATAGCCTGGACCTCGAAATTCAGCCGACCGGCTTCAGTGTGCGGTATAGATTCCAATGACCATAACGTTTTAAAAGTTCAAGCCCGGCGGAACCGCCGGGTTTTTTTTTGCTTGGAGCCGCTCACATTGCGCTTGTTCAAGGAGATTCGCTCCTGGTATGATTGATCATGCGAATCATCGACGTTCATACGCACGCCTTCCCGGACGCGGTGGCGGAAAAGGCCATCCCGTTCCTGGAGAACGAGGCCGGCGTCAAAGCGAGCACCGACGGCACCATCGGTGCCCTGCTGAGCTCCATGGACCGCGCCGGCATCGAGACTTCGGTCGTCTGCTCGATCGCCACCAAGGTCGCCCAGTTCGGCCCTATCCTGGAATGGTCGAAAATGATCGCTTCGCCGAGCATCGTCCCGTTCGCCTCGATCCACCCGGAGGACCCGGATCTGGCCGCCCGGGCCGCCGAGGTGAAGGCCGCCGGTCTCAAAGGCGTGAAGATGCATCCGTACTATCAATGCTTCACGTTCGATGAGCCCCGCCTGTTTCCGCTTTACCGGGCCCTGGTCGAGCACGACCTCGTTCTGCTCTGCCACACCGGGTTCGACATCGCCTATCCCCGCGACCGGGTCGCCGATCCTGAGAAAATCGCGGCGGTGCTGGATCGGTTCCCGCGCCTGCGGCTCGTCACGAGCCATACCGGCGCCTGGGAGGATTGGGACGAGGTGAAAAAACACCTGCTGGGAAAAGACGTCTATATGGAAATTTCCTACACCCTCGGCATCCTGCCCGACGACGAGCTCGTCTCCCTCCTCCGCGCCCACCCTTCCGATCATCTCCTCTTCGGAACGGACTGCCCGTGGGACGACCAGAAACGCGCGCTCGACCACTTCCTGTCGCTCCCCCTCCCGGACGGGCTCAAGGAGAAGATGCTTTACACGAACGCGAGCAGGCTGCTCTCGATTGGAAAAGAGAACCACGGATAAGCACGGATGGGACGGATGACACGGATAAAAAGAGAAAAAGCTCAAGTGCGGATAGGAAGTAATATAATGTGTGCGAAAAGAAACTCTATCGAATAATAGTGTCGTTTTCTTTATCGTCCCCTTTGTCGCCTCTTTTCGCCTGATTCTCAATCCCAAAAATCTATTTTTCCTTCATCCGTCTTATCCGTGTCATCCGTGGTTCCCCCCTCTTCCCGGGGCGTGCGATTCACATGGCCTCCAGGAACGGCACCCCGATGAGCGCGAAGCCGCTCCGCAGCACTTCCCGGAGGGCGCGGACGAGCTCGAGACGGGTGAGTACCAGGCTGGGATCGTCGTTGCCGAGCACCTGGTGGTCGTGGTAGTAGTGAGCGAAGAGCTTGGCGCAATCGTACAGGAAAGAGGTGATGTGCGTGGGATCGAGTTCCGCGGCCGCCTTGGCCACCAGGGCCGGAAACTCGGCGAAGCGCTTGGCGAGCTCCCACTCGTCGGATTCCTTGAGAAGCTCATAATCGATCTTTCCCTTTTCATAGCGCGCGCGGCGCTCCTCGTATTTGCGCACGATGCTCGACAATCTCGCCCCCGTGTATTGCAGGTACGGCCCGGTATCGCCGTTGAACGAAATCGACTCCTTCGGATCGAAGACGATGTCCTTGTGCGGGGCGAAAGCGAGCAGGAAATAATTCATGGCGCCCAGGGCGATCTTCCTCGCCGTAACGGCGAGGTCCTCGATTTCACCCTCGCGCTCCCGCGCCCTGATTTCCTCGGCCGCGTCCGCCGTCAGCTCTGCCAGCAGGTCGTCGGCGTCCACCACCGTCCCCTCCCGCGACTTCATCTTGCCTTCCGGCAGGTTCACCATCCCGTAGGGGAGGTGCTGCAGTTTGTCCGCCCAGGGATACCCCAACCGCCGCAGAACGACGAACAGCATCCGGAAATGGTAGATCTGCTCATTGCCGGTGACGAAAACGAGGCGGTCGAACGGCCAGTCGGCGGCCCGCACGACCGCCGTGCCGATATCCTGGGTGACGTAGAGCGACGTCCCGTCCCCGCGCAGGAGGACCTTCTCGTCCAGCCCGTCGTCGCTGAGGTCGACCCAGACCGAGTTGTCTTCTTTCCGATGGAAGAGGCCCCGTTCGAGCCCCTTGAGGATCACCTCGCGTCCCGCCTTATACGTGTCGTGTTCGAAATAATACCGGTCGAAGGAGACGCCGGTCGCCTCGTAGGTCCGTTTGTGTCCCTCGACCGCCCAGCCGTTCATCTTCTCCCAGAGAGCGATCGTCTCCGGATCTCCCGCCTCCCAGGACTTGAGGAGCGCGCGGGCCTGGTTTTCGGCGTCCGGATCGTTCTTGGCCCATTGCGCGAATTTGACGTAATAATCGCCGACGAATCGATCGCTTTTCACGCCTTCCGATTCCGGCGTCCGGCCGTTTCCGAATTTCCCGTAGGCAAGCATCGATTTGCAGATATGGACCCCGCGGTCATTGACGAGGTTGACCTTGAGCACCTCCGCTCCGCAGCGTTTGAGAAGAGCCGCCGCGCATTCGCCGAGCGCGTCGTTTCGGAGGTGACCCAGGTGAAGCGGTTTGTTCGTGTTGGGGCTCGAAAACTCGAGCATCACCCGCTCGCCGCCCCGGCTCTCATTGGCGCCGTAGGCGCCGCCTTCGGCGAGCACGCCGCCGAAGACCTCCCGAAACACGCCCGGCCTGTCGAGCGCGACGTTGAGATACGGGCCGGCCGCGCGGGCCCGGCCCGTCGCTGAAAGGGCCAACGGCTCGAGACGCCCGGCGATCCGGTCCGGGGCCGTCTTGAAAAGCCTGGCGAACGGGAACATGGGAAAAGCGATATCGCCGAGCGCGGGATCGGGCGGGGTCTCCGCCGGAATCGAGTCCGCCGTGAACGCGGCGCGGACCGCTTCCGCGTCGGGGGCGGTTTTTTCGAGCGCGTGAAAGACTATTTCCTTCCACAGTTTTCGGTATTTTTCCATATCAACCTCTATCGTTTAGAATGCCCCGAACAGGACGAGCATGTTATGAAAGCGATCCCGGCCGTCGCGGCGGTACGATCCGAATTGCGGCTCGCAGCAGGTGCAATTTTCAACGACGGTCACGGAGCGAATCCCGAGCGCCTCGAGCAGCCGGACGTTCGCCGCCCGCAGGTCGAGGAAATATCTCCCGGCCCGCGTCACTCCCCCGTTCGCTCCGAACCCGGCGGTGAACGTCTCGTACCGTTCCCGATCCACCTCGTAGCAGCAGGCCCCGATGCCGGGCCCGACGACCGCGTTCATATCCCCGGCCGCGATCCCGTACCGGACGCCCATTTCCCGGACCGCGCGGGCGGCGATGCCCGTGCCCTTCCAGCCCGAATGGACGAGGCCGCGGGCCCCGCTGCCGGCGGCGAACAGCATGATCGGCAGGCAATCGGCCGCGGTGACGCTCAGCACCGCGTCCGGCCTGTCCGTCACCAGTCCGTCGGCTTCGCGGCGCGAAAACTCCCCGGGCGAGCCGCCCGTGACCGCGAGCACCTCCCGTCCGTGCACCTGGGTCACGCCGAAGACGCGTTCCGAGGGCACGCCCTGCGCGCGAAAAAACCTTCTGCGGTTCTCGCGCCTTTCCTCCGTCTCGCGGCCCATGTGTCCGGCCGCGTGCAGGGAAATGCGCGCCCGCCAGGGAATGCCGAAAGCGCCGAGGGGGATCTCCGCGGCCTCCGCCCCGGCGGGGAGATCCAGGCGGATGCGTCTCGTTGCGGTCATCGTTCCGAGTATTGAATCAGAGGAAAGCG
>CAZKOS010000213.1:3446-5010 GCA_964554445.1 uncultured Spirochaetaceae bacterium | reverse complement strand
TAGAGCTTGTCTCCCGCAATGACGGGGGATGAATAGAAGCCGTCCGTGAACTCCTCGCGCCAGGCGGCTTTCCCGGTGACGGCATCCACGCAGGTGACCGCGCCGGCGGCCGAGGCCATGAAAAGCAGGCCGTCCTTCACGGCCGGGCTCGCGACGCTCGGGAGGTCCTCGTAGTACTCCCAGAGTTGTTTCCCGTCGTCGGCTTTAAAGGCCGCGAGCACGGCCGTCTCGTTGCCGGCGAAAACGACGCCGTCGGCGAAGGCCGGCGACGAGCCGATCTCGCCGGTCATGACGTCCGCGCTCCAGAGCTCGGCGCCGGTGGCGGCGTCGTACGCCGCGACGTACGGGTTGGTCGAAACGAACACCGCCGGTTTGCCCCTGCTCTCTCCCACGACCGGCGAGGCCCAGGAGGAAAACACGTCCTGCTTCGTTTCCCAGCGCGGCTCTCCCGAGGCGAGGTCCAGGGCGAGCAACCGGGGCGAACTTTCCCAGTCGAGTTGGACGATGAGAAGACCGTTCCAGACGATGGGCGACGAGGCGTACCCGTAATTGAGCAGCGGCGTGCCCAGGTTTTTTTGCCAGAGGATTTTCCCGTCATGGTCGAGACAGACGACGTCCCCGCCCGCGAAAATCCCGGCCACGTACCGGCCGTCGGCGGCCAGGGTGGGCGCGGCGTAGCCGACGTTTCTCTCGTCGACCTTGGCCTTGCGCCCCGCGGGACTGAAGGCGACCTTGGCGGTGAAGAGAAGCTTCCCCCCGGCCGCGTCGTAGCCGTAGATTTCGGCGCCGGTCTTGTTCGCGCCGGACACGAAAACCCGGCCGCCGTCAACGACGGGAGAATTGTTGCCGTGAAGCCGCGGCGTCGCCTTCCATAAAACCCCTTGGCCGGACTTTCCGTCCCAGGCGGTCGGGTAGTCGCCGGGCGGAGCGATGAGCCGGCCGCCGGGCCCGCGATAGTTGGGCCAGGACGATTCATCCTGGGCGGCCGGTGAAGCGCTGGGGAGCGTCGCGGATTCGGCGGGCGCGACGCCCGCGGCGGGCTCCCGGGGAACGGCCGCGTCGGCGGCGGCGACGCTCCGGAAGGAGTCCATGAGCGGCGCGACCGCGAACACGAGGAGAAAGGCGCCGGCGAGAAGCGCGATCCCGCCGGCCGCCACCAGGAGCCTGGCCCGGAGGCGGGCGGCCGGGAGGGCGGGCTGCGGCTTGCCCCGGGGCGAGGCCGGAAGTTTCCGGCGCAGCGCCTCACGCGCGGCGAAGGACAGGACGAAGACCGCCGTCCCGGCGAACACGAGCACTCCGCCCGAGGTCACCTGGTCGCGGCTCGCGAAATAGGCCCGGCGGGCCAGGAGATCGAGATCGCGGATCTGGTCCTTGATCGCCCGGTCTTCCGGGTTTTCGCGCAAACGCTCGTACAACGCGACGAGCGCGGGGCTCGCGAGCGGATCGCGAAGCTTCAGTTGGAAAAAAGCGGCCACGGAGAGGAGACCGACGAGCGCGGAGAAGACGAGGGCCGTGACGCCGATCCCGAAGAGCGAGCGCGTGAGGGAGAGCCGCAGTTCCTGTT
>CAZKOS010000213.1:0-3346 GCA_964554445.1 uncultured Spirochaetaceae bacterium | reverse complement strand
CCGCAACTCACGCAGGCGGCCCGGTCGGGGACGTAGCCCTTGTTGGCGGGCGGGATCGCCAGGCCGAGGAGCTTGAGGCCGATCACAAGCCCGACGAAGGCGCCGAAGAGCGCGCTTCCGATTGCCAGCACGGCCTTGGTGCGGTCGACGCGCGCGGCGAGCGCCGCCTCGGTCTCGCCGGACTCGCGGAAAAACGTCGTCTCCTCGGTGGTGTCGGTCTTCCCGGCCGCCTTTTCCGCCGCCAGCGCGGTCTGGAGCGCGACGTCTGGCGAAAGGCGCACGAAAAATCCCTCCAGGAGCTTGCCGCCCGCCGCGCCCGCCGCCATGAGGAGCGGGATCAGGAGCACCGAGACGGTCAGGCGCCGGACGCTCGCGCGCCTCGGTTCGCCGGTTCCGCCGGCGGCCTCGGTCGTCGGCGGAAGAATGGCGTCGACCGGACAGGCGTCCTCGCAGAGGCGGCACTCGACGCACTCGGTCGGGCTGATCGTCACATGGCGGCGCGAAAAGCGCGAGAGCACCGAAAGCAGGGCGCCGTAGGGGCAGAGGAAGCGGCAGTAGGGCCGGGCCACGAACACGCCGACGGCCAGGAGCACGCCCGCGTAGGCGAGGATTTCCAGGCGCGAGCCGAAGCGGAAGATCTCCACGAAGGGATCGAAGCGGCAGATCACGAACCCGATGCCCGCCGCCGTGAAGAGCACGGCCAGCCCGAGGTAGAGGAACGGCACCACGCCCAGGACGGCGGCCGCCGGCCTGGGAATCTTTATCGGCTTCAAGACCACCAGGTCCTGGATCGCGCCGAGGGGACAGACGCCGGCGCAGAAGGTCCGGCCGAAGAAGAGCGTGGCGGCGAGCGGTAAAAGGAAGAAGCCGACGACGGACAGGGGCACGGCGTACGTCGGGTCGGCCAGGGCGAGGGTGACGTTCTGGATGGAACCGACCGGGCAGATGCAGCCGCGCCGGATGAAGCCGAAATAGACGAGGCTCGCGATCGACAGGACGAAGATCGCGTTCCGCGAGCGGAGCTTGAGCGCGATCGCCGACATGGCGATGAGGGCCGCCGCCAGGAAGCCCAGGTCGATGTACTCGTACGCGGAGTCAGGCGCGTTCGGCACCCGGAGGGTGGGCGTGGCGTAGTCCGATTTGAACTCCGGCCGGGGAAAGTGGTCCTGTGAAAAGGCCGTCCCGCCCGTGGAGAGTGCCAGGAGGATAATTGTCATGGCGTACCGCCGCTTACATTTCGTGAAACCGCTTAAGCGGACACGGAGAGCACGGAGAAAGGAGGAGAGCACGGAGAAGAGAAGGGAGAAAAGGTGAGGAAGGAAAGCAGCTAAATCTTTGCCGTCTCCCCTATTCTCTCCCGTCTTCCTCCGTGTTCTCCGTCCCCTCCGTGTGCTCCGTGTCCTCTCCGAGTGAAGGCTCCTCTGACTATTTCTTCGCATCACCACCCCCGCGGCTCTTCCCCTTGAGCAGGTACGGCGCGGACGCCGGCAGGCGCGTCCAGGCCCGGGCGGGACAGGCGCGGGCGATGGCGCACTCGTTGCAGTTGACGCAGCGGTCGTGCATCGCCTGGAGGAAGAGCGAGCCGTTGCCGAAGCTCTGGCAGCCCTTGACGCACTTGCCGCAGCCGATGCACAGGTCCGTGTCGATCGTGTACTGGTAGTACGGGTCCTCGACGTAGGTGCGCTTGATGGCGCTCACCGGGCAGAGGCGGTTTTCCGCGGCCGTGTCGAGGAGGAGGGCGTTCGGTTTGAAGTAGCCCGAGCAGAGCTCGCAATAGCCGCAGACGTCGAAGGCGTGGACGGCCTTGACCGCCGAGGGCGTGAGCACGCAGTTGGTGGCGCAGCGGCCGCACTGGATGCACTTGTCCGGGTCGAGCTGCCAGCGGAGGTCGGCCGGCCGGCCGCGGAGGAACGCCCCGCCCGCCACGCCGGCCGCGCCCAGGGCCAGTCCGGCGCGCGCGCCGACCGCGAGGAACTCGCGGCGCGTCATTTTCTTCTTCGGGGCTTTTCCGGGCTTGTCCGGTTTCATCGCCTAGCCTCCGAACCGGTCCCGGAAGGAGAGGGCCTGCGGCAGGTTGCAGTCGGATAATACGCCGCAGGTGCGGCAATAGCTGTCATTGACGCACGACCGCCCCGGGCTTGAGAGGCCTTTCACGAAGAGTGAAACCCCGAGCAGGCCGAGCGCTCCGCCCAGGAGGGCCCGGCCCGCGGTGGTCAGGAATTCGCGCCGCGAAGTCTTCTCTCCGGCGGCCGGGGCGTCCTTAACGCGGGTTTTCATCGCCCTTCCCCTTTCCTCGTGAAAACGCGTATCGTCTTCAGGTGCGAGTCCGCCGCGTACACCGTTCCGTCCGGGCCGACGGCGAGATCCAGCGACGACAACGAGGGATGAAAGCTTTTCGGCCCGGCGACGACCCCCTGGAACGCGCCGGTCCGGCCGTACAGCTTGATCCGAAGCAGGCCCTTCTCCTGGACGGCGAAAGAGCCGTCGGGAAACAGGGCGACGTTCACCGGGTTGCAGCAGCCGTAGAAGCCGTCGAGCGCGGTGGAAGTTTTGCCCCAGGCCGCGAGGATTTCCCCCGTCGGAGAGACGCGGCAGACACGGCGGCGGCCGGGGTCGACCGCCCACAGGGAACCGTCGACGCCCGCGGCGACGTCGAAGCAGACGCCGGGGACGAGAAAGCCGGAGCCGCCGTCGCCGGTTTTCAGGGTGATGAACCGGACGAGCCGGCCGCCGGAATCGTACTGGACGACGTTCTTGTCCCCCGCGTCGGCCGCGTACACGGCCTCAGGCGAAACCGCGATCGACGCAATGAGCGCCTTCTCGCCCAGGCTCGTCCACTCGTCGAGCTTTCGGCCGTCGACGGACCAGATTTCGAGATGGTCGCGCAGGGCCACGTAGAGGGCGGGGGGGTTCGTTCCGGGCCTGACGGCCAGGGCGGCCGCCGGCGCGCCGACGGTAAACTGGCGCACGAATGTTCGTGAGCGGTCGTAGACGAAAAGCGAAGGGCCGCCGCTCACCGCCAACCCGCCGTCCGGCAGGAGGCAGAGCCCGGCGAGCGACTCGTCCGCGCCGGCCGGGACCTTGACGGGGGCGTCTTCTCTATAGAGGATTTTATCGTCGGCCACCCGGTCCAGGTCCCCGAGCGAATAGGCGAGATAGTCTTCGGGTTTGGCCTGGCTGCGCGGAACCAGGGCCAAACCGAAGGCCGTGACGAGCGCGACCAGCGCCGCCAGAGCCCCGAGTACCGCCGCAATTCGGATCAATTTCTCCTTGAGCATACAAACCGACACTCTTCCCGGGGAAAACCATAGCACGAAGCACGGCCGCTGGGAAGGGTCTGGGGAGC
>CAZKOS010000212.1:0-5065 GCA_964554445.1 uncultured Spirochaetaceae bacterium | reverse complement strand
GCCGCGGACATGCTCGAACGCTACCTGGCGGCCACGGGCGAGCCCCTGCGGCTCGGCTCCGAGGCCTACCAGGCCGATCCCAAGGTGAAGGCCGCCGTGGCGAAACTGGAATCCCGGATCAGGGCCGACGCCGCCCGGAACGCCGTGCGCAAAAAATACGTCTCCGACAGAATGAACGTGTCCGTATCCGAGGACGCCCGGCTTTTTTACTTTTCCAACGTATTTTTCGTTCAAGCCTTTCCGGAAAAAAACAGGGACGGTCTTTTCCGGATCCGGTTCCGGGTGGACCTGACCGCGCGGTTCGTTTCATACGACGAGGAGAAAGCGCTTTTTGGAAAATGCGGCCATTATCGTACCCCGTTTATGAAAAACGACAAGGGCGAAACCTTCACCATCGACGACGGGCTGTCGCAGTACCTGACCGTTCTCGGTTTGGCGAAAGTCTTCGATTACTATTCGGAGTGGACGGAAGAACTCCGGCCTGATTTCGCAAAGGAAATGAAAAACGGCGGGCAATAACCGGGATGCCGAGGAGACCAGAGGCGGTTGGCTTAGAATCCTGCGGGACCAAAAATATCCCGCATCGCTCCGGATTGGAAAAAATGGAATCGATTTTGAGAAATGAGGAAGTGATCGAATGAGCGACGCCGAAAGACTATTTCCCCTCCGCCTCGGTTTTTTCGCCTCGCACGAGGGAAGCAACCTGCAGGCCATCCTTGACGCCTGCCGGAACGGGACCCTTCCGGCCGAGCCCCGCGTCGTCATCGGCAACAATTCGAATTCGGGAGCCCTCAAGCGGGCCGAGGCCGCCGGGGTCCCGTCCTTTCACGTGAGCGGACGGACACACCCTGACGATGCCGAACGGGACGCTTTCCAACTCGACCTCCTCCGCCGGCACGGAGTGAGCCTTGTCATCCTGGCCGGGTTTATGAAGAAACTC
The DNA here is from genome assembly GCA_964554445.1 of uncultured Spirochaetaceae bacterium. GTDB lineage: Bacteria > Spirochaetota > Spirochaetia > SZUA-6 > RPPD01 > JAFGSW01. Next base: position 4,125 of record CAZKOS010000212.1, on the reverse strand, counting down.
GGACCAAAAGTCCTGTCCGCCTACTCGGGCAGGATCCTCAACATCCACCCGGCGCTGTTGCCCAAATTCGGCGGCCCGGGCATGTACGGAAAGCGCGTCCATCGCGCGGTCCTGGCCGCAGGCGAAAAAGAGACCGGTGTCACCGTCCACTTGGTCACCGCCGAATACGACGCAGGGCCGATCGTCGCGCAATGCCGGGTGCCGGTGGGACCGGGCGATACAGTGGAGACGATGCAAAAACGGGTTCTTCGCAAAGAGCATGAATTCTTCGTCGAAACGCTGCGCAAAATCGCAGCGGGAAAAATAGTCCTGTAACGAGCGGCCCGCCGACGCCGTGGAGCACATCATTGGGGAAGTCGTCAAGCCGCCCGGAAACGTTTTTTTTGCGTAGACGCTTTACTCGACGTCCTGTTTTATTTAATTTAGCTATTGTTACTACGCACGGCCCTCGACCTTCGCGTCGGCGTTCGTCACCTTGAAGCGAAGGCGTCATAAAGAGTGAAAAGGAGCGATTATGAAAAAACTGGTAGTCTGCCGCGTCTGCGGGTACGTCATGGAAGAAGGCAAGGTCGGAGACAGGTGCCCGGCCTGCGGCGTGCCGGCCAAGGCCTTTCAGGAGTATACCCCGGCAATGAAGCCCAAACGCGAATTGTGGCTGAGCTTCGACATTCACCCGGTACTCGTCCATTTCCCGGTGGCGTTTACCGTCGCCACCCTCGTTCTCGCGCTGATCTCCCTGCTTTTCACCGGCGCCGCCCGCGGCCAGCTTGAGGCCACCGTCCTGGTCTTGAGCGTCCTCTTGCCGTTCACCGTGATCGTGAGCGCGACCGCCGGGATCGTTGACGGCAAAGTACGGTTCAAGAAAGTCAACACCACGCTCCTCGTTCGCAAGATAATCCTCGCCGCCGCGCTCCTCGCCTTCTCGGCGGCCATGATCGTGCTCGTGTTGGCTTCCAATCTCGGCCTGGCCGGCGTCATGATCGCGTTCCTGCTCTGTAATGCGGGCGCCCTCGCCTGCGCGATCATCCTCGGCCTGATCGGGAAAACGATCGCCTGCGCGCGCACGCCCGGCTGAGTCAACGACGTTCCGCGCGCCCGGCGCCCGTGACGGGTTGTTCCACGCCCCCATTTTTGCTACACTCCGGCTGACGCCTTGAGGATGGGTGACGCGTACGGCGCGTCTTCCCGGCTTTCCGGGCCGCGCCTTCTCGCCGATTCAAAGAGGACACCTGACATGAGCGAACCATTGACCTATAAGCACTCCGGCGTCGACATCGACGCCGCCAACAGCCTGAAGCGGGAGCTCAAAACGATGCTCCGCAACGACGATCCGCGCGTCCTCAACGGCGTGGGCGCCTTCGGCTCGCTCTACCGCATCGGCTTTCCGGAAATGGCCGACCCCGTGCTCGTCCTCAAGACCGAGGAGCCGGGTTCGAAACAGCTCCTCGCCTTTCAACACGACCGGTTCGAGTCGATCGGGCACGACATGATCAACCACCTCATCAATGACTGCATCGTCATGGGCGCCCGGCCGCTGGCCGCGCAAGACGCGATCATCTGCGGGAAACTCGAAAAGGAGAAGGTGATACGAATGATCGCGGGCATCGACGCGGCCTGCCGGGCCCAGGGCTGCACCCTCACCGGGGGGGAAGTGTCCGAACAGCCGGACGTAATCGAGGCCGGCCGGTACATCCTCACCGCGAGCGTGGTCGGGATCGTGGACCGCGGAGACGTGATCGACGGCTCGGGCATCGGGGCCGGAGACGCGATCCTCGCCGTCGAAGCGAGCGGCCTCCATACCAACGGCTACAGCCTCGTGCGCCGGCTTCTCGAGCGCAACCCCGGCCTCGAGCGCTGGATCGTCGGCGGGCCGAATTTCATCGACCGCATTCTCGAGCCCCACCGCTGTTATTACAGTTACCTGAAAGACCTTTTCCCGCGGAAAATCATCCGGGGTATGGCCCACATCACCGGAGGCGGAATTCGTGAAAACCTCAACCGCATCCTCCCGCCGGGGATCGACGCCCGCATCGATCTCGGAGCCTATAGGGTCCCACCGGTCTTTTCCATCATCCGCGGGGAAAGCGGCGCGGACGACGATGAGATGCTGCGTACCTTCAACCTGGGCGTCGGTCTCGCGATCGTGTGCGCGCCGAAGGACGTCGCTGAGATCGTCGGCCACTTGAAAAAGAAGGACCTCCCCGCCTGGCCGATCGGCGAGACCATCGCGGGCGAAGGCAAGGTCACGATCAAGGGCGCGCTCCGTTGGACATAAGCGATCGGGATCGAAACGGCCGTGCGGCCGGGAAGCTTTACGGCAAACTGGGCACCGTCGTCTGGGACTGGAACGGCACGCTTCTCAATGACATGGAGGCCTGCATCCGGTCCATGAACCTGATGCTCGAAAAACGCCGCCTTCCTCCCATCGACTTCGAAACGTATCGGAACGTCTTCACGTTCCCCGTCATCGATTACTACCGGGCCGTCGGGATCGATCCTGTGAAAAACGGCCACCAGAACCTGGACCGGTTCCGGTTCGGCCCCGAGGCCGGGCTTGTCGCCGGGCTGCCGGAGGCGGCGGAGCTCGTGTTCGCTTGACCGTCCCCGCCATAACGGGTAGCCGGCGATCCGCAGCGCGGTTTCTCAACATCCCGTTCGGCATATTGTCCGTATCAGCGCTTCAGGCTATTATGGTAAGCGAGGAGGGGGAGGGCGAACCATGGCCTTGAGCGAGCTTCTGGATTTTTTGGGCGATGAAAAAGCCAAGCTTTTCAAAGCCGTCGATTACATCAACACCTACTACCACCAGATCGCCGTCTCGCTGCAGTCCCTCCGCGACAACCTCCTCCCCTACTCCTTCACCGCCCAGGCGGGCTGGAAAGAGACGATCGACAAGCGGGCCGCGGAGATCAAGGTGCCCGAGATCCGGCCGCAGAACGTCTACGGCGATCCCGACTTCAACTCGCACGTCCTCGTCGGGCTCATCAACAACATCATCGCCGTCCAGAACACCGCCCTGGCCAACCCGGAGGGCGTGAGCAGCGCCGACTGCCGGCTCATCTCCCGCTCGCATCGGTATCTCCTCGCCTTCCTCGACGAGCAGTTTTCCAATTCGAACATTGCCGCGCTCAAGAAACCGCAGCGTGACCTCGCCTTCTCCGTCAAGCACACGATCGAGAAGCGCGTTCGGGAAAACATCGACCCGTTCTTCGCGCATCTGGCGACGATCATCGAAGACGTCTACCGCGTCAAGCTGGCCGGGCACGTCAAGCCGATCGTCGAAACCTTAAGCAACTACAAGAAGAACCCCGGCCTCTACGACGAGCTCATCGCCCGCAAGTGCCGCGAGCTGGGCTTGAAAAGCGATCCCGAGCAGAACCTGGCGGTCCTCGCCGACCTGGACAAGAGCGAGGCCGTGCTCAGCGCCGAGGTGAAGGCCAAGTACGAGGGGACGGGGGACAAGAAAACGGCCGGACGCTACTTCAGGCTCAAGGAAATCGCCCTGCGCTACGGCTCGCAGGCCGACAACCTGGCGTCGCTGGTGTATTTCCTCAAGGAGTCCGAGCGGAACCTCCTGCGCATCTCCATCTTCCGCCGCATCGGCCTGGCCTTGAAGAACCTTTTTTCCGGCCGCCGCCGGGAGATCACCCCCACCAACATCGTCTTCACCTACGTGCCCGATAAGGGAAAAATAGAGCGCCGGCGCGCGTCGCTCAACGACCTGGTGAACGACGCCTCGTTTTTCTACAAATACCTGGTCAAATTCAAGGAAGACCTGGAGACCGAATCCTACGTCAAGACCCACACCCCGCAGCACATCAAGGACCTGGACAAGTTCATCGACACGAGCTTTACCACCCTGGCCGATGTGCTGGAAAAATGTCACGGTTTCCGCGATTGGCTGGGGCGGGAGAACAACCGCCGCCTGCTGCGGCGCATTCCGGACAAGCGGCAGGAGGACTTCAACAACCTCCTCCTCCACATCAACCGCACCTGTATCGTGAACAGCTATAATCTGCAGGAAATCGAGAAACATAAGTAGAAAAAAGTCTCAGGCCCGTCTCATTTTTTGGGAACGCGTTTCTTTATGAATATCCCGACAATCACCAGGAGCGCCCCGGCGAC
>CAZKOS010000211.1:0-5070 GCA_964554445.1 uncultured Spirochaetaceae bacterium | reverse complement strand
TGAAAAACGAGACCGCCGTTTCACCCGTGCAGTGAAAGGGCGCCAGCGCGCGCACCCGGTACACTTCCTCGAGCATGACGGCCAGCTTTTCCAGTTCGTCCCGGGGCGCGTCCATCACGTGCAGCCCGCCGAGCACCAGGTCGATCCGGTCCTTGAAAAGCGATCCCACGCGGACCAGGATGGTGAGAAGGCCGGGGTGGGAACAGCCCGTGACGACCGCCAGCGTCTCACGGTTCCTGAGAAGCAGCGACTGCTCGACGATGGGTTTCCCGGCGTACATCCCGTCGATTTCGCCGGTGGTGTGCACGCCCTCCCTGACGGCGATCGATCCGCTCACTTCCACCAGCCTGGCGCCGGTCGACGAAATTCGTTCCTTCAGGAGCGGCCCGGTTTTCCGGCACACGTAGACGGCGCAATCGCGGTTTTGTCCCAGGATCCACCACAAGCCGCCCGTGTGGTCCCAGTGGTCGTGCGAAATGACGATGTGCCGTATCTTCCCGACGTCGACGCGCCGCTCCAGAAAATACCGCCGCAGCGTTTCCGCATCGGCGAACGTGTCGAAGAGCACGTCGTCGTCGACGAGAACAGACAATCCCCAGTGAAGTCTGCGGCGATCGCGCCTGCTCGAGCCCTGGGCGATGATTTCCAGTCTCATGCGCGATTCTCCCGCACCGTGACGAGGCTACCCATGGCGCCTCACCCCCTTCTGAGATATGAAGGGCTTGACGCGCCGGGTCGCGTGGAGCGCGGCCGAGCGCGCGGCCGGAGCGGCGAACAAGAAAATGGTCATGGCGATCGGGAAAACAGCCGCGAAAGTTTCCATGATATCAAATTCCGCCCTGCGTCCCCTGATGCGCGGCCGCGTTCGGAGCCGCCGCCCGTGTCAGATCCCCGAACTTATAGTTCAACACCGCCTGCCGTACGGTGCCCGCGGCGTTCGGATAAACGTCGATGCCGGCGGCGGACAGGGTTTTGAAGGCGTTCGGCCCGACGCTGCCCGTGAGAACGACCCGCGCGCCCTGTGCGGCGACGAACTGGCCGGCCTGGATGCCGGCGCCCCCGCCTTCGGCGGCGGCGTTATTTTTGAACGCCTCCTCTTTCATCGTGTCGGTATCCACGAAGACGAAGTACGCGCAGCGGCCGAAGCGGGGATCGACCGGCGAATCTAAAGAATCGCTTTGAGACGTCACGCATATTTTCATGTCAGGCTCCCTTCTCATTCGCGGCGGACGGCCGCCGCGCGCTTATTCATTCGATTTTTTTGCGTCCCGCTCCAAAATCCGGATCGAGTGCGCGAAGAGCTCCGTCCCGCCGGGGGCGCCGTGCCCGGGCACGACGATCTTCGCGCGGGAGTATCGCTTTGCCACTTTACGGAGCGATGCCGGCCATTCCCGGACGTTGCCGTCGTCGGTGAAGCCGGCGCTTTTCGCGTCCGCGGAGAGCACCATGCAGCCGCCGAAGAGCACCCGCTTGTCCGGGAAATACACGACCACATTGTCGTAGGTGTGCGTCGGGCCGGGGTAGTAGATCTCGACGGCGTTTCCGCCGAACCGCAGCACCTGTGTCTTCTTGATGTCGAAACGGTTCAGCGGCGGGTCAAAGACGAAAGACCGATACGCGGCGCGGTATTTCTCGTTTTCGGGCCCGCGCAGCAAATCGATCATTTTCGACATTGTCCGTTTGCTTTTCGTTTTTAAGAATTCACACGTCAGTGTCGATCCGTAGACCGGAATTTTCCATCTCCGCAACTCCCGGTTGCCGCCCAGGTTGTCGATGTGAAAGCCGGTGTTGATTTCCGTGATCCCGGCGCGCTCGCCGTATTTCACGTACAGCCATTTGACCACCAACCTGGTCGCTTCGGGCGTGTAGGGCGTATCGGCCCACACCCAATTCGTCCGGTTCAGCCGTACCAGAAGGGAGTTGGCCGGCCAGGGATAGCAATGCGTCACCAGAAGGACGTCTTTTTGCAGCTCATAGACCGCCAGGTCCTCCATGAGCTGCGCCGCGACGCGCGGTTGGCCGAACGCGGCGGGTGAACAGAAAAGCGCGCAACATCCTCCGATGAGGATCATCGCCGTTATTTTCATTTTACTCCCCCGCCGTCATTGCTGATTCCGGCGCGGCCGTCCGGCCGTTATCTCCGCTCATCATGATGATCGTCGCCTGAATGGTCGCAGTCCGTCTTCTCCACACCGTAGCCCTTGCCCGCGCCGGGCCGGCAGAGCGATTCACCGCCGGCAAGCGTTCCGGCGCAAAGCCCGGCAATGGCTTCATCCACGGCGCCGGAGACCCCCATCACGGTACGTATCCCCCGCTCGGCGAAGAGCGCCTGCGCCCGGCCGCCCATGCCGCCCGCGACGATGCAGGTGACGCCCCGCTCGCTCAAAAATTGCGGCAGGTATCCCGGGTGATGTCCGGGATTGGCGATGACTTCCTTCATCACCGTCCGGCCGCCTTCGAGCTCCACCAGCGTAAAACTCGGGCACCGGCCGAAATGCGCCGATACGTTCATCCCGTCGGTTGAAATGGCCGCTCTCATCTATTCCTCCCGTTCGTCTTCCGGCCCGCCCGAACGCCGGGCGGCTTCCCCTCCCGGCGCTCCGACACGATTGGTTCGAGGCGTTATTCCTCGGCTTCCGTTTGGGAATTCTCAAGCTCTCCGATGCGTTTATTCAGGGCAGCCATTGATTCCTGCATGTATTTGACCTGGTTTTTTAGCACCTCGGCCTCCTGCTTGGGAGTCGGCGCCGCGGCTCCATACGAATAAACGTCCGCGTCCGCCGGTAAAAAGTCTCCGAAACGCGACCAACCGGGTAAACCGGTGGCCCAGTACATGTTCCTGTATCCGCGGCCTTGGCCGAAACCGCGACCTCTTCCCCTTCCGAAAAAACCTCTTCCGCGTACCGGATTCATATAGCCCGGTACCGAATAACCGGCGCAATAACCCGCGGCTCTTCCCGTCATCGGGCCAAAACCGGCGGGGCCTCTTCTGTCTCCTCTCGGCATATCATGCCTCCTCTCTGTAATTTTCACCCGTTCACGGGTGCTTCTTTATTGCTACTGATAACCATTTTCATTATGATCTGAAAAAAAATTCCTCTTTCATTTCGCCCGGCAGGCGCCGCACAGCCCGTAGAAATTGATGACGTGGCTGTCGATCTCGAAATCGTACTTCTTGGCCAATCCTTTTTCCGTCTTCCGCAGATACGAGAGTTCGTCCTCCATGAAATCGGAATAATCGATGATCGTCTGGCATCTCTTGCAGATCAGGTGGTGGTGGTGTTTTTTCCGGCCGAATTCCTCGGTCAGCTCGTACTTGGCGCGGCCGTGGCCGAAGTCGAACTTGGCCACGATGCCCGTCTCCACCAGCAGTTCAAGCGTTCGGTAGACGGTGGTCAGCCCGATGCCCGGATGGTCCGTGCGCAGGGCGAGGAAAATGTCCTCGGCACTCACGTGCTTGTCCACCCTCGCCAGAACGTCTATAATGGCCTCACGGCCGACGGTCAGCCTGAACCCACAGCCCGATAATTTCTGTCCCCACTGGTGCCTATGCCCATGCGGCATATTAACTCCTTATTGAAAATGATAACCATTTTCAATATACTCCGCTTTACACACTCTGTCAATAGAAAAAAAGCCGGCTGCGATAGGATCCGACCGCAGGGCGAAAGGGGACCTCACCTCGCCGGTGGCCGACGGAAATCGACTCCATCGCCCGCTCGGCGCGGCATCCGGGGCGCGAGCTTGTGGTGGAGAAGCGCGCGCGGGCCCGTTTCTCCGCGGACATTTCACACGACCTGCGTACGCCCCCGGTCGCCCTGCACGCCCGGCCCCCAAAATGACCGGAAACGACGGGCTTGAAGACGCAGAGGCCGCGGTCGCGGGCAGGATTCTCCCCGGCCGATGTACCGTCCCGGAAGATGTGTGGTATACTATGGTCATGAAACAGGGCCGGCTGCGTATCTTCGCTTCATTTGGAGAATTCATCTCCCTCTTTTTCAAAACCTTCGGCCGAATGACGGCGTTGCGAAATGTCCCCCGGAAGGAAAAGATTTCCCCCCGCTTCAGGACAATGCTCATGCTGGCCGTTTCCCAGGTGAACCAATGCGCCTATTGTTCTTATCTTCACGCCCGCCGCGCCCTGGAGGAGGGGATAGCGCAAGAGGAGATCACCGCCATTGTGGAAAACGTCGGAAGGCACGTCGACCGGTCCGAAGCAACGGGCGTTTTATTCGCCCAGCAGATGGCGGAAACGAAAGGAAACCCATCGGCGGTTTCCTGTAAAACACTTGAACGATGTTACGGTACATATCAGGCGCTGCAAATCAGGGCGTTTACCCAGTCGGTTCTGTTCGGGAATCTCTGCTGCAATACGTTCGTTTCCTTCAGGGAGGGGCTGTTGACGCGGGAAGAAAAAAAAGGCCGGAGACTCGCCTACGTGTTCTCCCTCCCCATCGCCAACAGTATTCTGAAAAAGTCCGGGATGAAGGAAATCCATCCGCATGTGGGGCCCGGGACGGAAGTAAGCTGAAGAAAAAACGCTAAAAATCCGAAACTATGAATTCAGGTGCAAGGATGATACTCCGTGCCGGCAAACGGCGGTCTTACAGGCTTCCGCTTTACCCGCACGGTCATGGGCGCATTCCCGCCTCCCCGCGCCCCCCCGGTCCCGAGCGTCAGCGTGCCGGATGCGGGGAGCAGGTCATGAAAACGAAATCGTTTTTGAAAGACAGCGGCGCTTTCAGCCGGACCTGCGCGGGAGCCGTTTCAATCTTTTTTCATCTTCCGAATCTCTTCTTCCACCTCTTCCGCCCCCGCGGCGTAGAATTTTTCCTCGTCCGGGGCGAGCTCCTTGAGCAGCCGCAGGAACTCGCCCGCGTGGACCCGCTCCTCGTCGGCGATATCCTTGAGCACTTCTCCGGCGAGCTTGTTGTCCGTTGATTCGGCGAGCTGCATGTACAGTTGGACGGCTTCATACTCCGCCGCAATCATGAAACGGACGGCGCGAATCAGTTCTTGTTCGGTGAGCTTTCGGTCCTTCTTCATTCCGGCAAAGGGATGTCCGAAGTC
>CAZKOS010000210.1:3140-5101 GCA_964554445.1 uncultured Spirochaetaceae bacterium | reverse complement strand
GTTATTCTTACAACAGCGGGATTTTACAATAAAGCATGCGAAAAAATACCCTGTAGGCGGGGAAGCCCACGCGTCGGGTGAAGGGGAGCACTATTGAAAAGTTATTGGCTGACTTTTCAATAGTGAGGGAATTACTTGGAGTAGGCGGGGGAATTACTTCCAGAAGTGAGGCAATAACTTTAGGAAAGTTAGGCAATAACTTTTCGGAAGTTATTAAACTAATAATTTTGGGGAAAGGATTTTGAGAGGAAAACTATGGATTTTCTCGGATGGGCGCGTATCAGATAAGGAAAGAGCGAAGGGGTGAAACCACCCCTTCGAATCGCGGGGAGAACAATCGCGACCTTGAAGCTGTTGGAATCCGTCACTGATTCCGACCCCTCCCGCCACCGCCATTATCGTCACGTTCGTCTTGGCCGCCTGTTCCATGCGGCGGGAAGTGAAGATACCTTTTGAGTACCAGACGAGAATGAGCTTGAGAAGCACTCTCGACGGTACCGCCGGAGCGCCGGCGGCGTCGTTCTTGTAGCGGGCATCGAAAACCGACACGTCTACGTGATGATCGACGATATCACGGATCGCGCGCTCGATTGTGCCGGGCGGGACTTGCTCCTGGAAGACTACGGGGATACACTGCCCTCGCCGGTTGTTGGTTTCTTGATATCGCGCCATGGTTGATTGCAGTAATCCGAACGCATATAATCAATGCCGGCGGGGTTGTTCGACAGATTCAACAGAGTATTTTAAAAAAAGGACTTCGCTTCGTTTCGGCGGCTCCGGAAATATTCAAAATGTTAAGCGCAACGCCGGGAGGATAAATCATTGGGTCTTCATGAATATTGTCAAAAACAAAATGAGCTGTTAAGAGAAGGACTTATATCTAAAAATGAATGGTTTTCCAATTATCGCTGAGGAGCATATTATGCGAAAACTAATAATGTGGAATGTGGTCACCCTGGATGGATATTTTGAAGGTGAAAAAAACTGGGACTTGAGTTTTCACGAGCTTGTCTGGGGAAAAGAGCTCGAGGAATTCAGCCTCACTCAGTTGAAATCAGCCGACATGCTCATCTTTGGAGTGACGACCTATAAAGGTATGGCTGATTACTGGACCAAGGCGGAGGGCGATGCAGCCGAAGGAGGGGTGGCGGAATACATGAACAAACTTCCCAAAATTGTATGTTCACGGAAGCTTAAAACTGCAGACTGGAACAATACAACGATTGTAAAAGATGCTGTGGCCGAAATTCCCGAGTTGAAAAAGCAAGGCGACGGAAATATGTTTGTGTTCGGCAGCGGTCACCTCTCTGAATCTTTGATGAAAGCAGAGCTGTTTGATGAGTTTCGCTTATGCATTGCGCCGGTATTTTTAGGGAAGGGGAGACTTTTGTTCAAAGAGGGGATCCCTCATAAAAAACTCAAACTCATTGAGGCCCGTCACCTCGCTATGGGCGGTATCATCCTCCGGTATGCCCCGGATGGAAAGTCAAGCAATGAAAAACAAAAAATCTGATAATGATAACGGCATTTATTCAATAAGGGGGTGAAAATATGAGAAAACTAATTGCAGGAATGAACATGACGCTCGACGGATTTTGCGATCACACCGCCGTAAATCCAGATGATGAAATACATCAACATTTTAATGAGCTATTGCGCGGCGCAGACGCCATTCTCTATGGAAGGACAACATACCAACTGATGGAATATTGGAGAACCGTGGTGGAAAATCCTACTGGTAACAAATCAGTGGACGAGTTTGCAGCTACAATGGACAATATTTCGAAGATTGTTTTCTCCCGCACGCTGAAAAAGATAGAATGGAAAACTGCAAGGTTGGCAAAGCAGGATTTAAAAGAGGAGGTTTTAGGGCTTAAGCAGCAACCGGGCAAAGATATTTTGGTCGGCAGCCCGAGCTTGATTGTGCAGTGCCTGAAACTGGGTGTGATTGATGAGTACCA
>CAZKOS010000210.1:0-3040 GCA_964554445.1 uncultured Spirochaetaceae bacterium | reverse complement strand
GAACAGCCTTCACGGTTCTACCCGGTATTCCTCAGGCCGGCGGCGATCCCATTAATCGTAATCACCATCACCTCGCGCAATTCCCCGGCCTCTGGACCCTCGGGGTCGGGCAATCCCCGCAGGCGGCGGAGGGTCTCCACCTGGAGGTAGTTGAGCGGGTCGATGTACGGTTCGCGGAGGCGGAGCGAGCGGCGCAGGGCCGGGTTGTTGTCGAGGAGGGCGCTCTCGCCCGTGGACGCGAGCACGCGGTCGCGGGAGCGGGCGTACTCGTCCGTGATCGTGCGGAAGAGGGCGCGCGTCGCGGCGGTGTCCGGGGCGAGCCCGGCGTACATGGCGGCGATCTCCATGTCGGCCTTGACGAGGGACATGGCGGTGTTGTCCACGAGGGCGGCGAAGAACGGCCAGCCGGAGTACATGTCCCCGAGGAGGGAGCCCGGTTCGGCGGCGGCCAGGCCCCGGCCGAGCCCGAACCAGCCGGGAAGGTTGAAGCGGGCTTGCATCCAGGAGAACACCCAGGGGATGGCGCGGGAGTTGGCGAGGGCGTCGTCGCTCCATTCGCGCGCGGCCGGACGCGAGCCCATGCGCAGGCGCTTGATCTCGTCGATGGGCGTCACCGCCCGCCAGTAATCGGGGAAGCCGGGCGTGTCGTAGACGAGCGCGCGGTAGGCGGCGAGGGCGACGCCGGCCGTCTTCTCCATGGCCGCCCGCCAGGCGTCCGGCACGGAACGCGCCGACGGCGAGCGGGGCGCGGAAGCCGTCAGCACGGCGTGCGCCACCTGTTCCACGTGCCGCCGGGCGAGAACGGGGTTGGCGTAGGTGGAGGAGATCACCTCGCCCTGCTCGGTGAGGATGAGCCGGCCGTCGATCGAGCCGGGTGGTTGGGCGCGGATGGCGCGGTTGGCCGGGCCGCCGCCCCGGGCGGTGGTGCCGCCGCGGCCGTGGAAGATGGTGGGGACAATGCCGTGGGCGCGGGCCGTCCGGACGATCTCCTCCTGCGCCCGGTAGAGCGCCCAGTTGGCGGCCAGGTAGCCGCCGTCCTTGTTCGTGTCCGAGTAGCCGATCATGATCGTCTGCCGGTTTTCGGTCGTTTCCAGGTGCTTCCGGTAGACCGGGTCGGTGAAGAGCGATTCGAGCACGCGCGGCGCGGCCTCGAGGTCGGCCAGGGTCTCGAACAGGGGGATGATGGCGAGGCAGTCGGCGCAGCCGCCCCAGGAGGCGAGGAGCAGGACGGTGAGCACGTCCTCGGGCCCGCGGGTCATGGAGATGATGAACGGCCCGACGAGCGCCTCGCCGTAGATGCGCCTGGCCCGGGCGACGAGCTTGAAGAGGGCGAAGGTCTCGGACGCGGCCGGGCTCACTCCGGGGTGCTCGGAGAGCGGCGGGGCGGGCTCGGCGAGGAGGCGGCCCAGCAGGCGCCGCTTGGCGTCGCTTCCCAGCGTCTGAAAGGACGGTTCGATCGAGAGGGCGCGCAGGAGCTCCGCGAGCGAGGCGGCGAGCCGTCCCGACTCCTCCCGCAGGTGAAGGCCGGCGGCGTGCAGGCCGAAGATGCGCGCCTGGCGGAGGAAGGTGTCCGCCAGGGAGGCGGCCAGCGGCGGGGGGAGGGCGGAGCGCACCAGGTTCAGGACGAAGACGATCTCCTCCTCGTCGACTGACGAGCGATGCGGCTCTGACGCGAGGAGGTTGGCGCGCATGTCGTCGCGGGAGGCGGAAGCGAGCCGCTCCGCGAGCAGGGCGAGCGCCAGGCGGTACGGCTCTCCCGAATAGCGTTCCTCAATGTAGGCGACGTGCGGGGAAAAGGGCCGCTGCGCCTCGATCCAGTCCGTGAGCCCGGGCGGGGGCGGGAGGCGGCGGGCGGAGAGCGAGAGCCGGCGCGCGAGCTCGCTCAAGGCGGCGCGGTGCTTTTCCACCGCCAGGCCCCGGTGGAGGCGGAAAGTCTCCGCGGTCACGGCCGCGGTCACGTTCGGGTTGCCGTCGCGGTCGCCGCCGATCCAGGAACCGAGGCGCAGCCAGGCCCGCGGCGGCGCGACGCCGGGATAATGCTCGGCCAGGGCCAGGTCGAGGGCGCGCTCCACCTTCGGCAGGAGGGGCCAGAACGCCTCGTCCACGAAGAAGAGCCCGGTGCGCACCTCGTCCGTCACTGCCGGCCGCGACGTGCGCTGGCGGTCGGTGAGCCAGAGCGCGGTGATCTCCGCCTCCAGCTCCGCGACGCTCTCCCGCATGTCCCGCCGTCCCATCCCGCCCGCGGCCTGCCGGGCCAGGAGGGCGGCGATCCGCCGAAGCTTGGAGAGGATGGTGCGGCGCTTGGCCTCCGTGGGGTGGGCGGTGATGACGAGCTCGACGGACAGGCCGGAGACGAGCCGGTCCATCTCCTCCGGCGCGGTCCCCGCGGCCTTGATTTCCGCCACCGCGGCCCCGACCGACTCGGGCGGCGGCCCGGGGAAGGCCCGCTCCTCCTCGCGGGCGAGCTCGAACACGCGGTCGTTCTCCTCGGCCAGGTTGACCAGGTCGAAGTAGAGGGTGAAGGCCGAGGCCACCGCGCGCGCCTCGGCCGGCGCGAGCGCGCGGGTGAGCGCCGCGAGCGTCCCGGCCGCGCCCTCCTCCCCGGCGCGCCGGGCCTTGGAGGCGTTCCGGATCTTCTCCTCGGCCTCGAACACCGCGAGCGACTCGCGGTCGGCGATGACGTTTCCGAGCACGTCTCCCAAAAGATGAATGACCGCCGAGAGATCGGCGGGCGTGACAAGCTCGGGCTTATTGGGTCGCTGCATGTCGTTCAAGGCCTCCGGTGTGAGGGATAAGGGAGCCGGTAGGTGCCGGCCGGTACCGGCCCATCGAGGGAACCACGGATAGCACGGATAACACGGATAACACGGATGAGAAAGGAAAGGGGAAACAAATAAAAAAAACATGAAAAGAAGAGGAACGCAAAGGCTTGATTTTAATCCGTTCTTTCATCTTTTTCGTTTTCATTCCGCAATCCTCTCTTTTCTTTCTTTTCCTGTTTTTTTATTTCTTCCGTGTTATCCGTCCTATCCGTGTTTAT
>CAZKOS010000209.1:0-5105 GCA_964554445.1 uncultured Spirochaetaceae bacterium | reverse complement strand
GCTTCCTTATGTTCTTTTTCCTCCCCGCAAAATCGCGCGGCGGCCGAGCTTGGGGTGATTGACCGGGTGGTTCGGGCGGCCGGTGAGGAGCGTTTGCACCACGTTTTCGGCCGCCCGGGTCTTGAGCTCGGTCACCGATTCCGGGCTGTAGTAGGCGGTGTGGTCGGTGAGGATGACCTCCGGAAAACTGAGGAGCGGATGATTTTTGGGCAGGGGTTCGGTTTCGAATACGTCAAGGCCGACTCCCCCGAGACGGCCCGCCTTGAGAACCGCCGTGAGCGCCGCCTCGTCGATCACCGGGCCGCGCGCGGTATTCACGAGCACGGCGCCCGGTTTCAGGGAGCGGAGCTCCTTCGCGCCGAGCAGGTGCCGCGTGCCCGGCGTGAGCGGGACGTGGACGGTGACGTAGTCCGACCGCTTGAGGAGCGTCCCCAGGCTCACGAGCTTGGCGCCCTGTTTTTCGATCTCTTCCTTGTCCCGGTACGGATCGCAGACGAGGAATTCCTTGAAACCGAAGCTCGAGAGCTTCCGGAGCACGGCCCGTCCCACCTGGCCGTAGCCCAGGATGCCGAGCGTGCCCCCGCTCGTGCGCGAAAGCGGGTCCGCGCCCGGCTTTTTCCAGAGTCCCTCCCGGATGAGCCGATCCTTGAGGGTGACGCGCCTGATCGAGGAGAGGAGCAGGGCGATGGCGTGGTCGGCCGCCTCCTCGACGCAGTAGTCGGGGACGATGGCCACCCAGACACCGCGCTCCGCGGCGGCCTCGACGTCGACGTTGTCGTAGCCCACGCCGTAGCGTGAAATGACCCGGCAGCGTTCGAGCGCGTCGACGACGCGCGCCGTGATCTTGTGCAGGTTGACGATGACGGCGTCCGCTTCCCGCGCCGCGGCGATGATCCCGTCCTCGTCCGAGGGATTGCGGACTGCGACGCCGGCCTTGATCCGCCTGAGGCGGGAGCGTTCCTCGTTGTAGCTCGAGAACACATTGTCGAGGATGACGACGCGCGGTTTCGGTTCCATGCTATTCCTCCCGATCGAGAAGCTCGCGCACCTTGCCCGCGAGCTCTTCCGCCCGGAACGGCTTGGTGACGAGCTCCGCTCCTTGAAAGCCGTGCGCTCCCGTGTCCCCCCCGATTCCGGCGCCGCCGCCGAGGTCGGCGGGGCCGTAGCCCGAGACGAACAGCACCTTCAACCCGGGAACGATCGCCGAAAGCTCGGCGGCCAATTCGGGCCCGCTCATGCCCGGCATGACGAGGTCGATGACGGCGCAGTCGATGGGACGGCGGGCCTGGCGGGCCAGGGCGACGGCTTCGGCGCCGTCCGCCGCCTCGCTCACCTTGTACCCGTACTTCTTGAGAACCCGCGACACGACCTGCCGCACCACCTTCTCGTCGTCGACGACGAGAATACGCTCGTTCCCGGAGCGGGGACGGGACTGAACCGGTGCGGGAGCGGCCGCCGGCCGGACCCCGACCGCCTTGGGAAAATAGAGCGACAAGGTCGTGCCGTTCCGGGGCGAGCTTTCCACGGCGACGTACCCGCCGGCGCGCTTGACGATACCGTAGACGAGGGAAAGCCCGAGCCCCGTCCCCCTGCCTTTCTCCTTGGTGGAAAAAAAGGGTTCGAAGAGGTGGCGCTGCGTTTCCTCGCTCATGCCGACGCCCTCGTCGCTCACCCGCAGGACGATCCAGCGCCCCGTGGGCCCGGCCTGGGCGCGCGCGGCCCGCCCCGCGTTCTCCTCCGAGATGGAAATGGAAATCCGGCCGCCGCCCGGCATCGCGTCGCGGGCGTTGACGACGAGGTTCATGATCACCTGCTCGATCTCGCCGCGCTCGGCCCGGATCACCGGATCGCGCGCGTCGAAGCTCGAGACGAGCTCGATGCCCTCGCCGATGACGCGGGCGAGAAGCCGCTCGATCTCGCGCACCAGGCGCGTCAGGTTGAGCGGGCCGGGCGTGTGCGGCTTCTTGCGGGTGAGGGAGAGGAGCTGCCTGGTGAGCGCCGAGGCCTTCTCGCACGCCCGCCGGATGCCGTCGATTTCCTCGGCCGTTTCCTCGTCGGTCACCCGGTCGTTCACCACCTCGCAGTACCCGAGAATGGCGGTGATGAGGTTGTTGAAATCGTGGGCCACGCCGCCCGCCAGCCGGCCGATCGCCTCCATTTTCAACGAATGGTTGAGCTCGCGCTCGAGGATCTTCTTCTGGGTGACGTCGAAGAAGGCGCCGCTCACCGAAACGAGCTCTCCCCTGTCGTTCGTATTGGCGACGAGGTTCCCGAAGAGGAGACGGCGGCCGCCCGCGGCGGCGACGACCTCGGTCTCCAGGTGGTCGATCGTTTTTTCCTTCCCGAGCCGGCGCACGAGGGTCGCCCATTCGCGCTTCCGCGCGAAAAACGGAACGACGGACAGGCCGGCGGCGGGCGGCGTTCCCGCGCAGAAGAGACTGAAGAAGGCGGGATTGGCGAGGGAGAGGCGGCCGTCGGGATGGGCGATGAAGTTGACGGTGAGGCCTTCCTTGAAAAAATGCTCGTACAGCGATTCACGTTCCCGCGTCTCGCCCAGGACGCGCAGGGAGCGGAGGAACCCCGCGCTCACCGACGCCAGGGCGGCGCCGATCGTCTTCTCCCGCTGGCTGAAGGCGGCGGTTTGCCTGTCGTGAAGGCTGATGAAGGCCACCAGGTCGTCGCCGTTGTGAAAGACCGGCAGGACGAGGCAGGAGTCGTCCTTATAGCCCGCAAAGCCGCTCGGCGCGGCCCGCCTTTCGCCGGGCAGGTCCGAGGCGAGCACGGGCCGGCCGGTTTTGTGGGCCAGGTCGAGGAAGCTCCCCTCGGCGAGCGGGAGCGCGATTTCGTCGGGGGCGTGGCCGGGATCGAGGGCGTAGACGCGGACGAGCCGGTCGCCCTCCACCAGGTAAAAACTGCCGCCCGAGGCGCCGAAGAGGGTCGACAGCTCCACCATGAGCGCCCGGCAGAATTTCTCCAGCGAAAGGTGTTTGGCGATCCGCTTGGTGGAGAGAATGACCGAGGCGATGGCGTGCTCGAGAGCGGCCGCCTCCTCGCTTTGGAGGGCGGTTTTCCGGGCGAGGCGGGCGCGCTCGTGAGACCGCTCCAACACGCGCTCGAGCTCCTCCGGATCGAAGGGCTCGGTCAGGCAGTCGTAAATGCCGTCGCGGAACAGGGAGCGCGCCTTGGGACGGTCCGCGTCGCCGCAGAGGGCGAGCACCGTATGGGCCGAGTCTTCCGCCCGCCGCCGGGCGATGTAAGCCTTGATTTCGTCTTCAGTGTAGGAAGCGTCGATGCAGTGGAGGTAGGGGGGCTCGCCGCAGGCGGGAGAGGGGGCGTCTTCGGGACGATCGACGAAGATGAATTCCCAAGCGGACGCCCCGGTCGGGCCGAGCGCCCGGCTGAGGGCCCGCCGCCGTTCCCCGTCCTTCTGAATGACGAGAACGCGCCTCGCGATCCCGCTCCGGCCCGGCGCTGTTTCCTGGTGTGTGTTCATGCGACCCCCATCACCCCTTCGAAGCACGCCGTCTCCATCGCCGTTCGCCCGCGCCCGTCAAGCGGACCTCACCCGGCGCGGACGACCCGTCCGGGCGTTGCAGACGACGGCGCAGGAGAGGACTGTCAACGCTTTCTTCATGGGGGAAAGAGGGCATGACGCAGACCCCTCCCGCGCGGCGCTCTCTATTCACATTATCGGGCGCCGGGCGATTTCTATGAGGGAGTCTTGAAAAAAACGGATGCCCCGCCGGCGGGAGCGCCGCACCCGGCGCGGCGGGGAGCGGGCGCGGGGTTGCGCCGGATGAGTGCGTCAGGCCCGGAGCGCCGCCTTGACCTGGTCGATCCCCTGACCGATCTTTTCCCGGTCACCGAAGGCGCTGAAGCGGACGTATCCGGCCCCGCACCGTCCGAATCCGGCGCCGGGAGTGCAGATGACGTGCGCCTTTTCGAGCAGCAGGGTGAAGAATTCCCAGGACTCCCTCCCCGTGTTGACCCAGACGTAGGGGGAGTGCTCGCCGCCCGAACAGGCGTAGCCCATGGCGGTGAAGGCCGAACGGATGAGCGCGGCGTTCCCGAGGTAGTAATCGGTCATCGCCCGGCATTCCCTTTGGCCCTCGTCGGTGTACACGGCCTCGGCGGCGCGCTGCACCGGGTAGGAGACGCCGTTGAACTTGGTGTTCTGCCGCCGGCTCCAGAGGGCGTGCAGGCTCACCGGCTCGTCCTTTCCGCTGAAGGCGACGCACTCGCGCGGCACCACGGTGTAGGCGCAGCGCGTCCCCGTGAAGCCGGCCGTCTTGGAAAAGGAGCGGATCTCGATCGCCGACTCCTTCGCCCCCTCGATCTCGAATATGCTTTGGGGGAGCTTTTCGTCGCGGATGAAGGCGACGTAGGCGGCGTCGTAGACGATGAGCGCCCGGTTGCGGCGCGCGTACTCCACCCAGGCGGCGAGCTCGTCGCGGGAGACGACGGCGCCGGTGGGATTGTTGGGAAAGCAGAGGTAGATGAGGTCGGCCCGTTCCGCCGGGACGGAGGGAACGAAACCGTTGGCCGCGGTCGAATCGAGATAGAGGAATCCCTCGTAGCGTCCGTCCCGGAAAGCGCCGGACCGGCCGGCCATGACGTTGGAGTCCACGTAGACGGGGTAGACGGGATCGGGCACCGCGACGACGATGTCCCGGGCGAACAGGTCCTGGATGTTGCCGCTGTCGCTCTTGGCCCCGTCGCTGATGAAGATTTCGGAGACGTCGATGTCGGCGCCGCGCTTTTGAAAGTCGGTCGCGGCGATTTTCTCCCGCAGGAATTCATAGCCTTCGTCGTCGCGATACCCGCGGAACGTCTCCGCCACGCCCATCTCCGCGACGGCGCGGGAAAAGGCCGAGACGCAGGCCTGGGGCAGCGGCAGGGTCACGTCGCCGATGCCCATCTTGACGAGCTCCACGCCCGGGTGCTCGGCCGAGTACGCGGCCACGCGCTTCCTGATTTCCGAAAAGAGGTACGAGGCGGCCAGCTTGTTGAAATTCTCATTGATTCTGATCATGTTCGCGAACGGTCTCCTTTTTTTGGGAAAGCACTCACAAAATAACGATTTCAACCCGCTATGGGAAGGGGGG
>CAZKOS010000208.1:0-5151 GCA_964554445.1 uncultured Spirochaetaceae bacterium | reverse complement strand
AAGCGGGGCAAGAAGCTCCTGGAGATCTCGGCCGAAGAGGCCAAAACGATGGGCCACGAGTACATCGGCACCGAGCACCTGCTGCTCGCGGCCGTCAAGGAGACCGGCAGCGTCACGGCCCGCTTCCTGACCAAGTACAACGTCGACGCCGCCGCCGTCCGCGAGGCGATCCTGCGCATCTCCGGGATCGCGGACATCCGCGACAAGAGCGGCCCCTTCAAGAAGAAACCGGTCTCCGTCGGCAAGCGGGTGACGCCCACCCTGGACGAATTCTCCCGCGACCTCACCGAGCTGGCCCGCGAACAGAAGCTCGACCCGGTCATCGGCCGCGCCAAGGAAATCCAGCGCGTCATCCAGATTCTCGCCCGGCGCACCAAGAACAATCCCGTTCTCATCGGCGAGCCGGGAGTGGGGAAGACCGCCATCGTGGAGGGCCTCGCCCAGCGCATCGTGGACGCCTCGGCGCCCGAGGTGCTGATCGGCAAACGCGTTCTCATTCTCGACATCGCCTCGCTCGTCGCGGGCACCAAGTACCGGGGCGAGTTCGAGGAGCGGTTGAAGCGCGTCATGAAGGAAATCTCCGCCTCGGAGAACATCATTCTCTTCATCGACGAGCTCCACACCATCATCGGCGCGGGCGGCGCCGAGGGCGCCATCGACGCCTCGAACATGCTCAAACCCTCGCTCTCGCGCGGGGAGCTCCAGTGCATCGGCGCCACCACGCTGAACGAGTACAAGAAATACATCGAGAAGGACGCCGCCCTCGAGCGGCGCTTCCAGACGATCTTCATCAAGGAGCCGTCGGTCGAGGAGACGATCAAGATCCTCGACGGCATCAAGAGCAAGTACGAGGAGCACCATCACGTGGTGTACACGCCGGCCGCGATCGAGGCTTCGGCCGTTCTCTCCAACCGCTACATCACCGACCGCCACCTGCCGGACAAGGCCATCGACCTGATCGACGAGGCGGGCGCGCGCAAGCGCCTCAAGAACTCGGTCCGGCCCCAGGAGCTCCTCGACCTGGAAAAGGAGATCGAGCGGCTCACCATCGAGAAGATCAACCTCGTCAATTCCCAGGATTACGAGAAGGCCGCCTCCATCCGCGACACCGTTCACTCCCTGAAGGAGAAGGTGGCCCAGCTCAAGACGAAATGGGAGACGAACCTGGCCTCGGAGGAGAACGTCGTCAGCCAGGACGACATCCAGGTCGTCATCTCCGACATGACCGACATCCCGCTCTCCCGCATCGCCCAGGCCGAGTCGGACCGGCTTCTCAACATCGAGCACGAGCTCCACGAGAAGATCATTGCCCAGGACGAGGCCATCAGCGCGGTGGCCGCCGCCATCCGCCGCTCGCGCACGGGCCTCTCCTCGCCGCGCCGGCCCCTGGGCTCGTTCATCTTCCTCGGGCCGACCGGCGTCGGCAAGACCCTCCTCGCCAAGACGCTGGCCGAGTTCCTCTTCGGCGACCAGGACGCCCTGATCCGCATCGATATGTCGGACTTCATGGAAAAGCACAACGTGAGCCGGCTCGTCGGGGCGCCCCCGGGGTACATCGGCTACGAAGAGGGCGGGCTCCTGACGGAGAAGATCCGGCGCCGGCCCTACAGCGTCGTCCTGTTGGACGAAATCGAAAAGGCCCACCCGGACGTATTCAACATCCTTCTCCAGATCCTGGAAGAGGGCCAGCTCCAGGACAACCTGGGCCACATGGTCTCCTTCCGCAACACGGTCCTCATCATGACCTCGAACGCCGGCGCGCGCGACATCAACCGCGATTCCGCACTCGGCTTCCGGCACGAGGACGGCATCATGAACTACGCCGACATCAAGAACAGCGCCTTGAGCGAGCTCAAGCGGCTGTTCAATCCCGAGTTCATCAACCGCGTGGACGAAATCGTCGTCTTCCACAGCCTGAAGAAGGAGCACCTGCGCCAGATCCTCGAAATCCTCATCCGGGAAATGGAGGAGCGGCTGCACGAAGTGAAGATCGCCGTCGAATTCAAGAAGAAGGCGAAGGAATACCTGATCGAGAAGGGGTACGACGAGAAGTTCGGAGCCCGGCCCCTGCGCCGGACGCTCCAGAAGGAGATCGAGGACCCGTTGTCCACCAGGATTCTCAAGGGCGTTTTCTCCGCCGGCGACACCATCTCCATTGACATGAAGGAGAACGAAATCCTCTTCCGCCTCAAGCCCTCCAAGAAGAAGCGGGAAGAATTATCGCTCGAAAAAATCAACAACTGACGCCGGGTGTCGCGCCGGACGTCTCTTTGCTTCACAGCGGCCAAACCCGACAAGGATTGCACCCATGTCCGAAAGTCTTCTGAAACACGGCCTGCGCGGCCGCCGCGTCCACTTCACCGGCATCAAGGGGGTGGGGATGGCGGCGCTGGCGGAAATTTTTATCTCGCGCGGGGCGGCGGTCGAAGGCTCGGACACGAATGAAAAATTCTTCACCGACGAAATCCTGCGCGGCCTGGGCATCCCCGTCACCGAGGGATTCGCGTCCGGAAACCTCGCTTCCGGCACCGAGCTCGTCGTCTACTCGGCGGCCTATGATCCGGAGCGCCACCCGGAGCTCCTGCGGGCCGCCGAGCTCGGAATTCCCCGCCTCAGTTACCCCGAGGCGCTCGGCGAGCTCTCGACGCTCTTCGATTCCTCCGGCATCAGCGGCGTGCACGGCAAAACGACCACGGCCGCCCTCGCGGGCGTCCTCTGCCGTGAGGCGTCCCTGCCGGTCACCGTGCTCGTGGGCTCGGCCGTGCCCGGGTTCGGCGACCGCGCGACCTCCGTGGGCGGGGATCGTTTTTTCGTGGCCGAAACGTGCGAATACAAGCGTCATTTCCTCAATTTTTCCCCGACCCGGATCGTCCTGACGAGCGTGGAGATGGACCACCCGGACTGTTTCCGGAATCTTGACGACATCCGGGACGCGTTCGAGGCGTACGCCCTGAGATTGAAGCCGAACGGCGTCCTCATTTACTGCGCCGACGACGCCGGGGCAAGGGAAATCGCGGAACGCGTGCGGCCCGCCAGACCCGACGTCGCTTTCGTTCCGTACGGGATGCACGCCGAGGGCGATTTTCGCGTGCTCGACGAGCGCATTTCCGGCGGGACCACCCGTTTCCGCCTGGCGGGCATCGAGGGCGAGTTCACCCTGCACGTGCCCGGCAGGCACACTGTTTTGAACGCCGCCGCCGCCCTGGCTCTGGTCCTGCGAATCGCGGCCGACGCCGGGCGGGCGGCCGACTCGTCCCTCCTCGCGTCCTTCAGGCGGGCGCTGCAAGACTTCACGGGCACGCGCCGGCGCTCGGAGATCGTGGGAGAAGCGGGGGGAATTCTTTTCATGGACGATTACGCCCACCACCCGACCGCCGTCGCCGTCACCCTGGCCGGCCTCAAAGACTATCACCCGGATCGTCGGCTGATCGTCGATTTCATGCCGCACACCTATTCCCGCACCCGCGCCCTGCTCGACGAGTTCGCGGGAAGCTTCGCCCTGGCCGACGAGGTCGTCCTCCATAAAATCTACGCCTCGGCGCGGGAGACGAACGACGGCTCGGTGAGCGGCCGGAGTCTCTTCGAGCGCGTCGCCGCCGTCCACCCGTCGGTTCGCTATTTCGAGGAACCGGCCGACGCGCTGGCTCCCCTGACCGGATCGCTGAAAAAAGGCGACCTGTTCGTCACCATGGGGGCCGGAGACAATTGGAAGCTCGGCCGCGACCTGTACCGCCATTTTTCATCGCAAAGGAGCAATTCGTGAAAAGCATGACCGGCTTCGGATTCGCCGAGAAAGTGACCGCCGAGTGGGCGGCCTCCGTTCAATTCAAATCCTACAACAACCGTTACCTCGAGATCGAGTTCAATCTGCCGCCCGCCCTCTCCAAGCTCGAGGAACGTCTGCGCCGCCACGTGAGCGGACGCGTTCTGCGCGGCCGCGTGGACGTCTACGTCAGACTGCGCGATTTCGCGGAGACGGTGGAAGTGGGCGTCAACGGCGAGGCCGTCAAGGCGAACGCGGCCGCCCTGCGCCGCGTCGCCGAGCTGGCCGGGCTCGACGAACCGGTGCACCTGGCCCATCTCCTCAGGCTCGAGGGGATCATCAAATCCTACTCCGTATCCGACGTCGAGCGCTACTGGTCGTTCCTGGAGCCGCTGGTGGAGGAAGCCTTCACCCTTTTCGACGAGTCCCGCCGCACCGAAGGCGCGAATACGGAGGCGGTCGTCGGCACGCTCCTGGACGGTTTCGAGCGGGAGCTCGGGAAGATCAAGCTCCAGGAACCCGCCTACAAGGAAAAAATCACCGCCTTCGTCCGCGACCGCTTCCACGAGGTGCTGGGAAACGAGGTGGCGGAAAACCGGGTCATGGAGGAAATCGCGGTCCTGTTTCTCAAGAGCGACATCCACGAGGAGATCGCGCGCCTCGACTCCCACCTTTCGAGCTTCCGCGCCATGTACGCGGGGGAGGGAGCGGTCGGCAAAAAGCTCGATTTCTTCTGCCAGGAACTGGGCCGGGAGGTCAACACCATCGGCGCCAAGAGTTACGTGACCGAGGTCAATACGAGCGTCATCGAGTGCAAGGAAATCATCGAGCGGTTGAGGGAGCTTCTCCGCAATGTCGAATAATCTTCTCATAGCGGTATCCGGCAAATCCGGCTGCGGGAATACGTCGTCCTCGCGGATCGTCGCGGACAGGCTCGGCCTGCGCCTCATCAATTATACCTTTCACAACTACGCCGCAGACCTGGGCATCCCCTTCACGGAGCTTTTGGCGCGCGCCGAAAAAGACCCGGCCTACGACCTCGCGCTCGATAAAAAGCAGCTGGCCCTGGCCCGGGAATCAAGCTGCGTCCTGGGATCGCGGCTCGCCATCTGGCTGTTGCAGGAAGCGTCGATCAAGGTCTATCTCGACGCGTCGCTCCGGGTGCGGGCCGAACGGGTCGCCCGCCGCGAGGGCAAGGAAGTTGAAACGACGCTGCGGGAGACCGAGGTCCGCGACGCCAACGACCACCGGCGATACCTGAAGCTCTACGGCATCGACAATGACGACTACCGCTTCGCCGACCTCGTGATCGACACTGAAAAAGGCGATCAATACTACGTGGCCGGGGTCATCCTCGATTACGTAAAATCCCGCGGCCTGGCTTGACT
>CAZKOS010000207.1:0-5156 GCA_964554445.1 uncultured Spirochaetaceae bacterium | reverse complement strand
CTCACGCTTGAGTTTCTGGCGTTCCGTCATCCGGCCCTTGCGCCGCAGGTGGGCCGGATCGCTTGCGTAGACATATTGCATTTGTCGCAATCTTGGGGGCACTCAATAAGGCTTCCCGGAACGGGCTCAGAGCTCGAAGAAATGGCGGGCGATGGGCATGCGGCGGCCCATGCCGAAGGCGCGGGGCGACACTTTCAGAACGGGCGGGGCCTGGCGGCGCTTGTACTCGGCCCGGCCCACCATCCTCACCACCTTCTCCACCGTGGCGCGCGGGTGGCCCTTGGCGCACAATTCGTCCACGCTCAAGTTGCCGATGAGGAGGTCGGCAAGGATGCGGTCGAGGAGCTCGTACGGCGGCAGGGTGTCCTGATCGGTCTGGTTCTCCTTGAGCTCGGCGGTGGGCGCCTTGGTGAGAATCGATTCGGGGATGACCTCGCCGCCGCGGTTCATTTCGCGGGCGAGCGCGTAGACCTCGGTCTTCAGAAGATCGCCGATGACCGACAGGCTTCCGCACATGTCGCCGTAGAGGGTGCAGTAGCCGGTGGCGAGCTCGCTCTTGTTCCCGGTGTTGAGGAGGACCGAATCGAACTTGTTGGCGTAGGCCATGAGAAAGAGGCTGCGGATCCGCGCCTGGATGTTCTCCTCGGTGACGTCCGGCGCGCGGCCCGAGAACACCGGCGCCAGGGACTCGAGCACTTTCGGGAAGACCGATTCGATCCCCACGACGTCGAACCGGACGCCCAAGTTGTCCGCGAGCGCGCGAGCGTCGGCCAGGCTTTGCTCCGAGGAATAGCGCGACGGCAGGGCGAAGGCGTGGACGTTCTCCGCTCCCGCGGCGCGGGCGGCCAGGACCGCCACGAGGGCGGAATCGATCCCGCCGGAAAGGCCGAGGTGCACGCGCTTGAAGCCGCACTTGGCAAGATAATCCCCGAGGCCGAGCACCAGGGCCCGGCCGATCTCCTCGGAGCGGCCGAGGGTCGGGGGGGCTTCCCCGCCGGACTTCTCGGTCTCGACGACGAGCATATCCTCGGCGAAGGGAGCGGCCGCGGCCTCGACGCGCCCCAGACGCGAGACGTAGAACGACTGCCCGTCGAAGATGAGGCTGTCATTGCCCCCGACCATGTTGACGTAGCAGACCGGCACGCCCGAGGCGCGGCTCAGGTCCGTGATCAAACCGCGGCGCACCCCGAGCTTGCCCGCGTAGTAGGGCGACGCCGAGGGCACGAGCAGGATCTCGGCGCCCAGGTCGAGGAGCTCCTTCACCGGGTCGATCGGGTACTGGAGCGCGGCGCGCCGTTCCTGCTCCCACCACACGTCCTCGCAGACGGCGATGCCGATCCGCTTCCCCTTGAACGGGAAAACGCGCCGCTCCGCCGCCGGTTCGAAGTACCGCGCCTCGTCGAAAACGTCGTAGGTCGGCAAAAGCGTCTTCGCCTGGGTGAATTGAATTTTGTTCTCGTGGATGAGGGAAACGGCATTGACCAGCCCCTTGCCGCGCCCGGTTCGGTTCCTGTCGATATAGCCCACCACGGCGCCGAGCCCGGCCGGCGCGCGGTGCTGGAAAAAACGCACGGCCTTCAGGCACTCGTCCGTGAAGCGCTCCTGGTCGAGGAGGTCGAGCGGCGGGTAGCCGCAGACGCACAATTCCGGGAACACGGCCAGATCGGCGCCGGCCGCCGCCGCGGCCTCCGCCATGGCGAGCATTTTTTCGGCATTGCCTTGAAAATCGGCGATGGTGCTGTTGAGCTGGAGCAGGGCGATTTTCATGCGCGGCGCGTCCTCCCTCCGAAGCTGTTGAAAAGCTCTACTTTATCAGCGGCCTGATAACGGGTTTTTCACTATACAATCAAAATCGATTTGATCCAAGGCCGTGCGGCCCGCAACAATCTTAGGGGCAACTAAAAACACTTGATGGAAGGCGCAGGAAGATATATATTAAACATTGTTTAATATATTGATTAAAACCATGTTTATCGAGGTCAAACGATGTCGGCCAACAAAGACACTTCAGCCCGTTCGCAATTACTAAAAGTCACGACCGAGCTGCTCTACACGAGGGAACCGGAGGAGGTCACCGTCAGAGAGATCGCCTCCCGGGCCGGGGTGAACGTCGCGGCCGTGAATTATTATTTTCGCTCCAAGGAGCAGCTCATAGAGGAAGCGGTGCTGGCCGCCACGGCCGCCGCCTTCGACCAGGGGCTCGCCGTCCTCACCGACAAGGCGGTGAAACCGAGGGAGCGCCTGATCGGTTTTTTCGACGGCTACGCCAAGGGACTGGTGGAATTCAAGGGCATCACCAGGACGGCGTTTCGGAACCTCATTCTCCGCTCCCAGGTGAGCGACCATTACGCGGATTTCCTGAAGCGTCTCCTGGAGGCGACCGCCGAGGTATTCCGGGAGCTTGGGCAGCGGCCGGAAAAGGCGGGCAAAAAGGCGCTCGCGCTCTTTTCCGGCGTCGCCTTCCCCTTCCTCGCCCAGAAATCGCTTCGAAACGTGTCTATCACGGACTATTCCGACGCCGCGTCGCGGCGGGAGTACGTCAGATTTTTGGTGGAAACGGTCATGGAAGGCAAGGAACGTCAATAATGAATGAAAAATCACCACTGCGGCCGGACACCCCCCACCCGGCCGCAGCGGTCGAAAGAACGGTTTCGATGCGGAGAATGCCGTCATTGCTTTTTCGAGGGAGATACAATGCAAAACAAACCGAATTACGGCACATGGATCAGAAAAAAGAAATTATACGCGTTTGAAGCCTTGGCCATTGTTTTTATCGGATTGACGGCTTTCAGTTTTTTACATTTACTATTTATCATCGCGGCAATTCCCGCAGTCTTATTCGGATATATCGCGGTTATTCTGATATTGACGTCCTATCGATTTTCCGCAAAAGGCGGAGATTATCAGAATAAAATACACGGACTCATCATTCGACGGACAAGCGAAAAAAAAGAAATCCTCGATATCGGATGCGGGAACGGCAATCTCGCGATTAAGCTCGCGAAAACATTTCCGAAAAGTGGTGTGATAGGTTTGGATTATTGGGACAAAGAATGGGAATATGCGGCCTCCGTGTGCGAAAACAACGCGCGCCTCGAGAATGCGCCCAATACCCGGTTTATCCGGGGCTCGGCTTCGAAATTGCCGTTTGAGAACGGGAGCTTGGATTGCACGGTATCCTGCCTCACCTTCCACGAAGTGCGGGACGTAAAGGAAAAGGAATATTGTCTTGCGGAAGCGATTCGCGTATTGAAACCGAACGGGCGTTTTGTCTTTCTCGATCTGTTCGACGATCCGAAGCATTATCCGGAGCGTGAAAAATATAGAGAAACGATCATCCGGCATGGAGGAATGATCGATGAAGATAAGGCGGTTCACGAGATATTGAATCTGCCGTTTCCCTTGGATAAAAAACAATCCTTGCGGTATGCTCGTATCATAACCGGGATAAAAAACGGACCCACGCCTGCAGCGCGTGGCGGCTGATATCTTTTTTTCCAGTGAGTGCCGGAATCCGTTCGTGGGCGGAGTATTTTCCTGAATCGCTTTGCATCGTTCGAATCGAAAAACCGCGCCGGTTGACGATCCATGGGCAACTCGCTACTATGAGCGGCTGATGCAGTCCGTCCTCGTCACCGATACGCACAAGCCGCTCGGCCTCAACCTCGTCAAAGCGTTCGCGCAGATGGGACTGAACGTGATTGCCGCGCCGTCGGGCGAACCGGAGGACGGCTCCCGCAAGAACCCCTACGACGTCTTCAGGAAAAAACCGGTCGCGGTCGTCCCCTGGAACCGCTCTTCCCCGCTCTCCTCCAAGAACCTGATCCTGAGGGGCCTGCAGCGCTTCCCGGACCTCGACGCGGCGCTCATCCTGCTCCCGCCGCTGCCGCCGGGATCGCCTTTCGCCGACTTGAAATACCTGGACGTGGAAATCGTGCTCGACCACTGGCTCAAGGGCTCGATCCTCCTCGCCCGCGACCTGTTCGGCCATTTCGCGGACGCGAAGGGCGGCTCCCTGTCGTTCGTCAGCCTTTCCCTGCCCAAGAGCGCCGGCGCATCGCTCCTCGACGACCTCTGCCGGGAAGCCGTGCTCGTCCTCTGGAAAGACCTTCTCAAGGACGCCCGGGCGAGCGGCATCGCCCTCAACGTCTTCCTTTCGCGCGCGACGGACGTCAGGGCGTACGCGGAATTCGTCGCCAAGACCTCCGCGGAGAAATGTAACAAGCCCGGGGGCAGGCTGTTTTCTTTTCAATGGAAATGATCGGCCGCCGGCGGAGCAGCGGCGCGCCCGGCGCCGATCGTCGATCCTTTCCGGATTTTCCGTCACGGACGATATAGGTTAAATAGTGAAGACATCGTGAAAGGGAGCGCATGAGGTTACTTCGATTGGCCGTCCCGATTTTTTCAGGCGCACTGCTTTTCGCCTGCAGCGCCTCCACCTCGATCACCTTGAACGGGAACGGGGGGGGCGCCTGCGATTTCCGCCTGCGGATGGAAAAACCGTTCGTCGCTTACCTGCTCGACATCGGGGAGGCCGGCGGATTGTTCAAAGACCGGGCGCAGGCCGTCATCTTCGACCTGCCCGCGGTCGAGAAAAAACTGAAACAATACGACGGAGTGACCGTCACCCGGCTCCGCGCCCCATCGGCCGGCGAGCTCGATCTCTCCTTCACCTTTCGAAGCCTGGCCGTCTTCGCCCGCCCCGGAGACCTGTCGCCCAGGGGAAACCTGCTGAGCGTCTCGAACGACGGCCGGAAATCCGTCCGTTTGCGGCTCGACAGGGCGACGGTCAACTCGATCCTCACGTCCTTTATCAAGGTGAAGGGATCGGAAATCGAGTATTTCCTGCCCCGTGCCGGAGAGACCAAAGCGGACTATGACGACAACCTGGACTTCGCCTTCGACGGCGGAGCGGCGCTGTTCAAAAAATCGACCATCGACATGCTCATCACCGTGGACGGAAAGATCATCGATCACAACGGCGTCCTGAAAAGCCCTTCCTCGGTGCTGTTCAGCGTGCCGTTGGAGAGCGTGCTCTTCCTGGACAAACCCGTTGAATACTATATTGTCTATAAATAATTCCTGAGTATATTTCCTCCCTGATTGAGAGGACACGAAGAGCACGAAGAAAGAGAAGAGCACGAAGAAATAAAAAG
>CAZKOS010000206.1:272-5185 GCA_964554445.1 uncultured Spirochaetaceae bacterium | reverse complement strand
GCATCCACGGCGGCGAGGACCCGGCCGGCCCGGTGCGCGCCCCGGCGGATCGGCTTCGGCCGGCTCACGCTCAAGGCGGCCGAGCTCGGTTTCGTCGGCACCCCGCCCGCCCGGCGGAAACGGGGCTTGAGCCGGATCCTGACGGGGCATTTTCACGAACTCCTGACATATTTGAAAAATTCCCCCCCGCACTGTAGAGTATGAGTGACGGTCCGCCGGTCCGAATCCGGCGGGAAGGAGCCATCATGACGCGCATATTTTCACCCCGACGGGCGGCGTGCCTCGTTCTCTTCGCGCTCTGCGCCGGAGCCGCGTTCGCCCAGCCGGTCAAGAAATACTCGAACGCCCGGTTCGGTTATTCGCTGCAATACCCCGCCGCGTGGCATTTCACGGAAGGCAAGAGGCAGATCGACCTGTCGTACGCGAAGGGCGGCTTCAGCGCCGAGGCGGACAACTGCGGCGTGTCGCTGCTGGTGGACGACCTCGCCCCGGGGGACGAGGGGAAGGCGGAGAAGGCCCTGAAGCGGATCGCCGGGGGAGAAGATCAGTCCCTGGATTTCGGCGCGGCCTCCACCCGCGGCATCGGGGGCCGCGATTGGCTCGCGGTCCCGTACACGGATACCGAACACGACCGCACGGGCGACATCTACGCGCTCGTCAAGGGAACGGCCGTGTACCTGATGGGCTCGTACTACACGTCGGCCGAGGTCAGGGAGCGCTTCCAGCCGGTCGTCGACGAGCTGCTCGACTCGTTCGTCTTCACGCCGGTCGTCTACCGGGAGTACCGCGACAAGGAGCGCGGCGTGTCCTTTCTCCGCCC
Organism: uncultured Spirochaetaceae bacterium; assembly: GCA_964554445.1. GTDB lineage: Bacteria > Spirochaetota > Spirochaetia > SZUA-6 > RPPD01 > JAFGSW01. The sequence goes on along the minus strand of CAZKOS010000206.1, from coordinate 4,365 downwards.
GGAAGGAGCGGAGGTCGACGATCAGGGCGAGGGACTCAGGCTCCTCCTGGCGGGGGAGGACGTGGAAGGAGAAGGTTTCGGCGCGGCCGTGTCCCTGGGCACGTTCGGATCGGCGAACGACGAGTTCAGGAACCTGGACGAGAAGGGCGTCTTCAAGCACCTGGAAAAGTTTTTTCCCGAGGGGAGCACGTTCGGCGACCTCACGCGCGTCACGCTCGCCAAGACGGACTGGTACCGCGGCGAGACCGCCCGGGAAGGCGGGAAGATGACGATCTATCTCAGGAAGGCGGACGGGTATTTCTTCGGCGTCGTGCTCATCGTCAGGCCGATCTCGGCGGAGAGCGAGTATCAGCCGATGTTCGACGTTTTCCTGAAGAGCCTGTCCATCGATTTCAAGAAATGGACGGAGAGCTTGCGTCGGCAGGGGACGGATCAGTAGCCCGCCGTTCAGAGCGACGTCTGGGAAGGAAGGCCGGGGGCCGGGGAAGGCGTCGGGGTCGGGCTCGGCGACTCGAACGGCGTTTGAAGCGGCGGGGATGAGGGGGAAGGCGAGGGGGACACCGGCGTCGTCGGCGGAGCGGTCTCCGCGGTCAGGCTGAGGCTGACGACGTCGGACAATTTCATCCGTATCGGCACGTTGAAATCGGCATCGGTCCCCTCCAGCCAGTAATTGTCGAGGTCGACGAGAGCCTGCGCCGTCCGGCCGTCTGAAAGGACGAAGGTGGCGGGCTGGTAGCCCGTCAAGGGCGAGGCGGTTTGGGCGTCCACGGTCAGGGAGCGGATCTTGTCGAATCCGAGCGTGAACACCGTATCCAGCAGGCGGCAGTGAAAGACCGTGGTTCCGGAAATCGTGAAACCGTTGAGGCTGTAATTTTTGTTTTGGGCGTCGACGACCTTGGCGTCGTAGGTCGTCTCCTGCGCCGCGGCGGACGAAATTCCGCCCGCGAGGAGAAAGAGGAGCCATAATAGCCGCGCGAGAGTGAAGAGTCTCATCATTGTATTTTTCGATAAAAAAACCGATTATCTTGATCGATTTGTGAGCGCGTCCGCTTGACCCGGAGGGAAGGCGGCGGTACGTTTTGCGGGTGGTTTCAACCACCCGTTCATGAAATTGCCGGAGTCTATTTGGAAATAGGGAATTAAGCTGAAATCGATGGAAAATCATATAAAATCTCACTGAAGGAGTTCCGACAATTTCTGGAGTACATCTATGGAAGCCGTTGAAAAACCGAAAGCGGTTTTTCAACAGCTTTTTATCCCCGTCCATGCACGTCTCTCACCTCCTGTTCGACCTTGACAACACCCTCTACCGCGCATCCGGCGGCATGTTCGACGAGATCAAGCGCCGCATGACCGCCTTCACGGCCCGTTATTTCGGCATATCCGAAGCCGAGGCGACGGCCGTCCGCCGTGACTATACCGCCCGCTACGGCACCACCCTGGGCGGTCTTCTGGGCGAGGGCGGGCTCGAGGACCCGGAAGAATACCTGGCGACCGTTCACCCCGAGGACGTGGGTCCGTACATCATCCCCGATCCCGGCCTGCGCCGTGCGCTCTTGAGCCTGCCGCAGCCCAAGTCCATATTCACCAACTCGCCCCGCGAGCACGCGGAGCGGGTGCTCGATTGCCTGGGAGTCACCGACTGCTTCGGCCGCATCTTCGACATCCGCTCCTGCAACTTTGCCGGCAAGCCCCGGCCCGAAGCATACCGCTCGGCGCTGGACGCCCTCGGCCTCCCTCCCGGGGAGGTGCTCTTCCTGGACGACGCGACCGAGTACCTGAAAGGCTACGTCGCCCTCGGCGGCCCCGCGGTGCAGGTGCGCGAGGACGGCGTCCCCACCGGCGACTGGCCGTGCCTCAGGGACGTCAAGGAGCTGCCGGGGTATTTGGAACGAGTGTCGTCCGCCGGCGCGGGTCGGTCATTCCGTGAGCTGCATAGAGAGGACACGGAGCACACGGAGGGGGAAGGGAAAGAATGAGGAAACCCGTGGTTCTCCGCCTGTATCGTCTTTCTTTTCCGTATCAAACTTCCTTCCTATATTATATATGGTTTCCTTCTCCCCGCCTCACGACAAGTGAGCCTTGATCTCCCGATCGCACAAAGTCAGCGCGCGCCTCACGCATTCGTCAGACACGCCCGCGATCCCAGGAAGTCGATAACGCGGTTTTCCAAGCTATCCCGGCAAGCATACACGTATCGAAAACCGCCGGCTGAGCCTCAACAAATGACAGCCGGAGCAAATTCCCCCGCGCACAGCAGGCTCAGCAAGAGACTCCGATCGAGTCCAGCGGGCTGGCGATGCGCAGGAATTCCAGCGCCGCGACGTGGGTATAGATTTCCGTCGTCTTCATGTGCGCGTGGCCGAGCAATACCTGAATATAGCGGACGTCCGTGCCGCTCTCCAGAAGGTGAGTGGCGAAACTGTGTCTCAAGCTATGGATGGAGACGTCCTTTACAATGCCCGCTTTCGAACAGGCTTGTTCAAAAACCTTCTCCGCCGTTCGGATACTCAACGGCAACCGGCGATTTTGTCCCTCAAACAACCACGACTTCGGCTTGTACCTTTCGAGATAATCCTTCAGGAGATGGATGACTTTTTCCGAAAGCAGCGTGTAGCGATCCTTCCTCCCTTTCGCCCGGCGGACGTGAATTACTTTTCTTTGCGTATCGATATCCTCCTGCTTGAGCCGGACGACCTCGCTGACCCGCAATCCCGCTGAGTACGTTATGCCCAATAAAACCCGGTGCTTCAGACACAACTGAGCGCCCAGAATTTTAGCAATTTCATCCCGGTTGAGCACTTTCGGCAGGATCTTGTCTTTCTTCGGCCTTTTTTTATCCAAAACGAACTGTTTACCCAACACTTTCACAAAGTGGAATTTCAATGCGCTCAAGGCGAGGTTGATTCCCGCCGCGCCGTATTTTCTCTCATTTTCAAGGTACGAAAGAAAATTTACCAGATCGTCGCGATCGACCGCGGCGGCCGTTTTCCCGCAGAAAGCGAGAAACTCACGATTATAATAGAGATACGACTCGATGGTTTTCCGGCTGTATTTCCTGGTCCGCATTTCATTGAGCAGCGCATGAAAGGTCGTGAAATCGATGTGGACGATCTCATATCCATCGAACAAACGATGGAGCTCATCCCTGATCTCTGGCCTGTCGGCGAAGATCCACATTTTATCATCCTTGTCCCAGCGGCGCGACGGGATCAACCTGATCCGCCGGATAATGTCTTCATCATAGTCGAAAGCCGCCGCCAAAGTCCCGTCTTCCCGTTCGAATATTTTCACGCGTTTCATACATGCCTCCGACAACATTAACGCCGGAAAATAAGAGATGAATTCGTTTTTTACTTGAAAATAAAGGCGGGAAGGTGTTTAATTACGGGGTAAATATGAATTTTGGGAAAAAATGACGATATTTATGGCATAAGGAAAATTTTAGGAGAAGTACGATTATTCTCTCCACGGAGCGAAGGTAAATGAAATTTCTCCTACAACAAGTTGGTCGCCATTGCTCGCCCGGTTTTTAGGATCGCCCGGCATCCATGCCGGGCGAAAGGAGTAAGATGAATAAAATGCAAGATAAAAAAATAATCTGTCAAAGCGCGTCATATGCTATTAGGTTGATTACAATGAGAAATATTGATCGTCTTGTTAAGGAAGTGACAGCTATTTCAAAAATCGATTTTCCAAATTCAAAAAAGCTGAAAATTAAAATATCCGATTTAAGAATACCCGATCGAATTAATAATATGATTAATGAAATAAATAGCAAAGAAAGAAATATCATTTATATAATCAAACTTATAAACTATAAAAAATCATTAACCTTCCTTTATCGGCAGTTTAACGATTGGAAGAAAAGAAATAGTACAATTCACGTTTCAAAGATAAATGAATGTAAATCGAACTCAGGCAAATTAGTGACGATGTACGTTGGAAGTTCACAAAAATCTTTTCGCACCCGAATAAAAATGCATATTGGAAACTCAAATACCAGAACATATGCTTTGCATTTAAAGGAATGGATTTCGTCAATTCCTGGAAATATTGAAATCGAGTATTTAGCATTTGGAAACAATATTAA
>CAZKOS010000206.1:0-262 GCA_964554445.1 uncultured Spirochaetaceae bacterium | reverse complement strand
AAAGCCCACCAGCTTCAAATAAATGAAGATAGCCTCTGGGATTACTATTTACCACTATTTGGGAAAAGAGGAGCACATTAGATTATGTATTATCAATGCCAATATTATTGGCAATCAGATAAACGATACAAGGAGATTTTTAAATGAATTTTCAAGAAAAGATTAATCAATTATTTAAACAAAATCCCAATTTAATTGAAGGTGCTTTCAGAGATTTTCTAAACGATTACGCGAGCGGCAGATATGAATATCTTGTGGGTAA
>CAZKOS010000205.1:0-5231 GCA_964554445.1 uncultured Spirochaetaceae bacterium | reverse complement strand
CGCACCTTGTCGGTGAAGGAGCGCACCACGTCGAGCGCCACGTCGGCCTCGATCAAGGCCCGGCGCACCTCGCGCATCGCCTCTCCGACATCGGCCTCCGACAGCGCGCCGCGCTTGGTCAGCCGGTCGAGGATGCCGCCGAGGCGTTCGGAGAGGGATTCGAACATTTGTGCTTTCCCTGTCGCGCCGAATGGCGCTCCTCGCCTCTTGTCAGGCGCGCTTCGCTGCCGTCACCGTGTCGAAGAGATGCCGCATGGCCTCGGCCACCCATTCCTCACCGCGCAGAGGGCGCGACGGAGGCGCCTTCGGCTCGGGTCCGCGGGCCGGGATATTGTCAGCTTTGCTGCTCATTTCAGTCGTCCTTCCAAGCAGTTTCGCGCCCGCGGGCGCACCTGCGCTGGCGGACGCTGACCTCCGGGATCCGGCCCCGGTCGGCCTTGCTGCACTTCCGGCTCTTATCAGAGTCGGCGCCGGTTTAGTTGGCGGCGCCCCCCAAGTCAATCAAGGGGGGGGCCTCACGCCGCCTGCCTGACCGGCCCGGAGCCGGCGCCGCTTTCCTCGATCGCGGCAGCGAGCGCGGCGATATCGGCCTCGCTCAGGGTGAGCCCGGCGGCATCGATCCAGCCGTCGACCTGTTCGGGGCTGCGCGCGCCGACGATCGCCCCGCTCACCCCCGGCCAGGCCAGCGCCCAGGCGACCGCGACCGCCGCCACGCTGGTCCCGTGCGCCTCGGCGACCGGCGCCATTGCCGCGGCAAGCTCGAGGTTGCGGACGAGCTTTTCGCCGCCGAATTCGGGATGCCGCGAGCGCCAGTCGTCGTCCGGCAGGGCCTTGGCCCGCTCGATCGAGAAGCGCCCGGTGAGCAGGCCCGACTGCATCGGGCTGTAGACGATGACGCCGGTCCCGTGGGCGGCGCACCACGGCAGTTCGGCCGCAGCGACGTCCCGCCGGATCGCCGAGAAGGGCGGCTGCAGCGTGTCCACATGGCCGAGCGCCTCGGCCGCCTCGAGCTGGCCGACATCGTGGTTGGACAGGCCGACGGCGCGCACCTTCCCTTCCTTCTTCAGGTCGAGAAGGGTCTGCCAGTATTCCTCGACCGGGCTGTCGTTGGCCGGCCAGTGCATCTGCATGAGGTCGATGCGCTCGACTCCGAGGCGGGAAAGCGAAGCCTCGACCTCGCGCCTGATGCTCTCCGCCTTGCCCACCCTCGGCGGCATGGCGGCCGGATTCTGCCGATCGCCGATCAGCCCGCATTTGGTGAAGACATAGGGCCGCTCGCCCGCGGACATCGCTTTCAAAGCGCGCCCGACCACCTCTTCCGAATGGCCGAGGCCGTAGATCGCGGCCGTGTCGATCCAGTTGATGCCGCGCTCGACCGCATGGCGGATCGCCGCGACCGAGGCCTCGTCATCCTGGGCGCCCCAGCCGAATATCCAGTCGCCGCCGCCGAGCGCCCATGCGCCGAAGCCGACCCGTGTGATGTCCATGTCGGTCCGGCCGAGCCGAACGCGGGGCAGCGCCCCCATCGAATTGCCTGCCATGTTGCTGATCCTGCTCCTGTCCGCTCCTTTGCCGCGTTGGACATAGGGCCGGGGGCCCCGCCAAGGCAATGGAGCGGAAAGATGCGAATCGTCGCTCAGGACCACTCCTGCAACGCACCGCGCCGTTTAGGGCGCCTCGCCCCCGGTTTGCCGGGGGGAGGAGGACCGTTACAGTAGCAGCTATCCGCTGCGCGCGTCCCTGGCGAAGACCAGCACCGGCTTGTCGCGATAGAGCGCCGGGAAGGTCGCCTTCAGCGCCGCGATCTTGGGCACGTCGTAGAAGAGGATGTAGCCCGGATTGATGTTGATCGTGGTGGCGGCGTCCTGGTGATAGTCCTCGGCCCGGAAGAAGTTGGTATAGGGCGTCACCTCGGTGACGATCTTGGCCGGGAACTTCTTGGCGGCATCGAGCTGGGCGATATAGGCCTTGGCGACCTTGGCCTGCTCGGCGTTCATGGTGAACAGCGCCGAGCGGTAGCTCGTGCCCCTGTCCGGCCCCTGATAGTTGAGCTCGGTGGGATTGTGCGCCACCGAGAAGAAGATCTGCAGGAGCTTGCCATAGGTGACCTTGGCCGGGTCGAAGGTCACCTTGACCGACTCGGCATGGCCGGTCGTCTCCGTGGTCACCTGCTGGTAGCTCGGATTATCGACGGTGCCGCCGGCATAGCCGGAGATCGCGCTTGTCACCCCCTTGACGTGCTGGAAGACGCCCTGGATGCCCCAGAAGCAGCCGCCGGCGAAGATCGCCGTCTCGTTTCCGGCGGTTGCCGGCTCGTCGACCGCCGGCGGCGGAATGATCACCACCGGGCCGATGTTCTGTGCGAAGGCGCGGCCGCCGGCAGATATGCCGACGACGAGTGCGAAGGCACCGGCGGCGAACAGCGCCGCGGTCTTTCCTTTTCTGGCAGTCAGTGACGACATGGGTAGCTCCATCGCAGGAAGGGAAGATCGCGGCCCGCCTCACGCGGCGGCGCGCGGCACGAATTTGAGCGCGACCGAATTCATGCAGTAGCGCAGGCCGGTCGGCTGCGGCCCGTCATTGAAGACATGGCCGAGATGCGCGTCGCAGCGGGCACAGGAGACCGCCGTGCGCACCATGCCGAGGCTGCGGTCGGTGGTCTCGATGACGTTCTCGCTGGCGATCGGCTGCCAGAAGCTCGGCCAGCCGGTGCCCGAATCGAACTTGGTCTTGGAATCGTAGAGCGCCGTATCGCAGCAGATGCAGCGATAGAGGCCGCTGGCGTGGTTGTGCAGGTATTCGCCGGTGCCGGGATACTCCGTGCCCGCCTGGCGGGTGACCTGGAAGGCGAGGTCGGAGAGCTGGGCGCGCCATTCCGCCTCGCTCTTGACCACCTTGGGCACGCTCTCCTTGCCGAGGCTGACGCCGGTATCGGCGAAGCGGACGATGGTCACCATGCCGGGCTTGGTCACGATCGTGCCCGCATCGGCCCGGCTGACCCAGCGCATCGCGGCGCCGGTGCCCACGACACCGACGAACGCGGCGCCCGACAGCAGGAATCGCCGGCGGGTCGCCTCCACTGGTCTGTCGCGCATGGCTTCCTCCCCACGGGTCTGGCGTCTCTCATGGCAAGACTATAAGGGCCGTCCCGCCACACGCCCCACTCAATTCGTCTTGAGGAATCCGTGACGTCCGTTGACGCTCAGGCGAGCGAGAAGGCGACGATTGCCGCGGCGATCGCCGCGCCGATGGCCGTGAAGCCCTTGAGCAGCCGGCGATCCTTGGCCGAGCGCGCCGCATCGCCATAATCGAAGCGCTCGTAGCGGATGGCAGAGAGCGGCACGCCTGCCGCGGTGATGAGATCGCAGGTGGCGCACATCATGGCGCCCGGCCCGCACAGCATCGCCTCGACCTGTCCCCTGTCGAGCCCGTCGAGCGCCTCGGCGATGACCTCGGAGGTCACCCGTCCGCGCGCGTATTGCCAGTCATGGCCGGCCTCCTCCGCCAGGAAGACCGCCTTGAGATCGAGCCCACCGCCTTCCAGCCGGATCCGCTCCGGCGCGATCATCCCCTCGGGCCGCATGCCGGCATAGATCAGCCGTATCGACCGCCGGTCGCCGCGTGCCTTGAGTTCGCGCAGGATTCCGAGGATCGGCGCGATGCCGACGCCGCCGGCGACCAGCAGCAGCGGCCCGGCGGAACCTTCGGGAAGAACGAAGCTGCCATGCGGCGCGTCGATGCCGACCTTCGTGCCCAGCGGGATCGTCCCGATGCCGCCGGTGAAATCGCCCGATTCCTTGACGACGAAGGAGAGGTCCGCTCCGGCGGACGGTGCCGAGGCGATAGAGAAGGGATGGTCGAACAGGGGAAAGCGCCGGCCGCCGAAGGCGATCCACGCGAACTGGCCGGCGCGATAGCTGAGGCCCCTGCCCGATTGCGGGCTGAGCGTCAGCTCCCACAGCCCTTCGGCGAGCTTGCGGTTGCCGGTCACCCGCCATCCGGTCGCCGCCATGCTGAGCGCCCGGCCGCCATAGACGACAAGCGCGCTTGCCACCACCACGGCGGCCAGCACCGGCCACAGCGCGTCGAGCGGGAAGACGCGCGCATAGTGGCCGACATCGAGCACGTGCAGCACCAGGAGCGCGATCGTCGCCAGCGCCAGCAGGCCGTGGCTCGCCCGCCACAGCGTGTAGTGCCGGAGCTTTTCGCGATAGAGCGCCGTCAGCACCAAGAGGATGGTCGTTACCGCGGCGCCGGTCCCCGTCAGCAGGCGCGGATGGACGATGAGAGCCGCCAGCCGGTCGAGGCCCGCCGCCGGATCGGCCAGCAGCCAGGGCATCACATAGGTCAGCGGGTGGATGACGATCATCGCCAGCAGCACCTTCGCCGACCATTTGTGGAAGGCCATGGTCACGTCGATGCCGATGCGCCCCGACAGGAACTCGAAGCGGCCGGAGGTGACGAACTGCAGGACCAGTGCCACACCGGCGACCATGCCGGTGGCCGAGGTTGCCTCGCGCCAGGCGAACCTGTGCGACCAGCCGGTGAGATAGGCGACCAGCAGCGGTATCGTCAGCGCCGCCACATAGGCGAGCGCCAGCCAGAATCCCGAAAGGCCGCGCCGCGGCGGCAGAGAGAGCGTGTCCGTGGTCATGGGCCTGATCCGATTGAGACCGTTGATGGTCTCTCATCGTTCACGGCCCGCGTGACCCGGTCCGACGCGGCGCGGCGCGGCGCGGCGATGGCGGATCGCCGCACCGGCCGAAATAAATAAAGGCCGGCGCAAAAACGCACCGGCCTGGGGCAACAGGGCCCTGTCAAATCTTCATCTAAGTTAACGCTTGGTTAAAGCACGTTAACCATGGCGTTCGCTATTGCTAGAACTACGCGGTGACAGCCGCGCGACGGCCGCGTGACAGGGGCGCATCGCGTCTGGCAATTTGACTTGGGTTCCGCCATATAGAGGCGGAAAACCTGTGGATTTCTCTTTGATTTCGGACCCGCTGCCATGACGGCCGGCGCGATTGCCTTCCGCAAGATGAACGGCCTCGGCAACGAGTTCATCGTTTTCGACGGCCGCCGCGACCCGGTGCGCCTCAGCGCGCAGGCGATTCGCGCGCTCGGCGCCGCCGATGCGCTGGCTTTCGACCAGATGATCACCATCGAGACGGCAAAAGACGCCGGCGACGCCTTCATGCGCATCCACAACCGCGACGGCGGCGAGGTCGATG
>CAZKOS010000204.1:3835-5281 GCA_964554445.1 uncultured Spirochaetaceae bacterium | reverse complement strand
CATATCATGGTTACGATTCTTGATGCTGATATGTGGGGCAGGCATGAATGGCTCATAACCACAGTTTTAAATACAGAGGAATATTCTCTTGATAAACACTGCTTGAGGGTGGATGGGGTGGTCTATGACGTTACTGCCGTAAAGGGAACGAGAAATTCTAATTCTTACCAAGCAATGGATGTAAAAGACCTTTTAGGTGAAACCAGCGCCATAGACGATACTTATAACGCCCCAAGCATTACAAATCCCAAATACAGACTGACAAATAAAGGGCTTAAAATTATAGTTTCTACAGATGGGTCTGTTACAGCGGGAAAATATATTTTAGTTGAAGGCATACATGATATCATAGACTTGGCAGAAGTTGACGATGATTCTGATTTGCCAGACGTTCTTGACGAACTTGTAATTGAATGGGCTGTATATGTGGTTTGCCAACCAGTTCTTCCGAATCTCGCAACCATAGCACAGCAGAATTATTATTTAAAAGCAAAAACTCTAAACGAACAATTTATGTTAAGGAGAAGATCATGAGATCGGATGTAACTCGAAAAGACTATCGGCTTCAAATTCTTCATGAAGTCGCACAGGAAATAAAGAACGAAAAACTCCCAAATGCCCTCATAAACGAATGGGCTTATAAGGATATTTGTGAGACCGTTCTCAGGCTTGGTGGGTTGGTAAATCAGCTCTACCGGAAATTAGGCACAATAGCCGTTACGTCTAACGCTGGGTATTATGATGCGACTGCCACCCATGTTGCATCTTCGGTAACAGTGAGTGGATTCAGCGGTTTAACCCCGGATGCGTGGATAGGCGGTACTGTAATGTGTGTATCGTCCAATGTCTTCTATGCTGCACAAATTACAGACAATGATGCCACAACTCTTACGATTTCAGTGGGGACGGATCTTCCGGCATTATCCGGGGAACCTGTATTTATGACAGCCAATAACAGCGGGAATCTATTGGATCTTTCCAGTCTGTCTATGATCAATTACCAGGAACCTGTCTGGTGTGTGATTGATCCCAGCGGAAACATGATCCCGCAGATGAACATTGACAGAGCGTTAAGCATTAAAGACATCACAGAGTATGATGATGAAACCTATTGGTATTTAATAGGTCAGTCCATAGCTTTGGCTCTTGGTGCAGACGCAACGGCCAGTGGTGATTTTCAGGTCGGTTATTATGAACTTCCAACCGAACCCGCTGCTGATACGAATTACATCGATCTTCCTTTGGAATGGCACGATCTCGCACAGCAAAAAACAATGATCCGTATTCTCAAAAAAGTCGGGAATGATCAGGCCGCCAAACTGAAAGAAGTCGATCTTGAAGAGCGTTATCAGAAAATAGCCACTGCAAATGCTGAACTCAAAATGCGAGACATCGCATCAGGTGAAAGAATTTGAAAGGTTGGGCTAAAAAAGCTTTAGTTGTTAT
>CAZKOS010000204.1:0-3735 GCA_964554445.1 uncultured Spirochaetaceae bacterium | reverse complement strand
GCTCCTTATAAAAGTGATGATGTGTCAACATATCATTGGAGAGGCGAATTAGACAAGAATATAGAAGTTACAGGATCAAATGTTGATATAGGAGATACTGTAGCGACTATTGATGTGAGCGGTTCTAATGGAGGTTCTTTTGAAACCGTTGATGCTATTTCCACCTGGCACAGTCTGGCGGTTATAACTTTACAGGTAAATGAATATGTTAAATACAGAACCATTGGCATGTTGCCGTATTATTATCAGCATCTGCCATGCGGACCGTTCTCTATTTATATCACAAATAGCCCAAATAAAACCGAATCTTTAACTTATGGAGCAGAGGCAGGATCAACATGGCAACGAATCGAATGGGATGCGACATTGCCAAATTTGGCAGTTGTTAAATTATTTTTCAAAAGAAACACAATCAATGATTGCAAGGTCTATGTGAATGGAGGATTACAGGCAGCTCATTCAGGGAATTCATGTAATAATTTAGATGATAGTACTATCGGTGTAAACGTGCAAAACGGACCCGGCCTGGGGCAAAGCCTGACTTATATTTACGGAATAGAGCTTTTCAATCTTCCGCAATATGTAATCGACATTGACGATTGGGATTTAGAACCCGGCGATGCCATCGATGTTCCTGACTGTTATACTTTAGACGAATATTTATCAAGTCTTTTAATAGACTCTAACATTGAAACAAAAGTGGAGCTTTTTCCGCAGGGGTTAATAAAAGAATGGATAAACAAAGATATTCCCAATTTAATAATGATGCTGGGAGCGCAACTGAACCAATACTATCGCAGATTCGCTACGGTGGCCTTAGATTCATGTAAAGCCTCCCAGCACACGGGAATAAGTCATGCGTCAGGCTCAACTTCTGTTACAGGGTTCACAGGGCTAACAGTAAATGATTATCAGGGCGGGTGTATAGGGGTGGTTAAAGGTGATGTTTACTACTATGCCAAAATAGAATCGAATACGGCAACTACAGTTACGATAACGAACGGATCAGACATTCCCGTGTTATCAAGCGATACAGTAGTTTTGGATGTTATCAATACCGGAGTTTACGCGGACATAGGAAGTATAAGCAAAATGAACTTTGATGATGCGATCTGGGCGGTTCTTGACGGAAACGGAAAACCAATAGCAAAACTGCCCATAGAATTTGTATATAATGTTCAAAACATATCCGAGTTTGATAATAACGTCTATTGGTACTATTACAACAATAAAATCTATTTTGCGTCAGGGTCTGGAGGTAAGATTTCAGGGCATATTATGATAGGTTACTATAAAATGCCTGTTGCGGTATCTTCACTTTCGGACTGTATTGACCTTCCATTCGAATACTGTACGATGGCTCAAAAACTGACACAGGTTAGAATATTGCAAAGACTCGGGAAGGAAGACAAATCAGCATCTACACTGAAAGAAGTTTTGAACGATGTAAAGACTATCATCGGATCGGATGAGACGATAAAGTTATTTGATAAATTAACAGGTGAAGTCGATGGGTGACGGATGTGTCGTATGGGCAGATGTCAGCCCAAATACCGGAGCATGGGAAGATATTGATATTTGTGCTGTCGCTACGGCTTTAATGTCGGAACAGACTTATTATGTGAACTCAAAAAAAATAAAGGTTTTGGATGTGATTGAATCCCAGCAAGATTATTACGTAAACAGCAAAAGAGTAAAAGTTTATCCGGTATGCCAATCTATAGTGTCAGAACAGACGTATTGTGGGAATGGCAAAAAACTTAAAGTCATACAGGTGGTATAATGGCAAACAAGACATTTAGAATAGTCAGATATTTAACAGATGAAGATGACGTTCCCATAACTTCCGGGGCGCATTCTCCGATAGCCTTCAGAGACTCGGATCAAAGTCAAAGCTGGATCGAAGGAACTCATAATGCGGGCGGAAGATGGTATTTCGACTTACCGTCAGGTTATCCAGGATTTGAAGTGGGAGTTGAGACTTCGGCAGGGGTTTATACAAGAGATAATTATCTTTCCGGGCCAGAATTGACAGGGGATAAATTAGGGTTGGCACTTGCACCCGTAACGCCTGTTGAAGATTAGGAGGGTCTATGAAACGCATATATTTACTTTTATTTTTAATTTTGTCATTGCCTTTATCCGGACAGACTTTAAGAAAATACAATATCAGTGCTTCGTGGTACAGGGTTTTTAATTGTGAACCGACATTTAAGACTGAATGTGATTCAATATGGTTTTACTCAACAACTGCAAGCAAACCTTCTTTATACATACATAATGACAACGATAATAACACAGCAGGAGAAATTCAGTTTTATAAAGATTCAGATACACCAGCCGACAATGACCCGTTAGGCTATGTGAGATTTTATGGAAAAGACGGTGGTGGCACTAAAACACAATTCGGGTATTTGATTGGAAGATCAGCAGATGTTACAGATGGGGATGAAGCAGGTTTTGTTAATTTATATGTATTGATGGACGGGTCTGCTTATTCCGCTGTGGCGGCAAATGGATATTTGGGAAGTGTTGTCGGTAACGGAGAAGTTGTCATAAACGATAACAGCGCAAACTTTGATTTTAGAGTAGAGACCGATGGAGAGACGGATGCTTTTATTGTCCAGGGTGAGGGAAGTCAAATAACGACAAACATAGATACAATAAGTTTTGAAGGAAGCAGTTCGGAAGTCCTTTTCTATGTCCCGAATGATGTTTTGAGAGTTCATGCGAATGCTTTGACTTTTACTGGAAGCAGTTCAGGAATATATAATTTCAATGAGTCTAATGCGAATACAACTATTCTTTTCCAGAGTCAGGCCGAAGACAGTGCTTTTGTGATTAAAGGAACCGGCGGGTATATCTTAATGAACGCCGCGATGTTTTATGCGAATGCCAATGTGGAAATAAATTGTGAGAAATCTTCTGACAGCCTTTTGGTGGTTTACAATGACATCATAGGCAGAGATTCTTCTTTTGTAATATTGCCTACAGGCGCGATCAAATCTGTAAACTTTCAGGCTGATAATAAATTGACTGCTTGCGCTACAAATGCCGGAGCCCTGGATTTTTCGGGAGCTTCGAAGACCTTAACCGTTGAAGATGATGCAATAGTTGATCAGGACTTAACTTCGGATGCGGATGTAACATTTGGGAGTTTGACAGTAAGTTCTTTAAAGTTTGTGGGTTCCCAGAATGCGACTTATGATGCTTCTGCCGGGGATGTTTGGTTTTCGCTCGCAGGTGATGGTGCAGACACTCTCTGGGTGAGTATAGACGGTTCAAACGCAGTATCTTGGGTAGGCGCTGCAAGACAGGTTAAACATTGAAAATAGACAAGTATACATACATGGATCGGCAGTCTGCTGATACCGAAGTTATCACAAGATTTCTTTGTAACGGGAAAATCGAGGGAAATTTTAACCGTGTCAGGAAACTCCCAGCTCCGAAAACCTTAATTACAGATCACGATATTTATTATATAGGAGGGGATGTAGAATTTGACAGAATCGTAATGTTCAAAGACTCACGGCTTACGGGAGCGGAAACCGGAACCCATTTCTGTATTTATAACAATGGTCTTTACTATTGGCGTGAATCGATAGGCAGTTGGGTTCAAATAACATGGAAAGGTCAGACTTCTCCCGTGTTTTCAGATGTAAGATTTTGGTTTGACCGTGGGACTTTACATATAGCCGGAGATTCTACTTCGACACCTGCGGTCTTAAAGTATAT
>CAZKOS010000203.1:3966-5360 GCA_964554445.1 uncultured Spirochaetaceae bacterium | reverse complement strand
TATCAGTGTTATCAGTGGTTCCCTTTCCCCCGGCCCGCAAGGCTTTGAGCGTCTCCACGAAGGCGAAGGCGATCGCGCGCCTGATCACGCGCAGCCGGTTGCCCGGGAGGACCGCCCGCAGCTGGAAGGCGCGTTCGCCGACAAGAAAGCCGAAGTGCACCAGGCCGACCGGCTTGGCTTCGCTCCCGCCGTCGGGCCCGGCAATGCCGGACACGGCGACGCAGACGTCGGCGCCGGTGCGCTCCCGCAGGCCGGCCGCCATCTCCCTCACCGTCTCCGCCGACACCGCGCCTCGCTCGCGCAGGGTCTCGGCCGGGACGCCGAGGAGCTTTTCCTTGAGCGCGTTCGAGTACGCGACCACGCCGCCCCGAAGCGCGTTCGAGGCGCCGGGGTTCTTCACAAGCTCGGCGGCCATGGCGCCGCCGGTGATCGATTCGGCGAAAGCGACGGTGAGCCCGCGCTTGCCAAGCTCCTCGAGGAGGAGCCTGGCAAGATCGATCGGGCCGGTGTAAAACACGCCCGCTTTCTCGAGCGCGGCCCGCGCCCGTTCGAAATCGGCGTCTACTATCATGGCGCCTTGCCCGCTCCCGTCGTCGCGGGCGGTGAAGTGCATCTCGACCCAGCCTTCCTGGCTGAAATACCAGCCGACCTCGGAACGGAACGACGAGCCCGGCAGGAGGTCGGCCAGGGCGCTCTCGCCGACCCCGTAGGTGCGGATGACGCGCAGGGCCGGCGCGCCGGCGGTGAGGCCGCGCGCCCGCAGCTTCTCCAGAAGCGGGCCGCGCGCCATGGGCTGGTTCTCGGCGGGGGGCCCCGGCAGGAGCGCGAAACACCGCCCGCCCGTTTCAAAGAACTGGCCGGGCGCCGTGCCGTTCGGGTTGGGGAGCACCTCGGCCCCGGACATGACGAAGGCCTGCCGCCTGTTTGACACGGGAGTCTCCCGCCCGCGTTTCTCGAAAAAACGGCGCATGACGGCCCAGGCCTCCTCGTCGAAGGCCAACTCCCTTCCCAGGTACGAGGCCAGGGCCTCGCGCGTCAGGTCGTCCTCGGTCGGGCCCAGCCCGCCCGTGGCGACGACCAGGTCGCAGCCCTCAGCCGCCCGCAGCGCGGCGGCGATGTCCTCCCGGGTATCGGGCACATTGACGCGCAGCCGCACCTCGAGGCCGAGGTTGAAAAGCCATTGGGAAAGAAAAGTGGCATTGGTGTCGTCGATGGCGCCCTTCATGATCTCGGTGCCGATGCCGATGACGGCGGCGGTTTTCTGTTTCATGCGTGCGAGTATAGTGGGAAGCGGTCCGTGCGGCAATCACCCAACTCCCGGAAGGGAACCACGGATGACACGGATAAGACGGATGACACGGATAAAGAAAAGAACATAAGGAAACCGGGAAAAT
>CAZKOS010000203.1:0-3866 GCA_964554445.1 uncultured Spirochaetaceae bacterium | reverse complement strand
ACCATCTCTTTGCGGCGGCGGACGATCTTGACCGCCACGGGTTTGCCCGGCGGCCATTTTGAGAGGAGCCGGTGAATGTCGTCGACCGAGTTGACCTCGGAGGCGCCGAGCCCGTAGATGAAGTCGCCGGGCGCGATGCCGGCGCGGGCGGCCGGCCCGCCGGCCTCGACCGAGGCCACCTCGACGATGGACGGGAATTTGAGCGCGAGGCGGTGCTGGATGCTCCGCGACACCGGCACCGAGGCGGCGGCGATTCCCAGGAAGGCGCGCGTGACGCGGCCGCGGGAGATGATCTCGCCCGCCACCCACTTGGCGGTGTTCGAGGGCACCGCGAAGGAGATTCCCTGCGCCATCTGGATCATGGCGGTATTGACGCCGATGACGCGCCCCAGGGAGTCGGCCAGCGGACCGCCCGAGTTGCCGGGGTTGAGGGCGACGTCGGTCTGGATGATGTTGTCGATGAGCCGGCCGGCCTGGCCGCGCAGCGAGCGTCCGAGCGCCGAGATCACGCCCGCCGAGACCGTGCTCTGGAAGCCGAGCGGGTTGCCGATGGCCACCGCCAGCTGGCCGACGCGCAGGCGGTCCGAATCGGCGAAGGCGGCGAAGGGGAGACGGGCGGCGTCGGCCTTCATCACGGCCAGATCCGTGGCCGGGTCCGTGCCGACGACGCGCACGGGGTACGTTTCGCCGTCGGTGAGCGTGATCGTGAGCTCGCCTGAGTTTTCCACCACGTGGTTGTTGGTGAGGACGAACCCGTCGGGCGCGATGATCAGCCCGCTCCCCGCCCCCTCCCGGCCCCAGGGCGTGTACCCGTTCTGCCTGACGCGCACGGCCACCACGGCGGGGCCGACCAAGTCCACCACCTTGACGACGGCCCGGGAATAGGCGTCGAGCAGATCGACGTCGCTCGAATTCTCTTTTTTCCGGGGAACCGAATTCGTCCCGTTCTCGTCGTCGCCGTCCAGAAACCTGATGATCGATTCGTCGTTCACGTTTTTCCCGCCTTCCCGGCGCGGCACGCCCCCCGGCGCGACCGGCGCTCTCGAAACATCGGCACTGACAATATACTGAGGAACGGGCGGCCGGGTAAACGCGGTTGCGGTTGAAATACGATTCCTGGGGCCGAACACACCGGTCTCGACAACCGCCGGACCCGGATGTCGAGGCGTCGAAACGAAGGAGCGATCGAAGGAGTGCGGGCGGGAGACGATCAACGGCGACATCCATGCCGTTTTCGGTTCGTCAGCGCCGCCTCAAGGCGGGCTCGGGCTTCCCCGACCCGAATCATCATCGCCGAGGCTGCGCATACCGTTCTCCGGAAATCGAAAAAAAAGCCCTCCGCCGTACGGGCGGAGGGCGCTGTCATTGCGTTTTCGGACTACTTGCACATGCGGTTGAGGGTGTCGAGCACGGTCTTTTTCCCGTCAAGGAACATGTAGCGCTTCTTTTTAAACATCGAAGAGGTCACTTTTTCCTCAAATTTTTTATTGCACGAGACGCACATCTCCTTGTTCGTCACGGTGACGTAATTGATGCCCCGCATGGCGTCCTTCACCGCTTTGCCGCACGCGTCGCAAAAGATCTGCTGCATAATTATCTCCTTACCTGTTGAAATACGCCGGGGCGCCCGAATCCGCCGCTCCCGCGTCCGCTTTCAATTGTCCGTTACTATATTAATCGATTCCATCGACCTTGTCGAGGGGATTGTCTTTTTTTTTGGCTTTTACCGGTGATTCGCCCGGGGAAAAAATATTCCTTCAACCTCGGGGAGCGTCCCGCTTTACACTCAATATGAAAATCTGTACCTTAAAATCGAGGTAGGTTATGGAAAAATCGTCACCCGACTCCGCTCTCCTTCTTATAGACGTTCAGCGGGATTTCTGTCCCGGCGGCCGGCTGGCCGTGGAACAGGGCGACCTGGTGGTCCCCGCGATCAACCGCATCTCCCGGCTTTTCCCCGTCGTGGTCGCCACCCAGGATTGGCACCCGTTCGGGCACGTGTCCTTCGCGTCGGCCCACCGGGGCGGGCAACCCTTCTCCGTCATCCGGATCGGCGGCCGCCGGCAGGAGCTCTGGCCCGATCATTGCGTCCAGGGCACGCCGGGCGCGGAATTCCATCCCGCCCTGGATCTGCGGCCGGTGCGCTTCATCGTGCGCAAGGGTTTTCGCGCCGGCATGGACTCCTACTCGGCCTTTTTCGAGAACGACCGCGAGACCGCGACCGGGCTCGACGGCCTCCTGCGCGGCCTGGGCGTGACCGGGGTGTCCGTGGCCGGCCTGGCCACGGATTTCTGCGTGCGCGCGACCGCGCTCGACGCGGTCCGTCTCGGGTACCGCACGGTCCTCGTCGAGGACGCCTGCCGCGGGGTCGACCAGCCGGCGGGCGCCGTCCGGCGCGCCCTCGAGGAAATGAAAGGGGCGGGAGTCGAGTTCGTTTTCGCGGAGGAGCTTGCCGCGGCATCTGCCGCGGAAGACGCTGCGGAAGACGCCGCGGAACCCGCCGCGGCGGAGAAAGCCGGATGATCGGAAGCGCCGCCCTGCTCACCGACCTCTACGAGCTCACGATGATGCAGGGCTATTTTTCGGCCGGCAAGAATCCGCGCGCCGTGTTCGACATGTTCTTCCGCCGCCCTCCCTTCGGCGGCTCCTTCGCCGTGTTCGCCGGCCTCGAGCCGCTCGTTGAGTCGCTGGCGGAGCTGCGCTTCACCCCGTCCGACTGCGAATACCTCGACTCGCTCAAGCTGTTCAGCCGGGAATTCATGGACTACCTGGCCTCGTTCCGCTTCCGGGCGGACGTGTGCGCGCACCGCGAGGGCGCGCTGGTATTCCCCGGCGAGCCGCTCCTCCAGGTGGCGGGCGGCCTGCTCGAAGCCCAGCTTGTCGAGAGCCTCGTCCTCAACACCCTCAACTTCCAGAGCCTCGTCGCCACCAAGGCGGCGCGCGTCTGGCTCGCGAGCGGCCGCGGCGACGTGATCGAGTTCGGCCTGCGCCGGGCGCAGGGGCCGGACGGCGCGCTCTCGGCGACGCGCGCGGCCTACATCGGCGGGGCGGGCGCCACCTCGAACGTGCTCGCCGGCCGGCGTTTCGGCATCCCCGTGCGGGGCACCATGGCCCACTCCTGGGTGAAGGCATTTTCCGACGAGCGCGAAGCGTTCGCGGCCTACGCCCGCTCCTACCCGGACGGCTGCGTCCTCCTCATCGACACGCTCGACACCCTGCGGTCGGGACTGCCCCACGCGATCGAAACCGGCCTCGCCCTCAAGGCCGAAGGACGGTCGCTCGCCGGGGTGCGCCTCGACTCCGGCGACCTCCTCGCCTTGAGCCGCGGGGTGCGCCGCGGCCTCGACCGGGCCGGGCTCACCGCGGCCAAGATCGTCGCCTCGAACGACCTCGACGAGCATTCGATCGCGCGGCTCGTGCGCCGCAAGGCGCCCATCGACGTCTGGGGCGTGGGCACGCGGCTCGTCACCGGACAGGACGATCCCTCGCTCTCGGGCGTCTACAAGCTGGCGGCGTACGAGGAGGCCGGCCGCCTGAAGCCGGTCATGAAGCGCTCGGACAGCCCCGAAAAATCAAGCTTCCCCGGGGAGAAGCAGGTCTACCGCGTTCACGACCGGCGCGGCGTGCCGCGGGCGGACGTCATCGCCCTGGACGGCGAAACGGTTCAGGCCGGGCGCCGGATCGAGGCTTTCACCCTGACGGGCGGCCGGCGCGTGCGGCTGGAGGCCGCCTTCGTTTTCCCGCTGCTCGCCACCGTCATGGAGGGGGGGAAACCCGCTCCGGACCGGCCGTCCCTTTCGGGCGTCAAGGAATTCGCCCGGCGCGAAATCGAGCGCTTCGATCCGGCGGTGTTGAAGCTCGCGCGG
>CAZKOS010000202.1:0-5459 GCA_964554445.1 uncultured Spirochaetaceae bacterium | reverse complement strand
TCGGCGCACAGCCGGCCAGGAGTGCAAAGACAAAGAGAAGACCGATAAATGATTTTTTCGTCATGTGTTGATTCCTCCTGAAGCGTATTTTGCTTTAGACGATCATAGAAAAGACGGAATGCCAATAACTTTTTCCTCATGAACGTTCCTGTCAAGGAATCGGCAATGCGTAATTGAGTGCGTGATCGATACGTACAGGAATTGAGCTCCTTTCTTTTTTTCCAATCGCGTCGCTTCGCGCTATCCATGTTTTTCATCCGCTCAGGCGCCCCGGTGATACCCTCCGAGCGCGGGCTCGACGGCGGCGAAAACCCGGTACCGATCCCGCCGGAGAGGGAAGTCCCAGCACCCCCGGCGATGCAGGATCCTGCCGCCGAAGCCGGTCTTGAAGGTCCACAGCCCGTGCAGCGGGTGATCCTTGTCATCGTTCGGCGGAATGCCCGCCAGATCGTACTCGACGCAGCCGACGGCGCGCGCCGTCTTCATCGCTTCCCAGAGCAGGCCGTACGCGGGCCTGAATTCCGAACCTTCCCCCGAGCTCGCGGCATAGACGTAGGTCGCCTTTTTGCCGCAGAACGCGGATATGGCGGCGGCGATTCTCCGGCGACCGGCCTTCGCGAACAGCAGAACCACGTGCGGTTTCCTGCCGGTATAACGCTGGTGCGCGCGGAAAAATTTCCGGAAATACGCGGGACCGAGGCGCGCCAACCCCTTCCGCTCCGCGGTCTCGCGGTAGAGGCGGTACCAGGCCCCCAGGTCACGGTACCCTCCGCGCTCGATGACGAGTCCTTTTCTGGCGGCCCGTCGGATCGCGTGGCGGGTCTGAAAGCGCATGCCGCGCAGGATCGCTGCTTCATCGCGGTCGAGCCTGACGATCACCGTGTCGGGGGGCTGGACGTCGGTCTGGGCCTTGCGCAAGTTGCGGGTGGCGCTCCCGAAGTTCATACGCACCTCGCGGACGCGCGGATCGGGCGGACCTTCCCAGCGACCGTCCTCCCGGTAATACTCGGGCGCGTCGTACGGCGACCTCCAGGGGGTGTCGAATCGGACGGTGAGGCAGTCGGCCGGCAGGAAGGGGGCGAGGCTCTCCGCGACGCTTTCCAGGAGCGGGCCCTGGGAGGCTTCCGCGACGGCCAGATCCGGGCCGTGGGGCACGTACGCCCACGTTCCCCCGCCGGGCGCGGCGCGGAGGATGACGAGCAGCGGGCATTCGCCCGCGGAGGAGAGCAGCCGGAAAGACAACGCGTCTTTTTCCGTCTCCCGCTTGAACGCGCCCCAGAACCCGCTCTGCAGCAGGTTGTTCCCCCGACCGAGCTCGGCGAGGGGGACGGGGGTCAGCGAGTTTTTCACGAGCGGCTCCTGGCATTGTTTTGAAGGGGTCGATGAGGACAAGGATATCATTGCGGCCGGATCCGCTCAAGTCGTTTCCGCGCTCTTCGAGCTTTCCGTCTTTCTCCGTGCCCCATCGCACAGGCCTATCGGCTATCCGCTTCCTCAATCTTCCTTGATCAAGGCCAGGAGTGTTTCGCTCCCCTCGCCCAATTTTCTCATCTTCTCCGAAATCGCCTGGAAGGAATCGAGTATCTCGCCGACGCCCTGCGACTGCCGCTTGAAAGCCTCAAGGCTCTCCCGCCCGTTGCGCGAGGATCTTTCGGCGGCGTCGATGATCTCCTTCAGGGTGGCGGCGATCTCGCTCGAGTGCCTCCCCGTGCTCTCCGCCAGCTTCTTGATCTCCTTGGCGATGACGGTGAACCCGAGGCCCTCCTTGCCCACGTGTGACGCCTCGATGGAGGCGTTGAGCGCCAGCAGGTTGACCCGGTCGGCGATCTCGTCGATCGTTTTGATGATGTCGAGGAGCTTCGAGGTATGGGCGGAGATGGTCTCGATGTTCTTGTTCGTCTCCCCGATTTTGTCCCGGCTGCGGTTGGTCTGGTCGACCAGGACGTGGACGCTCTCCATCTTCGCCGCGGCGATCCCCGAGATCTCGCGGACGGACTCCGTCATGGGCAGGGAGAGCTTCTGGATCTGGCGGCTGTGCTCCTCGATCGTCGTGCGCGCCCGGACGTTTCTCTCCACCAGCCGCGCCCCGTGGATGGCGATGCAGAGCTGGGTGACGATCGTTTCGTACATGAATCCGTACTCGGACGACAGCTCAAGGAAAAGGAGGCCGATCTGCGACTCCTGGTAATACAGCGGGCAGACGGCGCCCAGCCCCCCTGAGTCCAGGAAATCCTTTTCGCCGGCCAGCGCCCGCCAGGCGGCGACGGCGGAGTCGTCCGAAGGCGTTTCCATCTCCCGCCCGCCGCGGACGCGGGCCGCGATCTTCAGGCCCTCGAGCGGGCGGGCCGGTTCGACGTAGAGCCCGAGCAAGTAATTGTTGATCCCCAGTCCCGGCATCACCTCCCGCAGGGTCCGGCGCAACAGGGGAATGTCGAAAGAGCTCCCCAGGAGCAGGCCGGCCCGGCTCAGGTTGTTCGCCAGGCTTTCCACCTGGGCGCGTTTGCCGGCTTCCAGGCGGAACACGATTTCCATGAAGGCATTATGCGCCTGGTAGTGAAGCCGGTCCGCGTACTCCGCGCCGCGGGACCGCTCCCCGGGACGGGCCGGGTGACCGGACAGGACGGCGACGGCGCTCCGGAAGGCGGTCATCGTGTTCATGACGCTTACCAGTTCCTCGGTCCGGGTGAAATGGAGTCTGAAGAATTTTTCCCAATCGGACATGAACACGTCTGCCCGCTTTCCCTCGATTTCGTCGAAAAAGGACGTGAAAAGCGAGAGGACTTCATCCGGCGCCACGTCCTCCCGGAAACGCGACGCGATAGTTCGGGAAATCTCCAGCAGCCAGCGGTCGCGATCGCGGCCCGACCATTCGGGAAATTGAAAATCGGAACCGAGCCCCGCCGCCGCGCAGCCGCAGGAGCGGCGGGTCATGATTTCGACGTCGATCGGGAACGCGCGTTTCTCCCGCGGGCCTCCCTCCATCAGGTCGAGAAGCACGTCCACGGCCTTGCGCATCTGCTCGGGCAGCGGCTGGCGGATGGTGGTCAGCCCGGGAGAGAGGATGCCGGCCTCGTAAATGTCGTCGAATCCCGTCACCGCGACGTCGTGGGGCACCCGTTTCCCGCGGGCGAGGAGCTCCTTGACCGCGCCGATCGCCATGTAGTCGCCGGAGGCGGCGACGCAGTCGAAATCGAGCTTGCGCTCGTCCAGGAAGACGCGGATCGCGTCGACCCCGGATTTTTCGCTGAAATCACCGACGTAGGTGAGCTCGGGCCGGAGGGGCAGGCCGTGCCGCTGCAGGACGGTCCGGTAACCGTTGTAGCGCTGAACGGCGTCCTCGTGTTTTTCCGGGCCGCGGATGAACGCCACGTTCCGGTACTTGTGGTCGGCCACCGCGTGCTCGATGATGCGCTCCATGGCTGTTTCATTATCAACCACCACCCCGGGCACCCGATCGAGGGCGAATCCGATGTTCACCACCGGAATCCCCCCGAAGCCGTGCGCGAACGCCGCGTATTCCTCCCGGGAGGCCAGGTTGACGATGTTACCGATGGCGACGATGACGCCGTCCACGCATTCCCTGCGGATCAGCCCGTAGATGACGTTCTTCATGTATTCGTTTGTAATGAAGGGCGATCCGCCCAGCGCTCCGCCGGGAAAAATGAGGAGCCCCGCGCCGGCCCGGCGGCAGGCTTCGGCCACGGTGCGCCAGATGTCTTCCTGATAACTGCCGGATCCCGCCAAAGTGTCGACCACCAGGGCGATGGTCCGGCGGCGCATTTTTTTTACCTCGGGCATTCCCCATTCTCCCAATTCAAGCTGCTCTATTAAAAGTATATTCATTTTGAGAATAGACGAAAGTAATTTACCGCGCAAGCGAATCTTGCGGAGTGCGTCGTCGGGACGGGCCGAAATCGTTGGGACGCACGGCCGCGCGTCCCAACGTCATGAACGCAACTTGCGCAATAAAAAGAACGTCGCCGCCGCGAAGACCAGCAGAAGCGAGGCCGCACCGAAGACCACCGGCTGGGCGCCGACTCCCTCGGCGTCGGCGACGGCGCCGAGAAGGAGCGATCCGAAGGGGCCGAAGGCGAAGAACGTCAGGGAGTACACGCTCATCACCCGGCCCCGAAACTCGTCCTTCACCCTGAGCTGGATCATGGCATTGGCCAGGTTGAACACGACCATCATGCCGAGCCCGGTAACGAACACGAACGCGTAGGAAAGGAGGGGAAGCGTGACGAACGAAAAGGCCATCAGGGCGGCCGGAAACACGAACATGCCGGCCAGCATCCATTTCCAGCGGTGCCTGATGTTTCCGCGGGAGGCGATGAAAATGGCGGCGGCCAAAGCCCCCAGGCCGCGGGCCGACTGGAGAAAGCCGTTGGTGGTTTCGTTGCCGTGGAGCATCTCCACCGCCCAGGCGGGGAAGAGGGCGTATACCGAGAAGCCGAAGAAGCTCACCATCATGGCCGCCAGGATGATCGCGCCGATGCGCCGCTCGGAGACGATGTACTTGAAGCCGGACAGGATGTTCTTGAGCGGCGTCGCCGGCAGGAGGGAGGCGACGGAGACGGTCTTGGGGAGCCGCATGAGGAGCAGCGAGATGATGACCGCCAGAAAAGAAGCGCCGTTGATGAAGAAGCAGCCCGCCGGGCCCAACAGGGCGTACACCCCGCCGCCGAGCGCCGGCCCGACGGCCGTCGCGACGTTGAACATGGTGGAGTTGAGGGCGATGGCGTTGGTGAGCGAACCGCGGTCCACCATCTCGAGGAGGAACGATTGCCGCGTCGGCGCGTCGAAGGAGTTGGCCACGCCGTTGCAGGCGGCGATGGCGAGGAGCAGGTAGGGGTCGGCCACCCTGAAAAACGTGAGCCCGGCCAGGATGAAGGCGAGGACCATGAGGCTGGATTGCGTGATGACGAGGAGCCGCCGGCGGGGAATGTGGTCGGCCGCCATGCCGCCCACGAACATGAAGAGGAGGGTCGGCAGGCCGGCGGCCACGGCGATCCAGCCGAGGAAACTCTTCGAACCGGTGATTTCATAGGAGTAGAAACCGAGAGCGGTAATCTGCATCCAGCTGCCGAAGAGGGAGATCATCTGCCCGATGAACCAAAGCCGGAAATTCGGGTGGCGCAGCGAGGCGAAGGTGCGCGAGCCCGCGAAAGTGAAATTTCTTGGTGGTTGTTGCATGTCGCTGATGGCGGGAAGTATACCCGAACCCGGACGGGCTGTATAGGCGAGGCGGCGTTGGTCGGGCGACGGGAAAAGGGAACAACCGATGGCACTGATAGGAACCGATGGGGAGGAGAAGAGGAACTGCGACTGACGCGGATGGGGCAAAGAGAAAGAGAAACTCTGGTATGGCGCACCGGACGCATGCGTCCGGACGTCTCTCCCGCCGTAGAGTCAAGCCATATGCGCGGCGAGGAACAGCGACGAGACGGGGATGAACAAAA
>CAZKOS010000201.1:3867-5613 GCA_964554445.1 uncultured Spirochaetaceae bacterium | reverse complement strand
CCGTGCGGGCAGCGCGGATCGGGCAGGGCGAGGGCGCGCGCCAGGAGCGCCTCCGCCGAGACCGGATCGAGCTCGTCGCCCGCCTTGACGGCCGCCCGGCAGGCGGCCTGCGCCAACACTTTGCGCTCGAGATCCTCGAAGGCGCCCCGGGCGCTCTTCAGGAACGCGATCACGTCCGCCTCGGGCACGCCCGAGAGCAGCGCGGGCAGGGCGCGCACCTCGCAGGCGCGGCCGGTCGTCTCGAGCTCGAAGCCGAGCCGCGCGAGCGCCTCCCGGCCGGAGACGAGCGCCTCGCGCTCGTCGTCCTCGAGGTCGAAGGCGAGGGGTACGGCCAGGGGCTGGACCGCGCGGGGTTTGAGCGCGAGCTCGTCGAAGAGGAGGCGCTCGTGGGCCGCGTGCTGGTCGACGAGAATGAGCTCCTCCGGTCCGGCGGCGGCCAGGTACACCCGCCAGAGCTGCCCCAGGTAGCGGAGTCCGCCCGCGGCGCCCGCTTCGGCGGCCGCCCGCTCAGGCCGTCCGGCTTCGTTTTTCGCGCGGCGGATGGCGTCGCCGATGTCGCCCCTTTCGCCGGGCCGCCCGCCGCCCTTGCTCCCGCCGGAGCGGCGGGTTGTGTCCGGGTCGGGGAAGAGCGACGTTCCGCCGCCCGGCGGTTGGGCGGGACTGCGGCCCGCGTCGTCGGACGCGCCCTGCGCCGCCCGGAGGGCCCCCGGAACGCTTCGGGAGAGAAGATCCCTGACGAGGCCCGAAAGCGCGCGGTGCAGGTCGGGGAGGGTGCGGAAGCGGGCCTCCCGCTTGGCGGGATGGATGTTGAAGTCCACCAGGGACGAATCGACCTCGGCGAACACGAAGGCGATCGGCTTCAGCCCGCCGGGAAGGTAGCCGGTATAGCCGTATTCGACGGCCTGTAATAAAGAGAACTCGAAGATGCGGCGGCGGTTGCAGAAGATCTGCAGGTACTTGCGGTCGTTGCGGGCCGCCTCGGGCAGGGCGCAGACCGCGGTCAGGCGGAAGCCGGGTCCGTCCACTGCCGCCTCCACGAGGAGCTCGCGCGGGAACGCGCCGCCGAAAGCCAGGGCGACGCGCTCGCGCAGCGGCGCGGGCGGCAGGTAGAGAACGAGCTCACCTTCACTGAAAAGTTTGAAGGCCACCGCGGGGAAGGCGAGCGCTTTCTCGATGAAGGTCGCCTTGCACAACGAGCCCTCGGTCTGGGGCCGCTTGAGGAAGCGCCGGCGGGCCGGCATGTTGAAGAAGATCCGCGACACGTCCACGACCGTGCCCGGCCGCGGGGGGTGGGGATCGAGGGCGAGCCGCCTGCCGCCCTCGACGAGGAGCCGTTGCCCGGTCGCGGCGCCCGCCTGCGCGCTCGATATTTCCAGCCGCGCGCACGCGGCGATGCTCGCCAGGGCTTCGCCGCGGAAGCCCAGGGTGGAGAGGCGGTCCAGGTCTTCGAGGTCGCGGATCTTGGAGGTGGCGTGGGGCAGGGCGCAAAGCGCAAGGCCGTCCGCCGCAATCCCCGAGCCGTCGTCGACCACCCTGATCCGGGCGTTGCCGCCCTCCTCCAGGGAACAGGATATCTCGGCGGCGCCCGAATCGAGCGCGTTGTCGATGAGCTCGCGGAGCACCGCCGCCGGTCGGTCGATCACCTCGCCGGCGGCGATGCGGCGCGCGGTTTCCTCGCTTAAAATGACGATGGGTGCGGGCGGCATGGCCCATCGTACAACGATCGTTCAGGTGTAGGCAAGCCGG
>CAZKOS010000201.1:0-3767 GCA_964554445.1 uncultured Spirochaetaceae bacterium | reverse complement strand
TCGAAATAAACCGTTGTCCGCGGCTCGACATTGTATTATAGTGGACAAACGGTAATTGAAAAAACAGGCGGGCTGAAAATGGAGGTAAAAAGTATCGTAAAAAAAAGGGGACGACTTCCGGTCATCCTTTGCATCATCTTCCTTCTGCAAATGGCGCCAGGCTGCCGATTCATTTCACGGGGCCGCACGGACGGCGCCTTCGAAGTGCCGATCGGGCTTTCCGGGAGCCTTCAGAATCCCGCC
Organism: uncultured Spirochaetaceae bacterium; assembly: GCA_964554445.1. GTDB lineage: Bacteria > Spirochaetota > Spirochaetia > SZUA-6 > RPPD01 > JAFGSW01. Next base: position 3,524 of record CAZKOS010000201.1, on the reverse strand, counting down.
TGGTCTCCGGACGGCAATCGCCTGGTCTTCACGCGGTTCAGGAACGGGTACAACAGCGGCTCCGCCGACCTATATATCGTCGAAATGAACACCTGGGTGGTGCGCGCCTTCGTCACCGACGGCGCCATGAACGTCAACCTCCCCGGCTCGGCCTGGAAAGCGACGAGCCCGACGGACGACTGGATCGCTTATTCCCGCGACAAGGAATCCCACGACGAGATCTTCGTGCAGCCGAGCGCCGACACGAACAGCGGCGAGATCCAGGTGACCGAGAGGGCGAATAACGTGGCCTACGAGCCCTCCTTCTCTCCCTCGGCCGATTGGATCGTCTTCGAATCGCACCGGGACGGCGACAGCGGCAACGGCGTCATCTTCAAGACGGGTCGCGCGGTACCGGGCGTCTATATCCAGCTGACGCCGAGCGGGGAAGACTGCCGCCAACCCAACTGGTCCCCCGAGCCCTCCGTCGATCTCATTCTCTACCAGCAGCTTTCGGGGAGCCGCTGGAGTCTCTGGACGATGACGAGTTACGGCGGCTACAAGCGGAAAATCACGCCCGACACCGAGGATTGCACGGACGCCTCTTTTTCGCCCGACGGGACGGAAGTCGTCATGAGCACGTCCCACAATACGTTGCGCTACGACAACCTCTACCGCATGCCGGCGACCGGCGGCGAGATGACGCGGGTCACGTTTTACGACAACGGGTACGACGGCGCGCCGTCCTGGTCCCCGGACGGCGCCTCCATCGCCTTCGAATCCTGCGAGCGAACGCCCGAAGAAGCGGGCAGGACCTCGATTTGGATTATCAATTTGAATTGAACGGAAAAAACCGGCGGAGCGGCGGTTGTTTTTTCGCCGCGGCGTGAAAAGCCGGGAAACGGCTGAATTGAAAGATAAAAACGGGTATCATCCGATAACGACAAGGAGGAACAATGAAAATCGTTCGGATCACCGCCTGCGCGGTCGTTTTGCTTTTGTTAAGCCCCGCTCTCTTCGCGGACTCGAAAAAAGGGGTCCACAAGAACAGCTTCGGGATCATGTTTCAGATCGAAAGCTTCACGAAACTGATCGACAATTACACGGACGGGGGATTCTACGGCGGGCAGGGCGGCGTGGGAATCCGCTACTGGCTGCTGCCGGAGTTGGTCCTGCGCGGCGTCGTCTATCTCGATTTTCGGACGATCGCGGCCACCGGTGAAACGGCGTTCAATGTGGGCCTGTCGGTCGGCGCCGAGTATCATTTCGTGAAGGGGCAAATTTCCCCCTACGCGGGCGTGATGGGGGGGCTGGAGCACGTTTCCGACGTCCTCCAAACCGGGACCGACTTCTTCGCCGGGGCGTTCTTCGGCGTCGAGATTTCCCCCCTGGACGTGCTCGCCTTTTTCATCGAGTACTCCGTGCTCGCCACCTTCCGGGAGACGGGCGTGGAGATCGATTTGGGATACAACCACCTGCCGACCTTCGGTTTGATCATCTATTTCAATTGAATCTCGTTACGGCCGGGCGAAGGGGACCGTGCCCAGGAAGACGATCGCGCTGGCGATGATGACGAGCGGCCCGGCGGGCAGGCCGGTGGCCGTCGCGGCGAGGATGCCCGCCACCGCGGAGACGATGCCGATCGCCGCGGCCAGAAAGCGGTACTGCGGGAGCGTCCGGCTCACGTTCCGGGCGGCCGCGGCCGGGATGGCCACGAGCGCGGCGGTCAGCAATCCGCCGACCAGGTCGACCCCGAGGGCGACGATGATCGCGATCGCGCCCAGGTAGAGCAGGTTGTAGAGGCGGACGTTCACCCCCTCGATCCGCGCCATGTCCTCGTGAATGTTGACGAGCATGATGTTCGCGTACCCGCGGTTGATCGCGATGAAGACCAGCAGGCAGAGAACGACCGCGGCCAGGGTCTCGTACGGGCCGACGTTCAGGATGTTGCCCACCAGGGCCGCCTCGGCCCGGTCGATGGGGAGGAAGAGAAAGGCCGTCGCCACGCCGCCGGCGAAGACGATCGCGGTCAACGCCTCCATCGGCAGCTTGGTCCTCATCTCCAGGAGCCAGATGAGGACGATCCCGAGAATGACGAACGGGAACGCCCCCAGCGAGATGCTGAAACCGTACACCAGCGCCAGGGCGGCCCCGGGGAGCGCCAGGTGACCCAGGGGCCCGGCCACGACCGCCATCCTCTTCGACAGCATCAGCGTTCCCAGGTAGGCGGCGGCGCCCGCGATGAACACGCCGCTCGTCAGGCTCAGTGCCAGCTCCGTCGTCATCGCTCGTCCTTCCCTTCGTGCGTGTAGAATTTCACCTCCGCCCCGTAGAGATCGCGCAGCACGGCCGGAGTGAGGATTTCCCGCGGGGCCCCGAAACAGCGCCGGCCGAACCGCGAGAGGCACAGCACGTTCGTCGAATGGGCGTAGACGATGTTCAGGTCGTGGGTGACGTTCAGGACGGTCAGGTTGCGCTTCCGCCAGATCTCCTCCAGGAGCGAATAGATGGTTTCACCGCCCGCGGCGTCGACGGCGGTGGTGGGCTCGTCCAGAAAAAGGATGGTCGGGTCCGAGGCGAGCACCCAGGCGACGAGCATCCGCTGGAATTCCCCGCCGGAGAGGTCCCCGGCGCGCGCGGAGAGAACGCCCTTGTCCAGCCCGACCTGGGCGAGGAGGGCGGAGACGTCGGCCCGCCGCACCCGCTTGAGCGCGAAGAAGTCGGCCACGGTGAGCGGCAGGTCCCGCACCGACGCCTGGTTGAGCCCCTGCGGCAGGTAGCCGATCTTCGGCTTGGCGCTCCAGGCGAGCTCGCCCTCGTGCGGCAGGAGGCCGAGCAGCGCTTTCAGCAAGACCGATTTCCCCGACCCGTTGGGGCCGAGGATGGTGAGGAATTCGCACTCCTCAACCTTGAAGCTGAGATCGGAGATGATCGGGGTATGGTTCAGCGTGACGCTGAAATTTTTCACTTCGAATAACGTTTCGCCCATCTTTATTTCCGCTTTCCGCTTAAGCTACCGATAAAGACCGGCTCTGTCAAATATGAATGCTGCGGCGAGGGCGCGGCGGCATTACGCCCCGCTTGCGCCGCGCGGCTTCCATAGATAACGGTCGAGGTCGATGCCGCCGTCTGCCCCAAAAACGATTCCTTCCCTCTCCAGCATCGCCCGCTGCAGCTCGGCGCCCGCGCCGGGCGGCAGCGCGATGCGGCCGCGGGCGTCGACCACCCGGTGCCAGGGCAGCTCCTCCTTCGCCGACGAGGAGTGCAGCGCGCGCACCACCTGGCGCGCGGCGCGGGGGTTCCCCGCCAGCGCGGCGATCCGCCCGTAGGTCGACACCCGCCCGGGGGGAATTTTCTTGATGAGGTCGATAACGATCCGGTGAAAGGTTTCCATAATAATCGGGGACGACCCGCGACAACAATAGAAGTTTTGCATATTATATGCAACCGGCGGAAGAAATTTCAATGTCCCGGAACGCGATTCTTCACTGCGTAAGCTCTGAAAAAAAAGGGGGGGCTATCACATCCCGCTCTTATCCGCCCGT
>CAZKOS010000200.1:2727-5668 GCA_964554445.1 uncultured Spirochaetaceae bacterium | reverse complement strand
TGCAAATCAGTTTGCGGGATATGTTCGTGGTCCTTCTTCAATTCCAGCCTGATGGCGCCTTCATCCGCCTTCAGGTAGATGAACACGGCGATGTGCTCCAGGTAGGAGGTGAGGACGGCGGGAAAACCCTGCGCGTCGAACGAGACCTCTTTTTCCCGCAAGGACGCGGAAAACCAGATCTCGAGCCCGAGGTCGGCGGCGAGCTGCCTGAAGACGACCAGGTCGGCGGGAGAGCCCTTTTCGAAGTCGTATCCGTCGATGATGAGGCAGTCGGTGGCGAATCCCCCGTCCCTGATCATCGAGCGCAGGGAGGCGCCCACCTTCTCGATCGGCACCCCTTCCTGGTTGAAGTTCATGATGACGCGGTTCTTGACGATCTCGTCGTGGATATCCATCGCGTTTTCCAGTTTGAGACGGCGGGCCAGCTCCTCGAAAATGTCCTCGTACCAGGAAATGATGTGGGCGGGCGAGACGGCGAAGGAAACGTGAATCACGTGCTTCCCCTGGAACAGCTTGTCCGTGGCGATATGGACCAGACAGGCCGTCTTCCCCACTCCCTGGCGCGCGGCCAGCACCCCGATGTTCCCCCGTCCCACGCCGCCGTGGACGGATTTCTCCAGAATCCGGAGCGGGCTGTTCTTGATCAGTTCGATTTTCAGCATATCGCCTCCTCTTTCCCCTAGGATTTTTTCCGCGACGCGAAGGTCTCGATGAGCTCCTCGCGGATGCTCGTCGGCACCTTGCCGTATCTCAAGAACTCCATCGTGAATTCCGCCTTCCCCTGCGAGAGGGAGCGGAGCACGGTGGCGTAGCCGAACATGGCGCTCAAGGGGACGTCGGCCTCGACCTTCGAGAAGCGGACGTCCTCGGTGGTGGACAGGATGATGCCCCGGCGCTGGTTGATGCTCGAGAAGACGTTGCCCTGGTACTCGATCGGCGTCTCCACCGCGACGCGCATGATGGGCTCCAGGATCTCCGGCTTGGCCTTGGGGTAGGCGGCGCGGAAGGCGCCGACGGCGGCCTGCTGGAAGGCGATGTCCGAAGAGTCGACGGCGTGGGCGCTCCCGTCATTGATCGTCACCTTCACGCCGACGATGGGAAAGCCGATGACGCTGCCGCGATCGAGGCACTTCCGGAAGCCCTTGTCGCAGGAGGGGATGAACTCGCGCGGGATGGTGCCGCCCTTGATCTGGTCCACGAACTCGTAGTCGGATTCGGTATTGGGTTCGATGAATCCCGCGACGCGGCCGTACTGGCCGGAGCCGCCGGTCTGCTTCTTGTGCGTGTAGTCGAACTCGGCCTTCTGGGTGATCGTCTCCCGGTAGGCGACCTGCGGGGCGCCGGTCTCGAGCTCGACCTTGTACTCGCGGCGCATGCGCTCGAGATAGACGTCGAGGTGGAGCTCTCCCATGCCCTTGATGATCGTCTCGTTCGATTCGGGATCGACGAAGGTGCGGAAGGTGGGATCCTCTTTCGAGAATCGGTTGAGGGCCTTGGACATGTTCTCTTCGGACTTCTTGTCCTTGGGCTTGACCGCGAGGGAGATGACCGGCTCGGGCACGAACATGGAGCTCAGGGCGTAGTTGAGGCCGCCGCCGGTGAACGTGTCTCCCGAATGGCAGTCGATGCCGAAGAGGGCGATGATGTCGCCCGCCTCGGCGCGCTCGATGTCCTCCATGCTGTCCGCGTGCAGGCGCACGAGGCGCCCGACCCGGACCTTGCGCCGGGAGCGCGTGTTGTAGAGCTCGGTGCCCTTGCCGATGGCGCCCTGGTAGATGCGGATGTAGGTGAGCTGTCCGAACTGGCCGTCCTCGAGCTTGAAGGCGAGGGCGACCGGCTCGCGGTCGTTCTCGGCCTTCAGCTTCACCTTTTCCTCGTTCTTGTCGAGATCGAGCGCCTCGGCCGGAATCTCGTCGGGCGCGGGGAGGTAGTCGATGACGGCGTCGATGAGGGGCTGGACGCCGACGTTCTTGTAGGCGGAGCCCACGAAGACCGGCGCCAGCTTGAGCGAGAGGGTGCCCTTGCGCACCGCCGCCTTGATCTGCTCCTCGGTGACCGTTCCCTCCAGGTAGCTCGCCGCGAGCTCGTCGGAATACAGCGACGCCTTGTCGATGAGCTCCTCGCGCTTCTCGGCGGCCAGCTTCGCCATGTCGGCCGGGATTTCGTCCTCCCGCAGGTCGTTGCCGTGCGGTCCCTCGAAATAGACGGCCTTCATGCGCAGGAGGTCCACCACGCCGCAGAGCTTGTCTTCCAGGCCGATGGGGAGCTGCAGCATGACCGCGTTCAGGCCGAGCTTCTCCTCGAGCTGGTCGCGGACCTTGTAGGGATCGGCGCCGACCCGGTCGCACTTGTTCACGAACGCGAGGCGCGGCACCGAGTAGCGCTTGAGCTGCCGGTCGACGGTGATGGACTGCGACTGCACCCCGCCCACCGCGCACAGCACGAGGACGGCGCCGTCCAGGACGCGGAGGGCGCGCTCCACCTCGATGGTGAAATCGACGTGGCCGGGAGTGTCGATGATGTTGATGGAATGGCCTTTCCACTCGACATTGGTGGCGGCGGAGGCGATGGTGATGCCGCGTTCCCGCTCCAGGTCCATGGAATCCATGGTGGCGCCGACGCCGTCCTTGCCCCTCACTTCGTGGATGGCGTGGATCTTCTTGCAGTAGTAGAGTATGCGCTCGCTCAAGGTGGTCTTGCCCGAGTCGATGTGGGCGCTGATGCCTATGTTCCTCATATGTGAGATGTTCATGTGTCTGCCGCTCTATTCGTCTTTCATGGGCGTTGTATCCGGCACCCGCGGGATCCCGCCCGTTCGGGAGCGGGGGGCCGGCCGGTGCATTGGACGTTCAAATCAGGAAAATACTATTTTCCGGGATTTATCGTTTTTATGCGAGCCTTAATGTAATCATTCGCCGGTTCTTCGTCAAGGAGTATCGTT
>CAZKOS010000200.1:0-2627 GCA_964554445.1 uncultured Spirochaetaceae bacterium | reverse complement strand
ATTCATCCCCCGCGCCTCGTTGCTCAGGTACTTGGCGACCACGGTTTCGAGCGGATGGGCCGATTTTTTCCCGTTGTCGATTTTTTCGAGCACGTCGAGATCGGATTCCCAGGCTTCGTCGCCCGGCGCGAAAATGCAGACGCTTTCCGGCTCGTAACAGGTGAAGAGGCGTTTCGATTTATAATAATAGTGCTTTTCGCTCTGCCGCGTGGGGAAGGGATGAAGGAGCGGCGGGATATCGTTCGGCTTGAACCAGAGCTTGATCTCGCGCTCGGCGTCCGCGGCGTTGGCCGAGGCGTGGATGAGGTTGTCCATCCGCTGGCCGATCACCTCGCCTTTTTCATTGCGCAGGTGGACGATCATGCCCAGGGCCCGGATCGAGCCGGGCTGGTCTTCGCGCGCGCAATGCGGATCGGTGGAGCCCACGATCTGCCTGATTTTCGGCACGGCGTTCGGCCCCTGGTAGACGATGGCGATGACGCGGCGCCTCTCCGCGGAGTTCGGGTAATGGGCCAGCCCCATGATGTAGTCGATGAGCGGCGCGTAAAACACCTTCCCGCGGTGTTCGGCGTAATGTTCTTCGGCCAGGATCCGATTCACCTGCACGACCTTCATGCCGGCGAATCGCAGCCCGGTGTTGAATTCGGAAAGCTGGGAGAGGATGTAGCCCGTCAGCGAGTTCTTGAGAGCGTCTGGTTTTATTAATACGAGCGTCGTGTCGAGTTCCTTCTTGTGCATATATTCTCCATGGCGGCTTTTCACTGTGGCGGATCAGGGGATGAAAATAACCAATTTCCCTTCACCTGTCAATCCGCCGGCCCCGGCCGGCGGCGCCCTCGAACCGCCCCGAACCCGACCGACGCAGACAACGATTCGAGACGGCGTGGCTCAATAGTGGATGAAAACGACGGTTTACGTCAAGGCTTCACGCTGGGCGACGGCGCCGGTGAATCCCGCCCGCTAGAACGCGCGGGTCGCCATCGCGATGACGACGATGACGAAGACCGTGATCGCAAGCGCGGCGACGGCCAGGCCGACGATCGCCAGGATGCCGTTGAATTTCCAGTATTTCTGCTGGTTGAGAAGGGCCTCCTCCAGGTGGGCGGTGCGGCCCGTGCTCACCAGCGCCTTGATCGAGCGCGCGTACCGCAGCAGGAAGACGGCGAGCGGTATTTCGAGACCGGCGAGGACGAGGTAGAATACCCCGGCACCGAGGAAGACGAACCCGGCCAGGGGCCCCCCTGATCTCAACGAGGAAAACATGCCGAACGAGGACAGGCGCGAGCCCATGCAGGCGCCCAATCCGAACATGTAAACGGCCCCCAGCCCCAATGTCGCGCTGGATATGATCATGAGGATGCCGAGGAAGGTCACCCAGGGACGGGTGTTTTTCAGGCAGCTCACCATCAGGGGGGTGTAGTTCTCCCCCTCGGGTACTTGAGGTTCAGGCGAAGTGAGATCGGTCGTGTCGCTCATACGGGCCTCCTTTTTTGTCTGACGCGCCCGGAAGATTCGTCCGGCCTGTCCGAACGGGCGTCGATCCGAAAGACGGAACGACGATCCTCGCTGAAGGGGCGCGGCTTTCGACTACTATAATGCATCCCGGGGTTCTCTATCAAGAAATGTCGCGCCGTTTCAAGAAAAAAACGGGGGGTTTCTTTTCGGTGGTGCGCCGAATCGGCGTTTCGTCGTCATCGAGAAAAAAAACCGGCCGGGGAACCGGGGACGGAACCCCGAGTAGACGGGATCCCACTGGGACGGGGCGCCCCGGGAGACGGGGCCCCGACCGGTGCGTTTATAAAAACCCGCCGCGGGACGGTCGGGTCATCTTTCAGCCCAGGGTACGATCACCGCCCTGGCCAGGGTGTGGCTCGAAAGGACGAACTCCATGTAGGCCGGCGTGGCGGTATCGGGAACGTCCAGCTTGGGTACGTCCGCCGCGGTGACGGTGATGTAATAGCGGTGCCTGCCTCCGCCCTTGGGCGGCGCGGCGCCGACGTACTGCCGGAGACCGGCGTCATCCGCGAGTTGGATCGCGCCCGCCGGCAGATTTTTCCCGTCGGGCGTTCCGGCGCCCGCCGGCAGCCCGGTAACCGCGGCCGGGATATCGATCACCGCCCAATGCCAGAACCCGCTTCCCGTCGGCGCGTCCGGGTCGTACATGGTCACGACGAAGCTTTTCGTCCCGGCGGGGAATCCGCTCCAGGTGAGGGCGGGCGATACGTCCTTCCCCCCGGCCCCGAAGATGCCGCTCATGTTGGCCTGCGGAAACGGTTGACCGTCCTTGACGTCGGCGCTCGTCACGGTGAAGGACGGCGCCGCGGGGAGCGCCGAGAGCGGATCGCACTTCGCCGTCACGGCTTTCCCGCCGGAGCTGCAGCCGACCGCGGCGAGCAGAAGCGGAACGAAAAGACTTGGCAGTACATGAACTGTTTTCATCGACTCCTCCTGGGAGATCCGTATCGAAGCGCCGTTCCGCCCGGGCAGCCCGGAGCCGGCGGCGCCTCTCACTTCATACCGAATGAATGTTTTTATCATACGCGTCGCGGGGGATTTGTTGATTGACGGGAATCGGCTTTTTTCGGTCTTTTTTCTCCGGATGCGGGAAACCGCTCCCGGCCGCAGGA
>CAZKOS010000199.1:0-5745 GCA_964554445.1 uncultured Spirochaetaceae bacterium | reverse complement strand
GCGAGGGGGTCGCCCGGATCCTTGACGAATATTTTGCCTTCAATGAATTCCGCCCCGGCCAGGGATCGCGGGTTGAGCGAAATCGAGACGTTCCCCTCGCTCGTCCAGGTTCCGATGTAGATCGTGCCCCGCGAATCGCTCGTCATGGAGACGACGCGGCCGGTGACGGGGAACAGGTCCTTCACCTCGCCCCGGTCGCTGATCGATACGATCGTATTGCGCCCGTCGCGGCAGCGGTTGGCCACCAGGCCCCCGTCGCGATCCGTCGCCAGGCCGGTCCAGTTGTCCTCGCAGCTCGAAAGCCCGCGGTAGATCCGCTCCCCCTTGTTCACGCCGGCGATCTTGTACACGTCGCCGATCGACGTGGCCGCGTAGAGCGCTCCCCGGCGATTGTCGACGAGCGCGACGACGGTGTTGTGCGCCGCGTAGACGAGCTCGACGGTCCGCTTCGACCCGCCCTGAATCCGGCCGCGCAAGTCCTTGAGGGGGATGCCGTTGTCGGCGCAGGACGCGAAAACCAGCAGGCACAAACCCAATCCGCACGCCTTCCCCAACAAGGCGTGAACCCTTCTCTTCCGTATCATTCCCAAAACCCTTTCCGATGCATGGAGGTAATGGAGAGCATAGTAATCAAATCGTCGGCGATGCGCAAGTGGCAGGGATTTCAGGCAATCTTTCCCAAAAAGAGACACGAAGATCACGGAGCTGTGAGGAGAACACGGAGCGGAAGAAAGAATTTGTGAGAAAACCGGGAAACCATGAAAAAAGAAAAAATGGAAAATTCAAATAAGCCGATTCTAGTCAATTTTACTTTTTGTCTCCGTGCTCTCCGTGTCCCCCTTTCAAGCGGATCTCCGCCGCTATTTACACGTCCACCGATCAAAGGTATATTTAAAACACCCCGGAAAAACCATGGCCGACTTCATACATTTGCACACCCATTCCGATTATTCCCTCCTCGATTCCATCGCCTCGATCCGCAAGCTCGTCGCCAAGGCCGTCCGCCTGGGCATGAAGTCGCTCGCCATCACCGACCACGGCAACATGTACGGTGCGGTCAAGTTCTACAAGGAATGCCGGACCGCGGGCGTCAAGCCCGTCATCGGCAGCGAGTTCTACGTGGCTCCCGGCTCGCGCTTCGTGAAGAGCGGGAGCGAGTCCGGGGCCAAGTACCACCACCTCGTGCTGCTCGCCAGGAACGAGGAGGGGTACCGCCACCTCCTCGAGCTTTCCTCGCGGAGCTACACCGAGGGGTTTTATTACCGCCCGCGCATCGACCGCGAGCTCCTGGAAGCGCACGCGGGCGGCCTCACCTGCCTCACCGCCTGCCTGGCCGGCGAGATCCCGAACCTCATTCTGCAGGACCGCCCGGACGAGGCGCGCGCGCGGGCCGGCTGGTTCCGCGAGCTTTTCGGGAAGGATCACTTTTACCTCGAGCTCCAGGACCACGGCATCGCCGAGCAGCGCACCGTCAATGCCGCCCTGCTCGCGCTCTCCCGGCGGGACGGCATTCCCGTCGTCGCCACCAACGACGTCCACTACATCGACCGCGAGGACGCCCGCGCCCAGGACATCGCCATCTGCATCGGCACGAACAAGAAAATCAACGAGGGAAAGCGCCTCAAGTTCGAGCACCCTGAATTCTATTTCAAGTCCGCCGACGAGATGGCGAGGACGTTTTCCGGCGTCGAGCCCGCCCTGGCCGCGACGCTCGAGATCGCCGAAGCCTGCAATCTCGATATCCCCCTCCCCGGCCCCGAGCTTCCGCATTACCAGGTCCCCGCGGGCTACACCCTGGAGACCTACCTGGAATCGATCGCCCTCGAGGCCCTCACCGGCCGCTACCCGACCGTCACCACCGACATGATGGAGCGGCTCAAGTACGAGCTCGACGTCATCAACCGGATGAAGTTCACGGGGTACTTCCTCATCGTCTGGGACTTCATCAAATACGCCAAGGAGCGGGGCATCCCGGTGGGCCCGGGCCGCGGCTCGGGCGCCGGATCGCTCACCGCCTACTGCCTCGGGATCACGGACATCGACCCGCTCAAGTACGGCCTCCTCTTCGAGCGCTTTCTGAACCCGGAACGAGTCTCCATGCCGGATTTCGACATCGACTTCTGCTTCGTCAGGCGCCAGGAGGTGATCGACTACGTGACGGCCAAGTACGGCCAGGACCGCGTCGCCCAGATCATCACCTTCGGGACCTTGAAGGCGCGCGCCGTCATCCGCGACGTGGCCCGCGTCCTCGACCTGCCCTACGACGAGGCGGACTCGATCGCCAAGCTCGTGCCCCAGGGGCCGAAGATCGACCTGGCCCAGGCGCTCGAGATGGAGCCGAAGCTCCGCGAGGTGGCCGGGAGGAGCGAGCTCCACCAGGAGCTCGTTTCCGTCGCCCAGAAGCTCGAGGGCCTCCGCCGCCACGCCTCCACCCACGCCGCCGGCATCGTCATCGGCCGCGAGCCGCTCACCCACTACGTGCCGCTCTACCGCGACCCCAAGACCGGCTCCGTCGCCACCCAGTACACGATGGATTACCTGGAGGAGTGCGGCCTGGTGAAGATGGACTTCCTGGGCCTGAAAACCCTCACCCTCATCGACAACACCGTCAAGATGCTCCGCAAGAAGGGCGTCGACATCGACATCCGCCGCATCCCGGAGCGGGACGAAAAAACCTTCAAGCTCCTCTCCCTCGGCAAGAGCGCCTGCGTGTTCCAGTTTGAGAGCACGGGCATGCAGAACGTCCTCAAGCGCGCCAAGCCGGAGAAGATCGAGGACCTCATCGCCCTGAACGCCCTCTACCGTCCCGGGCCGATGGACAACATCGACCAGTTCGTCAACGGCAAGCACAACTGGGCCCAGGTGCAGTATCCCCTCCCCGAGCTCGAGCCGGTCCTCAAGGAAACGGCGGGCGTCATCGTCTACCAGGAACAGGTGATGGAGATCGCGCGGATCGTGGCGGGCTACACCCTCGGCCAGGCGGACATCCTGCGGCGCGCCATGGGGAAGAAAAAGGTCCAGGTGATGGAGGCCGAAAAGGAAAAGTTCATCGCCGGCGCCACGGCCAAGGGGTACCCGGCCAAGACCGCGGCGGAGCTCTTCGAGCTGCTCGTGCCCTTCGCCGGGTACGGCTTCAACAAGTCGCACGCCGCGGCCTACTCGCTCATCGCCTACCAGACCGCCTACCTCAAGGCCAATCATCCGGTCGAGTTCATGGCCGCCAACCTCACCAACGAGATCCAGGACCTCGACAAGATCGCCGAGTACATCCGCGAGACCAGGGAGATGGGGATCGAGATTCTTCCGCCGGACGTCAACCGGTCGGACAAGGAATTCTCCTCCCAGGACGGGAAGATCGTCTTCGGCCTGGTCGGCATCAAGAACGTGGGGGCCGGCGCGGTCGAGGCGATCATCCGCGAGCGGGAGAAAAAAGGCCCGTTCACGAACGTCATCGACTTCCTCACCCGGGTGAACCTCAAGCTCGTCAACAAGAAGACGGTGGAATCCCTCGTCCTCTCCGGAGCGCTCGACGGCCTGGGAGAGACGCGCGCCACGCTCTTTCTCAACCTGGAGAAGCTCATGGCGGTGGCCGCCCTCCGCCAGGAGCAAAACGAAGGCGGACAGGCGCTCCTCTTCGAGGACCTCGCCTCGGACAGCTTCGAGACCCTGCGGCTGGACAAATCGCCCGAGTGGCCCAAGATGAAGCGCCTCTTCGACGAGCACGAAACGCTCGGCTTCTTTTTCTCCGGCCACCCCCTCGACGAGTACGAAAAGCTCATCAAAACGCACACGAGCATCCGGCTCGACCGCAAGGACGACCTCGTCCCCGACCGGCCCGGCGTGATCATCGGCCTCCTCAAGAACATCAAGGAGATTATCACCCGCACCGGCAAGCGCATGGCGTTCGCCGAGATCGAGGACTACGCGGGTTCGATCGAGGTGGTCATTTTCGCCGACGTGTTCGAGAAGGCGAAGGAGCTCCTCAAGGAAAACGAGGTGCGGGCCGTGCGCGGCACGGTCGACCTGTCCCGCGGCGACCCCAAGCTCAAGGCGGACGAGATTCTCCTCCCGGAGGGCCTGGCGCGGAAGCAGGCGACCGCCGTCCACATCAAGCTCTCCCGGGGATTCGTCGACGAGGAGAGCTCGTTCAAGCTCAGGGATTTCCTGTCCGAGCGCCGGGGCGGCTGCCGCCTGTATTTTCACCTGGAGAACGGGGATACCGGGGGGGAAAAAATCATCAAGGCTTCCCCCCAGCTCACCGTCTCCGCCGCCCCCGAGGTGCTCTTCAAATTGAAACAGTATCCGCAGGTGCTGGATGTGTGGAGTGAGTAAATTTTTAAAAAAGCACTTGTCGCTTTGGCCTTTTAAAAAACCACGAAGGGCACGAAGAGCACGAAGGAAAAACGAAGAAGGTAAAAGATGAAGTACAAAAAAATAAGAGGGAAAAATATCTCTCATGGCTATTTTCTCCCATTCTCTTTTCTTCCTTCCTCTTCCTTCGTGACCTTCGTGTTCTTCGTGGTGCTTTTTCAGGCTTACGAAAAGGAGATCCTACAATGCAATTGATCCTACGCATCGCCAGCGCCCTGGTCACCGTCTACAGCTTCGTCGTCATCTTCCGGGTGCTCTCCACCTGGTTCGGCGGCGAGCATTACGGCCCGCCCTGGCGGTTCCTGTACTCCGTCACCGATCCCGTGCTCCGCCTGTTCCGCGGCCTTCGTTTCCTGCGCACCTCCGCGGTCGATTTTACGCCGCTCGCGGCCGTGGTCGCCCTTCAGATCCTCGCCTCCCTCCTCTGGTCGTTCTCCAACGCCTTCTTTTTCAACCTCGCCACGGTGTTCGCCGCCCTGCTCCTCGCGGTCTGGCGGATTTTTTTCTGGATCATGGGCTTCTTCACGGTCGTCGCCGTCATTCGCCTTCTCAGCCTGCTGGTGAGCCGCCGTCCGGCGATGTTTTTCTTTCGGATGCTCGACAACATCCTGATCGCTCCGGCGCGGCTCGTCTCCTCCGTGCTGCCGCGCCGCCAAAACTCCGATTACCGGGTGGTGCTCGGCGTCCTTTCCTTCGTCCTGGTTCTCCTCTGCGTCATCGGGCTGTTCGTCGTCGAACCGGCGCTGCGGCTCCTGTGCTATCACGCGGGACTGGTTGTCTGGTGACGCGCGGAGCGGCGCTCACTTCTTCCGTCCCGAGCGCCTTCTTCACGAGCCGCCTGCGACGGGACCATTGCCTTTTGAGAGCTTTCCGACCGCGAGCGAGCGCCGCACGAGATACCGGCGATGACAACGACGAATGCCGTGATAAATAAAATCGGTTTTTTCATGCCGCCTCCGCACTTCATTGTAAGGCAATTTGCATCCGAATCCACTAGATTTTTTTTTCGTTCATTTTTCCCGGACGTCCCGTATAACGCAAAGGGGAGAAAACCATTTTCCATTGAGTCCATACCCGCAAAGCTACGCTTTATCGGGTATTTCCAATTATAATTCTTTGTCATACCGAGATTTATCCAAATCCCGGTATGACGAATCAAAAACGATTGAGTCTGTTTTCTTCGGCAATGAAGGACATGCGGCGGGCAACCTCGCCGTACGCAAAAAGGACCCGTCGTGCCGCGGGGTGCGACCTCAGGTCCGGAATTTGACGCCGTTTACGCGTGCGCGAGCCAGGAGAGGACGAGGGAATGAAAGGCCTCTGCGCTCAGGCCTTCCACTCCCTTGAACACGTCGAGGAAAGCGCCTCCCTCCA
>CAZKOS010000198.1:0-5777 GCA_964554445.1 uncultured Spirochaetaceae bacterium | reverse complement strand
GCGTGCGGTACGCCCGCAGCCACACCAGCCACTCGCTCGCGTTGAAAGACACCTTAACCAGTTTTCATCCCTTTTATAAGCACGGGTTTCCGTCCCACTTACATTTGTCGCAATCTTGGGGGCACTCAAAAAATCTTTAAAATATTGTGAAAAAATCGGATTTTTGTTTGAATTCCATATTATTTTGCCTTTTTTTACGCAAATTCACAGCTTATTGCATATATCTTGCCTTTACTATAGAAAGAATCGATTCTTGATCGGCGAAAGAAAATTGATCTCAGCCGGGTGTCGCCTGGCGACGGTTTTACGTTGTCATCAACCTCCTTTTCCCCTCGTTTTCCCCCGATCCTACAGTCTCTTGCCACTGCTTCACGTATGCCTGTATATTTCAGATACATTTCTTGCGGAAAGGAATTCCATGAAACGCATATTTGGCATGTTCCTGATTTTCAACACCATGATGGCTGCGGCCTTTGCCGACGACGGGAATGGCAATAATCCCCTCGGCCTGCCCGACGGCCTCTATGCGCACATCGAGACGAACCGCGGCGTGATTGTCGTGCGGTTGGAGTACGAAAAGACGCCGATGACCGTGATGAATTTCATCGGTCTGGCCGAAGGCACATTGAGCTTCAAGGGGAGGGACACCAAGTATTTTTACGACGGCCTGACCTTCCACCGGGTGATCAAGAATTTCATGATCCAGGGGGGCGATCCGCTGGGCAATGGCCGGGGCGATCCGGGGTACCGGTTTCCGGATGAATTCGATTATTCACTGAAGCACGACCGGCCGGGAATCCTCTCCATGGCCAACTCCGGACCCAACACCAACGGCAGCCAGTTTTTCATCACCCATGTCGCCACCCCCTGGCTCAACGGCCGGCACACGGTCTTCGGGCACGTCGTGAAGGGGCAGGACGTGGTCAATGCGATCGAGCAGGGCGACGTGATCAAGCATATCGCAGTGCTCCGGATCGGGGCGAAAGCCGCCAGATTCGTCGCTTCCGACGCCGCCTTCAAACGGTTGATCGCCTCCGCCCCGGCGCGCGCCGCGGCCGCGGTCAGGGCGGAGATCGAGCGCCAGTGGCCGGGCCTGGAAAAGACGCGTTCGGGACTCTTCTACAAGGTCCTGAAAAAAGGCAGTGGAACGGCCACGCCGCGCGCCGGCACGGTCGTGACGGTCCATTACAAGGGGCAACTCCTGTACGGCAATGTTTTTGACAGCTCCTATGACCGGAAGGAACCGGCCCGGTTCACGATCGGCTCCCTCATTCCGGGCATGAACGAAGCGCTTCTTTCCATGAAAAAAGGCGAAAAAAAGTTGGTCGTCATTCCGCCCGAGCTCGGCTACGGCGAGAGAGGCGCGGCCAATGTCATCCCGCCCAATGCCTGGCTGGTGTTCGAGATTGAGTTGTTGGGATTTTAGTGTCCGGGAACCTGTCCGGCGGATATGGTTTCGGGTTTCGCACGATCCTGAAAGCGATTTTTAAGATTGTTTTTTCCATAAAGAGAAAGAGCGGATCGAAGGATCCGCTCTTTCAATTCTTAACGGTATAATGCGTCCGCAAATAGTGCGCCAGCTTGGCGAGCAGGGGATTTTGCCGCGAGCCGATTCTGCCGTCAAACAGGACGTCGCCCCGGTGTTTCCGGAACCAGGAATACAGCTGTTCGGCTCGTGCGTCGTCGTCGCTCCCCGTGTTTGCGATAGCGACGAGCTTTCTCATCTCCACCCGTGAAAGGATGTTGCGCGCCGTGCCCAGCACTAACACGTAACTTCCGCCGCCCGGGGCGTTTTCCACGCCCACGCCGTATACTTCGGGGGCGGCTCCCTCCTTCTTCACGGCTCCGGTCGCTCTTTGTTCCAACCGATCGACTCGCGCTAGGGCTTTGTTCATCTCATCCACATGCAAATTATAGATGATCGTATGCGATTGCTTGATCAGAAAGGCAAGCCCTTCTTCATCGATCTTGGGAATGAGCTTCCTGAGCTCCTTCGCCAACAACTCGCGCTTCGCGCTCGCGGCGCGTTTCGCGGAAGCCTTCGCGGCGGCTTTTTTCTTCGCCACCCTTTTCTTTACTTCTTCTTTTTCGCTGTCTTCTTTTTCGCGGTCTTCTTCTTGGCCGTTTTCTTGGCAGCCTTTTTCTTCGCCGGTTTTTTGTTCATTGCACCCTCCATGAGTTTGTTGTTACGGACGAGACCGCGCCGCAAGGCGGCGTCTCGAACCGAATTCGTGAGAGCTTACGCCCCACGCAACTTTTTTTTTCATCAAGCATCGCTTCCCTCTGTATCAGCTGCATGTGCAAACGATAATTAATTATCGGAGTGTACTCGCCGTCCGCTTGAGTGTCGTGAGAGTGAATGGCGCGTGAGAACGAGGAATGAAAATCGTGCGGAGCGGCGGAAAAAAATGTAGTTGAAAAAAAATGAACGCGCTGATTTATTTTTTTGTTCGCGTGTTTACAAAAAAAATTTTCGTCGTCCATTGAATCACAAATTATGATATTTTGAATTAATAATCAATACTTTATGAAGAAAAATTTTTTTCATTGAATTTCATCCGCAGAAAACTTTGCCGCTGTTTTTTTCTTGAAAAAATTTTTCTTCACCGCTCGCGAAGAAATTATAACGCGCGGACAACGATCACGTTTCAGAGTCGGACGGCAATTCTTTCCCGCACCGGGGACACCGCTCTCCGTGAAAATCTTCTTTTCTTCCCTCGTAGCCGCAGGCGGGACAACGCCAACCGCTCAAGAGCGCGCCGCATGACGGACAGACGTCGTCGGTTTCCTTGAGCGCGGCCCGGCAGGTGGCGCAGAATTTTTCACGGCGCGGTGCGAGCGGCGGGCCGGCGTTCGGTTCTTCATCGGCTTTGTTCCTTTTCATCGCGATGAAGCTCGCGAGGGAGTGCGCGGCGAAGTAGGCGATCGCCGCCGACGGAACGACGTAGTGAAAGAAGAGCGTCAGGGCGGGCGAGACTCCCCCGGCGAGGAAATAGGGCGGCTTCCCGGCAAGCATCTCCGTCAAGGAGTTGATCCCGACGAGAAATGAAACGAAGAACGTCAGCACGGGACTGTAGGAAGAGCGCCGGAGGTTGGCGATCCCCGCGATGAGGATGAGCGTGGGAACGGCGAGGCTGATGAGAAACGGCGTCGAGAGCGGCTCGAGCGGGGCGATCTGGGGCAGAACGAACGAGCCCACGGCGAAGAAGACCAGCGAGAGAACGCCCACGGCGAGGTCGCCGATCGCGAAAATGAAAATCCAGGTGTTTTTTTTCGGCACAAGCCGCTCCTTTCGGATGCAAACGTTGAATTCGATGCGCGCGGTTCCCGAAGAAGTATCGTATACGATCTTTGTCCGATATCTGCTTCAGGCGTGTTCCCGTTTTTTCCTGTTGCGGTTGATCGTGGTCTCGACGTTGTAGCAGTTGCCCATTTTGACCTTGATCCCCTGCTTGATGGCCTGGAAGGGCTGTTCCATGAAGCAGGAGGCGGTTATGAAGGCGGGAAGGTAGCATTCGCCGGGGCAGTTGATGGCGGATCCCTGCTCCCGCACTCCCAGCTCGTAGGCGCGGCGGATGGAGCCGGTCGACAGCAGGTTGTAACGGTGGTTGTTGAGGACCTCGCAGGGATAGAGGAGGTCGCCGTTCGGGTAGATGGTCGGGATGAGCGTGGGGAAGCACGTATGGTCCTCGAAGAGCAGCAGCGTCCGGTTGAATTCCGGCATGCCCAGGATCGGATAGCCCTTGCGGTTGTAATCGATGATGCGTTCGATGAGTTGCCGGTACTCCGGGTTGTCGCGCAGGGCGGGGATGGGCTTGAAATTCTCCATCTGTCCGATGACCGACAGGCCGATATTGTGTTCAAAACAGAAATCCATGAGCGGATAGATGTCCGGAATATTGTCGGCGGTGATGACCGCGTTCACGAGCAGGGAAAAATTCTTTTCCTTCTGGAGCGCCGCGAATTCCTTCGTGATGCCGATGATCCGCTTCGTGGTCCCCTCGCGGACGCCGGACATGGCGTCGTTCTTTTTCTCATCGAGGGAATCGAGGCTGACGGCGAGGTAGTCGAGGTAATCAGCCACTTCCGGCTTTTTGGGCAACAGGAGGCCATTGGTGGTCAGGGAGAGAATGTGGTATTTCAGTTCGCGGCACGTCTTGAGCACGTCGACGATATCGGAGCGGAGCAGCGGTTCGCCCCCCGAAAAATAGAGATTTTCGACGTCCCGGCGCATGATTTTCAGGAGCTCGATCGTTTTTTCCGGATCGAGGTCCTCCGGGGAGACCGAGGAGATGCGCTCGTTCGATTCCGCGTAGCAGTAGGTGCAGCGGAAATTGCAGCGCTTGGTGATGAGGTAGAGGGCGAAAATCGGCTCGAGGAGGATGATATCGCCCGATTTCACCTTCACCCAGTTGTAGATGAACTTACGGACGAAAGACATGCCCAGCCTGAATTGGTCGAGCTTGAAACGCAGACCCTGCCTGGCGGGCGCGGCTCGTCCCGCCCGCTCGTTCACCCGGCCGCCCGTTCTATAAGCCGAGTTGTTCACCGTATTCGCTTTTTCCATCGATCACCTCATTCACTCCGCCGAATCGTAGGCGGCCAATCACTTATGAGCCTACCTTATTTATCCGGAATTTTCAATAATTTCAGTCCACCAACCGCCCCTCCCGTTTCACGCCGGTCCGCGGTTCCGGCTCGCGTGCGCAGCGATCGGCTTGCCACTATCGGGCTCGCGTCGTATGATGCAACAAAACACAGGAGGGAATCGGCTTTTGGCAAAGAAAATCGCGGTTATTTACACGAGCACCTACGGCAGCACCCAGACGTACGCGGAGTGGATCGCCTGGGCGGTCGGGGCGGACCTTTTTCCGGCCCGGGGCAGGCGGGAGGATCTCCTCGAATACGACGTCATCGTCTACGGGGGGTACAGGCGCCCGGCGGGGATCGCCGGGCTTGATTATATCGCCAAAAACTTCGACGCGCTGCGGGGCAAACGGCTCATCGTTTTTTGCGTCGGCGTGGGGCCGGTCCGCGCGCGGGCGCTCGATTCACTCCTCGCCGCCGATCTCAAGCCGGCCGAACGGGCGCAGGTCGCAGTCTTCGGCCTGCGGGGAGCGTTCAATTTCAATCGGCTGAACCGCAAGGACCGGATCAAGACGTCGCTCCTGCGGGCCAGGCTCAGGCTCAGAAATCAAGCCTCTCTCGACGAAAACGAGAGGGCCCTGCTCCACGCCTTCGACAATCCCGTGAATTTTACCGACGAAAAGACGATCGCGCCCGTCGTGAGGGCCATCCGGTCGGCCGGGAGGCCGATCGGCGCGGGAGGCGGGACCGTCGGCGGACGAACGCCGAAAGCCGCGACCGGTTCAACGGACGGGGGGAAAGGAAAAACGGGTTCGGGCCGGACGAAAACCGCGAAAATGGCCGTCCGTCCATCCCGGAGCGGAAAAAAGAAGCGGCCCGCCAAAAAGCGAAAAGCCGCCAAGCGCGCCGTAAATAAGCGGCCGTCCCGGCGCTTGAAAGCGACCGGCAAGAAAAAGATCGTGAGGAAGGCGAAAAAAGCAGCGCGCCCCGCGAAGAAGCGCGCGCGGAAGATTCCGGCAACGCGGCGGAAGAGTGTACTGAGGGGCAAAAAGCGGGCCGCGCGCAAAACCGCGGCCGCGAAACGGTCCCCGAAAAAAAAGAGGGTCCGGCGGGCGAAAACGGGCGGAAAAGGCCGGTCCGTCAAAAAGACCGCCGCAGGAAAAGGCCGTGTAAAAACGCGCGCCCGGAAA
>CAZKOS010000197.1:1780-5778 GCA_964554445.1 uncultured Spirochaetaceae bacterium | reverse complement strand
CCGACCTTGATCGACCCGATTTCTTCCATTAAGATGATTCACCATGAAGAAAACCGATTCCCAGGCGGGCATCGAGCTCATCGAGGTCACGAAGGTCTTCGAGAGGGACGGAGCCCGGGTCGTGGATGAAGTGAGTCTCTCGATCGGCCGGGGCGAGATCTGCGGGCTCATCGGGCCCAACGGGGCGGGGAAAACCACGCTCTTGAAGCTCGCGGTGGGGCTGCTCCGTCCCTCCTCGGGGAGGGTGCTCCTCCGGGGAATTCCCCTGGCCGAGGAGCCGCTCAAGGCGAAGAAGCTCCTGGGGTACGCCGCCGCCGAGCCGCTCCTCAGCGAGCGGATGACCGCCGGCCGGCACCTCGCCTTCATCGCCCGGACCTTCGCCCTGGGCGGGGAGGCGGGCGGGCGCATCGCCGCTCTCGCCGAGGAGCTCGGTTTCCGGGAGGCGCTGCGGGAGCCGCTGGGCGAATGTCCGCCGGGCGTACGGCGGAAAGTGTCGCTGGCGTCGGTGTTTCTCCATGATCCGGAGATCGTCATCCTGGACGAGCCGTGGGCCGACCTCGACCCGCGCTCGTCGGGACTCGTCAGGCAGAAACTGAAGTCCGCGGCCGAGCGCGGCCGGACGGTCCTGTTTTCGACCTATTTCCTGGACCTGGCCCAGAAAACGGCCGGGCGCCTGGCGCTGATGCGGCGGGGCAAGCTGGCCGCGTGCGGGTCCCTGGCGGCGCTGCGCCGGCAGTGCGGCCGGAAGGGCGCCCCCCTGGAGACGCTGTTCACGGAGCTCGCCACATGAAATACCTGCGGCTTGTCGGAACGCTCATTCCCGGCGTCCTGGGCTCGGACGGATTCGGGCCGGGAGGCCGGACGTTCCGCGGCCGCCCTGACTTGAAATTCCGCCTGCCCGCGCTCGCGGTTCTCGCGGTCGTCCTGACCCTCGCCTGGTTCGTCCTCCTGTCGTTCTACAACGGAGTCGTCAACATCGGGTACCAGCTCATGCGCCGGCCGGAGGCGGTTTTCTTCGCGGCCGCGCTTTTGGGCTGGCTCGTCCTGTTCTTCGCCGCCCTGCCCGCGGCCCGCGCGCTTTTTCTGGATCGGGCTCACAACGAGCTCCTCCGCTCCCTGCCGTATCACCCCCTGGGCCTGACCCTGGCCCGCTTCGCCGCGCTCTGGCTGCTGCTCCTGCCGGTCGAGCTCTTCGTCCTGCTTCCCGCCCTGGCGGAATACCTCCGGGCGAGGGCCTTCGACGGGAGCGTGCTGGCGGGCCTCGCCGTGAATATCATCCTGGTCCCGATCGCTCCCGCCGCGCTTTCATTGGGGCTGGTCACGGCATTGCGCCGCGTGCCCGGGTATCCGCGCCGCGCCGCCGTCGTGGAAGCCGCGGGCGCGGCTCTCATCGTGCTCGGCCTGGCGGCGGGGCAGGCCGCGCTCCAGAATTCGCTGGCCGCCCACAGCCGCATCGAGGGACTTCCCTTTCCGGTGCAGGCCGCGATCTTTCTGGGCCACCTCATGTCCGCGCTCCCGCCGGCGGCCTGGGCGTCCTCCGCGTTCCGTCCCGGCGCGGAGCTCTCCTCGGCCCTGCTCTGCCTCGGGTTCGCGCTCGCGTTCGCGGCGGCGGCCGTCTGGCTGCAGGCGCGCGACTTCCGGTCCGAAGGCGGACCCGTCCGGCGGTCGGCCGGGGCGCGGGGCCGGGCGGGGCGGCCGCCCGCCGTCCGGGGGAGCGTGCTGGCGTCTCTGCTTCTCCGCGAGACCGCGACGCTCCGTTCCGTCCCGGGACTGGCGGCCGAAGCGGTCTTGAGACTTCTCGCCCTGCCCGCCTTTCTCCTTCTGTACGCGCTCGCGGGTCCGCGCGAGGCGACCGAGGCGCTGTCCGGCTTCGTGTCTTCTTCCCATTGGGCCGCCCTGGCCGCCATCGGCCTCACGCTTTTTCTCGTCGACGTCTCCTTTCTGGCGGCGACCGCGGTCTCGCGGGAAGGCCGGAACCTCGCGGCGAGCCTGACGCTCCCCCTCGACGGCGCGCTCCAGGTCAAGGCGAAATTTCTTTTCCTGCTCCTGCTCTCCCTGCCGCCGGCGGGGCTCGCGGTGTCTCTCGTCTACGCCGTCTTCCGCGTGCCCGCGGAAACGCTCGTCTGCACGGTGCCCGGCGTGGCCGCCTATTTCACGCTTTCGGTCACCGTCGGCCTGTTCCTCGATCTCCGGCGGCCGGGGATCGCCCGTTCCGGCGGCTTCATCCGGCAGTCGCCGTCGACGGTGCTCGCCGCGGCCGCCGGGGCGGTTGCCCTCGCGTTCCTGGGATTCGTCGCCGGCGGGGCGCTCGCGGCGGGCATGAGCCCGCTCGCCGTCGGTTTCCTGGCCGTCGTCCTCCTCACCGCGGCCGATATCGCGCTCGTGCCGCGGTTGTTCCGCTACGCCCGGCGGCGCTACGCGGGCGGGCTCGAGGCGTGAAGGAGAAAGAGAGAGAACCGCGGATAACGCGGATTACACGGAAGAGAAGAGAAGAAAGCTGCGGATGAACGCGAATGGACCCGGATGAAGGGAAGAAAATATGAAACAGGGATATGAAGGGAAAGATAAACCGATGAAAAAAAACGGAGGTAATGCCATGAAACGAATCAGTCTTCCGCTCAAGATGATCGGACTTTTGCTCGTCGTTCTTTCGCTCTTCGCCTGCGAGCCCGCGCGGCTTCTCTACCCGGAGGAGGTGAAGTCGATCACGCTGGTGTGGATTCCCAACAAGGAGCTCAGGAGCTCGAGAATGGAAATCGTCCTCGACGAGCCGATCAGGAACGTCTTCGTCGACAAGCTCTCCGCGTCTGCCGAAATCCAGCCGGTCTGGATCACCCCGCTCATCCTCATCGAGGGCTCGTACGAAATCACGGTGACGAAGAAAAACGGCGGCGGTGAGTTCTACCAATTCGGCGGCGACAGCATTCTCTACTCGCCCGCCGCGAAAAAATATTACCAGAACAAGGACCTGCACCTGTTCATCTACCAGATCCTCTTCCGGGAGTTTATCAGGCAAAAGATCAAGCTGCAGTAAATAATCCACAAGACCTGATCGAATGGGAATCGTCGTCACTTTCTCTGCATGTCATTCATTCGGGTCATATGGACCTCTCCTTTTTCCCGGTTTCTCTCCTTCCCGGCTTCCTGATGTTCTTTCTCCCCTTTCCCCGGGCGCGCGAATTGTGTACATTAAGCCCCTATGATCGAATTCGACGACGTCAGTTTCACCTACCCGGGCGGCAAGGAGCCGGTCTTCGAGCGCCTCTCGCTGGTGCTTCCGGAAGGGGTGGTCTCCTGCCTGGGACAGAACGCGGCCGGCAAGAGCACGTTTCTTCTCCTGGCCGGCGGAAGGCTCAAGCCGGACAAGGGCGTCGTGCGCATCGACGGCCGGGACACCGGGAGCTTCCCCACCGAGGAGGCGCGCGCGGAGTACGCCGCCTTCGTGTACCAGAACATGGAGTTCGAAAACGAGGAGCCGGTGGAGGACCTGCTGCGCTTCGTCTACCAAAACGGCTTTCATTCGGAAAAGGATCCCGCGTTCGTCGACGAGCTGGTCGAAACGTTCGAGCTCGCGGCCTGCCTCGAACGGACGACCTCGCGCCTGAGCAAGGGCGAGCTCCAGCGGGTCATCCTCGCCTTCTGCCTGCTCTACGGCAGCCGCCACCTCATGATGGACGAGCCCGTCTTCGCGCTCGAGGACGCCCAGAAGAGCAAGGCGCTCGGCTACATCACCGACTATGTGCGGAAAAAAGGAATCGGCCTGTCGTACTCGCTGCACGAGCTCGACCTCTCGCAGGAATTTTCCGACCACCTGCTCATCTTCTACCGGCGCAAGCCCCCGCGGCTCGGGACCACGGCCGAGCTCTTCAACCGGAAGATCATCGAGGAGGCCTACGACGCGCCGCTCGACACCCTCAAGCACCGGGAATCGCTCTTCCGGGAGGTGCTCCTGCGGCTCGACGATATTCACCGGCATCCGCCGGAGAAGCGGAATAACT
>CAZKOS010000197.1:0-1680 GCA_964554445.1 uncultured Spirochaetaceae bacterium | reverse complement strand
TTGAATATTCGAAAGCCGCCTGCCGCGCCCCGCCGCGCGCCGGCATTCGCCGCGCTTCTCGGCCTCGGCCTGCTTTTCGCACCGGCCGGGGTCGGGTACGCCCAGGCCAACGGCGACGACGTAAAGGCGCGCGACGAGCTCGTCGACGTCACGCTCAAGGCCAAGGGCATCACCAACCGGCGGGTGCTGGAGGCGATCCGCTCCGTGCCGCGCGGCGTCTTCCTCCCCGATTTCGTGCGCGCGAGCGCCGACGCGGACGTGCCCCTGCCGCTCGGCGGCGGGCAGTTCGATCCCGCCCCCTCCCTCGTGGCCCGCATCGCCCAGGCGATCGACCCCACGGAGACGGACAGCGTGCTGGTGGTGGGGTCCGGCTCCGGCTACCTCTGCGCCGTGTTCTCCAGGCTCAGCTTCGAGGTGTTCGTCACCGACGTCGACCAGACGTTCCTCTACAAGGCGATGGCCGGCTTCGAGAGCCTGAAGCTCAAGAACGTCCAGGCGCGCCTGCGCGACGGGGCCGCGGGCTGGGACCCGCCGCGTCTCTTCGACGCCATCGTCGTGAACGGTTCGGTGAGCCGGATCCCGGCGCCGCTCATCGCCTCCCTGCGCCTCGGGGGAAAAATGATCGTGCCCCTCGGCGACCCGCTCGGGGTGCAGAACCTGGTGCTCGTCACCAAGACCGAGGAGGGCCTGGGCATGAAGAGCCTGGGAGAGGCGATCTTCCCCCGCCTCAAGGGCCGCTCGCTTGAACAAGCGGAAAAAAACGTCTACCCTTTCCGACATGAAAATCCGCGAGACTTCCCTCTTACGCACCTTCATCCTGCGCCTCGAGGACGGCGACCGGCTTCCTGACGCCCTCGAGGAGCTCGCCCGCGACAAAAACGTCGCGAGCGCCCTCTGCTTCTTCCTGGGCGGCGTCCGCTCCGGCAGCCGGCTCGTCGAGGGCCCGCGCACGGACGATCTCCCGCCCGATCCCATGGTGCGCGCCCTCTCGGGCACGCACGAGATCGTGGGCCTGGGCACGATTTTTCCCGACGCGAAAGGGCGGCCCGTCCTCCACGCGCACGCCTCGGCCGGACGCGACGGCCGCGCCGAGACCGGCTGCATCCGCCCCGGCATCGAGACCTGGCACGTGCTGGAGGTGGTGGTGCTGGAGATGGCCGACGCCGGCGGGCGGCGGGTAAAGGACTCCGCGACTGGTTTCGAACTTCTTAGCTTCAGTGACGTGGGAACTGGTTTCCCAAAAGGCAACCACGGATAACACGGATAACACGGATAACGCGGATAACACGGGTAAGAGAGAGGAAGAAAAGAATAAAGCTGCGGATGGGACGCGGTTGGGTACGGCGGGCGTCTCGCCCGCCGGGCGCGGATGAAGAGAGAAAAAGGAAAGTTTAAGATTATAAGGACAAAGAATGAATCATCGAATGTCACTATTTGGATATGCGTTTGAACTTATTAAATCCGGGCAAAAGACTGTTGAAATAAGGCTGAACGATGAAAAACGAAGAAAGCTTTCCGTCGGCGACACTATCACGTTTGAGAAATTAGACGGCGAACAAGATAGATTAAAAGTAAGGATTACCGCATTATTACATTTTCCAACATTTTCTGATTTATATAAGAGTGTTTCCTTTTCTGAATTGGGCAGGGCCGATTGGTCTGTGGAACAAATGCTGGAAG
>CAZKOS010000196.1:0-5779 GCA_964554445.1 uncultured Spirochaetaceae bacterium | reverse complement strand
CGCTTTTTTCGGTCCGGCCTGATCGTCGCCGTCAGGCGGGTCATGGCCGCGGCCGCCTCCCTGAAGCCCGGGAACCACCCCGCGGCCACGGCGGCCGCGATCCCCGCGCCCAGGGCGGACGCCTCGGTCTCGGCCGGAAGGCGGATCGTTTTGCCGGTGACGTCGGCGAGGATGCCCAGCCACAGCCGGCTCGAAGTGCCGCCGCCGATGGCGACGAGCTCACGCACCGGTTCGCCCGTCGCTCTTTCCACGGCCGCGAGCGCGAGCGCCTGCTCGAAGGCGATGCCCTCGAGGACGGCGCGATACAGGTGGAAGCGGCCGTGCGCCGATGAAATGCCGGTGAAGGCCCCGCGCGCATCGATGTCCCAGTAGGGATTCATGACGCCGCACAGGTAGGGAAGGTGGAAGAGCCCGTCGCAGCCGGGCGCGATCCGGCGCGCTCCCTCCTCCAGGCGGCGGTAGACGCCGGGGTCGGCCTTGGGATCGACGCCGAATACATTGCGCACGAGCCAGTCGAGCGCGAAGGTCCCCGCGCGCAGACTGCACTCGTAATAGTAGCCGGATTCCGCGCAGGCGGTCATCGTGCGGAAGGCCGGGTCCGTCCGGCAGGCCTGGCCGAACACGCCGGCCACCACCGCCGTGCCGAGGTTCAGGTAGGCGCGCTCGTCCGAGAGCGCGTTCACGCCCAGGCCCGCGGCCTGTCCGTCGCCGCCGCCGGCCGCGACGATCGTCCCCGCGGCGAGGCCGCACTCGCGCGCCGCCGCCGGACCCACCGCGCCGAGCGCGCTTCCCGGCGCGAACGTCCCGGGAAGCCGATCGGCCTGCAAACCGAGGGCCTTGAGGACGACCGGCGACCATCGCTTTTTCGCGAGATCGAACATGCCAAAGGGGTCGGCGCTCGCCCAGCTCGTCTTGCAGGCGCCGGAGAGCTTCCACGTCAGGTAGGCGTGCACGTCGCAGAAAACGGCCGCGCGCGCGAAGAGCTTCGGCTCGTGCCGCTTCATCCAGGCGAGGCGGTAGACGACGGGCGACTGGCTGGCGGGCTTGCCCGTGATTGCCATGATCCGGCGCCGGCCGACCGCCTCCGCGAAGGAATCGACCTCGCCTTGACAGCGCTCGTCGAGCCAGACCACGGCGGGCCGCACGGCCCGGCCCCTCTTGTCGAGCGGAACGAAGGTTTCGCGCTGGTTCGAGACGGCGAGGGCGGCGACGCGTCCGGGACCGACGGCGCGGGCGACCGAACGCAGCGTTCGGCAGGCCGCGGTCCACCAGTCCTCCGGGTCCTGCTCGTACCAGTTGGGCCGGGGGGAGGAGAGCGGGATGGGATGAGCGGCCTTGGCGACGACCCGGCCGCGGCGGTCCAGGGCGAGCGCCTTGCAGCCGGTGGTGGAGGAATCGAGGCCGATGACGAGATCGGCCGCAATCTTTGGGCTCATGGTGTCACCGTGATCATCGCCTTGACGACGCCGTCGGAGTACCCTGCGGCGAGCTCGAAGGCCTCCTGGGTGCGCTCGAGCGGAAAGCGATGCGTCACCAGCGAATCGACCTTCACCTTTTTCAGGCCGATGAGGTCGAGGGCTTTGCGCGTGCAGCCGGCCTGGCGGCGGATGTCATAGAGCGTGACTTCGTTGCGGCGGAGCTCGTGCACGGGGAGGGCGATCTCGTCGACTTCCGGTATGCCGACGATCACGAGCCTCCCGCCGGGCTTGCAGAGCCTTATCCCCTGGAGCCAGGCGGCCGGATCGCCCGCGCACTCGTAGACGACGTCGAGGCCGAGCGGTTCGCGCGAGAGAATCTCCCCGACCGCGTCCGGGGAATCGGGCCGGCCGGACCAGGCCGGGTTGAGGGACGCGGCGAACGCGAGACGTTCGGGTATTTTATCCGTGGCATAGACAGTGCCGACGCCCGAGGCGCGCAGGACGTGAAAAACGGACAGACC
This sequence comes from uncultured Spirochaetaceae bacterium, assembly GCA_964554445.1. Classification (GTDB taxonomy): domain Bacteria; phylum Spirochaetota; class Spirochaetia; order SZUA-6; family RPPD01; genus JAFGSW01. The sequence goes on along the minus strand of CAZKOS010000196.1, from coordinate 3,840 downwards.
GACGGGCCCCTGCCCCAGAATGCCGACAGAGGCGCCCGGGCCGGGAAGCGTTCGTTCGACGGCGTACACGGCGATGCCGAGCGGCTCCGAAAGGGTCGCCTGCTCGAAGGTCATGCCGGGGGCGATCGGGAAACAGCAGTGCTCGGGCAGGACGAGGAGCTCGCTCAAGGCGCCCTCGAGCTGGCCCGGACAGCCCAGGAATTTGAGCCGGCGGCAGGTGTTGGGCCGGCCGGCCCGGCACTGGTCGCATTCGCCGCAGAAGTCCGTCGGGTCGATCGCCACCCGGTCGCCGGGCTTCAACCGCCCCACCGCCCGGCCGACTTTCTCGACGGTGCCGGCCGCCTCGTGCCCCACGGTGAACGGGAACTCCACCACCTGCGTGCCGATGCGCCCTTCCGTGAAATAGTGCACGTCCGAGCCGCACACCCCGACCGTCGCCACGCGCACGAGAACGTCGTTGTCCCGAGCGATTTTCGGGTCCGGCACCTCGCGGATTTCGAATCGCCTGATTCCCGCTAACCGGGCTGTTTTCATGATACCACCTCGCTGCGTGGCTAGTATAATATCGATGGCCTCATTGTTCTACACCTTCATTCAAGGGAGAGCCACGGAGACACAGAGGACACAGAGGAAGAAAAGGCAGGAGTGAAGAAGAGAACAAATCCGGTTTATTTCCCGGCTTCTTGGTTTCCTGATCTTTCTTCTTTTTATTCTCTCTTCTCTGTGTCCTCTGTGCCTCTGTGGCGAATCGGATGACGGCTCTCTTTCGCAATCCCCCCGAATCGCCTATACTTTCCCCATGAAATACGAGCTCGAAACCATACCCGTCTGGGACGCCTACCGGGCCGGGGGCGAGTGCCCGGTCTGCATCCTTGAAAAAAAGAACGAGGCGCAGAGCGTGAAGTTTTTCCTCGGCGAATCGGTGATGGATTCGAAGACGCGGGTGGCGGCGAACGAAAAAGGGTTCTGTGTCTACCATTCCGAGCTGCTGTTCGAGGGCGGCCACAAGCTCGGCCTCGCCCTGATGACCCACACGTACCTGGCCCGGTTCCTCGACGCCTTCCGCCGGAAGCGGGCGCGGGAGCCGGACGCGAAGGGCAAGCCGAAGCGGCCGTCGGCCGAATGGCCCGCGTTTTTCAGGGCCACCCGGTCCGCGTGTCTCTTCTGCGAGCGGCTGACCGCCACCGTCGATCGCTATCTTTTCACGATCGTGTATCTCTATAAAAAGGACGCGGATTTCCGGAAGACGTTTCTCGCCTCCAACGGCTTCTGCCTCGAGCACCTGGCGCGCGCCCTGGAAATGGCCGAGGAGAACCTGTCCGGCGCGATCCGGGACGAGTTCACGCGCGAGCTCCTCGCGCTCGAGGAGAAACGGCTGGCGGTGCTCGAGGGGGAGATCGATTGGTTCACGCAGAAGTTCGATTACCGGAACGAGGACAAGCCCTGGGGCAACTCGGCGGACGCGCTGCCGCGCGTCCTCCAGAAACTCAAAGGCCACCGGTTCCTGGACAGGAAGTGACCTCGACGATCGGGATGCGCTCTGCTACCAATAGATCTCCATTTTCGAAAGCCGCGTGAGCGGAAGGCGCGTCGAGTCGAAAAAATAAAGTCCGTCCCCGGCCACCGCGATGAGGAGGCCTCCGTATGGAATGACGTCGTAGCCCGCCCGCATCGGCACGAATCCAATGTCCTTGAGCGAACGGGGATTCTTCACGTCGAGAATTTTCAAACCCTCGTTCCCGTCCATGAGGTACAGCCGCTTTTTGTCGATTCCCAGGCCGCCCGGGCTCGAGAAGGGGTGGCGGGCCAGGAGCACGGGATTTTCAGGACGGCCGACGTCGAAGATCTGCAGCTCATTGACGCCGCGGCGGCAGCGTCCGCCCGAGCGCAGGGTGACGTAGGCGATGCCGTCCTCCACCACCACCGGGTCGCAGGAGACGATGTGCCCGTATTTCCCGACAAACCGGGGAGAGCGCGGTATTTCGAGGGAATAAACGTTGAGGCCTTCCTGCGTGCCCAGGTACAGGTGGTCCCCGTAGGGAAAAATCGTTTCCAGCGTTTCGTCGGCGTTGACCGTTCCGGCCGTGACGGGCGTGAACTTGTTCGTGACGTCGAAAACGGTGAGGCTGTGGGGGCTCAAGGCGTAGAGAAAGTCGCCGCGCACGGCGAAGCGCGCGAGCGAACCGGCTTTGCCCACGGAGGACGGGCCTCCCTGGGCGCAGGAGACGAGTGCCGCGCCGGCCAGGGCGAGCGTGAGGCGAAGGGCGAAACGGCTGATCGGGTGCGGGAAAGTTTTCATCGGCGTTCCTCCTTCCAGGGATCCGCCATGATTTGCCGCCAGGCGACGACGACCCCCTTGTTTTTGTCGACGTTCCGCGTATTGGATATGAACTCGCCCTCCCCGAGGGTCTGGCCGGGATCGTACGGGAATACGTTCTCGATGCGCTTGACGAGGAAGGAATCCTCCGGCTCCTGGGCCAGGCAGAAGACGAGGAGGTCGGTGAAGCTGTCCGCGTAGAGGGCCGAGCCCTTGACGGCCACGTCCAGGTTGCCGGGCACGCGGAAGAAAGCCCGGGCCGCGGGATGAGCGGGATCGCGGACGTCGATGACGTGGATCCCGCGGTTGGGCTCGCTCACGTACAGGTAATCACCCTTCACGTAGATCTTGCCGCGCCGGCCGATCGGCTCGGGCGGGAGCACCTTCACCGCGGAGCGGAAATCGCTCCAGCTCATGTACACCGGATCGTAGAGGACGGGCGGTTCCCGGGAGGTGGCGAGGCAGACGAAGGAGGTCGAAGCGAGGAGGGCGATCTCGGCGAGTCTCGTCCGCGGACCCGGACGCCGCGGAGCGGCCGGGCGCCTGGTCAGGATGAAGGCGAGCGAAGCCGGCATGACGAAGAGGGCGAGCAGGTCCGCCGGGTCCGGCCAAAGCCGGGAGGGGATGAAGAGGCTCAAACCCCCGGCCATGAGGCGCGCCGCCTCCGGGAGGCAGTTGACGGCCGTAAACAACAGGGCGGGCAGAACGAAGGCAATGAAGAGCCTGAACCGGCCGCCCGCCCGAACAAGGTATGCCAGGACGATGGGGGCGAAGAAGAGGAACGCGACGTCGCTCAGCTTCCCGGTCAGCAGGCCCGGCAGCACGTGGGCGCGCTTCAGGAATTGGTCGTTCAGGAACATAAGGCCGATGGCGCCTATGATGAGCGGCGAAAAAAAAGCGCTCCGTACTTTGTCGAACAGCCTGTCTCCCATGATTTTTTTCTCCTTGGGTTCATTGTAGCGGAATCGCCTGGGTTTTCAATTATAAATGAGAGATTGCGGCGGGGAGGATATAACGACATACTCTGAATGACCGTGGAAAAAAACGATGAACCGAAAGAGGGGAGGAGATCCCATGCTCGAATCCAAAGCCTGGAATTGGGACGCGAACGCAAGCGACTTCTGGAAAACGGTTGCGCCGGAGTTCCTGCCGGTCGGGCTCGAATGGCGCGCCGCGGGGTTCCGCCGCGCGTTCGACCTGGGCTGCGGTCTGGGCCGGAACGCGATTTTCCTGGCGCAAAACGGATTCGACGTGAGCGCCTTCGACCTGTCGCAAGCGGGCGTCGCCGAGCTCGAGCGGCGGGCCGCCGGGCTCGGCCTCCGCATTGCGACCGCCGTCGGCGACATGCTCGACCTGCCCTATGAGGACGATTCTTTCGACTGCGTGGTCGCCTTCCATTCGATCTACCATACGGACCTCGCGGGCCTGCGCCGGGTCGTTGTCGGAATCAGTCGCGTGCTTGTCACCGGCGGCGAATTGTTCGTCACGCTCAATTCGAAATCGAGCGACGCCTGGCGGCTTTT
>CAZKOS010000195.1:0-5796 GCA_964554445.1 uncultured Spirochaetaceae bacterium | reverse complement strand
GTGCGCGCGCTGGCGCCCTTTCACTGCACGGGTGAAACGGCGGTCTCGTTTTTCAGGAAACGTCTTCCCGGACGGACGATCGCGGCGGGGGCGGGAGATAGATTCGAGTTTCACGAGGAGTCCCGTGCCTGGGAAAAGAAGCCCTGACGCCGTGATTCTCGATTTCGCTCGGAGCTTTTTGGTGATCCGCGGCCGAAGAGAAGGGATTGTGTGAAATGGGCACCTACGAGAAAATTTCCGAAGCGAGGGAATTGTTCGGGATCGGCGAAGCGGAGACCCTGGCCGGGGTGAAGCGAAAGATCAACGCCCTTCTGAAAACGTGGCATCCGGACACGGGGGGCGGGGAGGAAGACGGCGGCGCGCGCAATGCGAAAACCGCCGCGCTCCTGGAAGCGAAGAAAATCATCATGGATTATTGCAACGGCTATAAAATTTCTTTCAGCCGGGAAGATATCGAAAAATATCTCTCGCCCGAGGAGCGGTGGATGAGGAATTTCGGCGACGATCACGTCTGGGGCGGCAACGAATGAAAGCGAGCATTGTCATTTCGAGCGGCAAGGGGGGCACGGGCAAGACCTTCGTCGCCGTGAACCTCGCCCGCGCCCTGGAAAAAGCGGGAGAACGGGTGAGCTACCTCGATTGCGACGTGGAGGAGCCGAACGGCCACCTGTTTTTAAAGCCCGTCATCGAGCGCGAGGAAGAGGCGGTGCTGCTCGCTCCCGCCGGCGTGGATGAAGCGAAGTGCACCGCCTGCGGAAAATGCGCGGCGGCCTGCCGCTTCCACGCGCTCGCCCGCGTCGGGACGTCGGTGCTGTTCTTCAGAAACCTCTGCCATGTCTGCGGCGCGTGTTCCTTCGTCTGTCCGGAAAACGCGATCATCAAGCGGCCGAGGAAGATCGGCTTGCTCAAGGAAGGAAGCAGCGGCGGCATCGAGTGCCGCTACGGGCTGCTCGAAACCGGCGAGGGCGGCATGACGCCCCGGCTCATCCGCCAAGTGAAGGAGGGGGCGGGCGAGGGCGTCACCGTCCTCGACTCTCCGCCCGGCACGTCCTGCCCGGTCGTGGAGACGGTCAGGGACGCCGACCTCTGCGTTCTGGTGACCGATCCCACGCCGTTCGGTCTCAACGACCTGAAGCTGGCGGTCGACATGTGCCGGAGCCTCGGCCGGGAACCCGTCGTCGTCGTGAACCGGGCCGGGCACGCCGACGAGGACCTCAGGAAATACTGCGCCGCCGAGGGGCTCGCTATCGTCGCGGAAATCCCCGACGAGCGGAGAATCGCCGAAAGCTATTCCGTGGGGGAGCTGGCTTCAGACCGGTTCCCGGAGTACGGGGAATTATTCCGTGAGCTCGCCCTGAGGCTTCTCGATCGCGCCTCCAAAAATAAAATCCGGCCCGAGTGGAAGAAACCGGCGGTTTTCCCGGCCTCCGCCGGGCCGATCGAGGCGGACGCAACCGAATGCCGCCCGGCGGCGGGGACCGGCGCGGGCGGGAACGGGCGCGCCCGTGAAGTGACGGTGATCTCGGGCAAGGGCGGCACGGGCAAGACCTCGTTCGTCGCCTGCTTCGCCTTTTTGGGAAAGGAAATCGCGATCGCCGATTGCGACGTGGACGCCGCCGATCTTCACCTGGTCCTGCAGCCCACGATCGTGGAACGGGGAGCTTTTTCCGGCGGGGAAAAGGCCGTCATTAACCCGGGGAAATGTAACGAGTGCGGAGCGTGCCTGCGCGCCTGCCGCTTCGACGCCGTGCGCCGCTCGACCGGCGGCGGCCGCCCGGTCTTCGCGATCGACGAACAAGCCTGTGAGGGCTGCGGCGTGTGCGCCCTCGTCTGTCCCGCGGACGCGGTGTCCTTGCGACCCGCCGTGAACGGGGAATGGTACGCCTCGGAAACGGCCTGCGGCCCGCTGAGCCACGCCCGGCTGGGCGTGGCGGCGGAAAATTCGGGCAAACTCGTCTCTCTCGTGCGAAGCCGCAAAAACGCGCAGGCCGCGGAGCGCGGTCTTTCTCAGTCGCTTTCGGACGGGTCGCCCGGCACCGGCTGCCCGGTCATCTCCTCCCTCACCGGGACCGACTACGCGCTGGTCGTCACCGAGCCGACCGTCTCCGGAGTCCACGACCTGCGGCGCATACTGGACGTGATCCGCTTTTTCAATCTTCGCGCCGGCGTGGCGGTGAACAAGCACGATCTCAATCCCGAAAAAACCGGGGAGATTCGAACGGCGGCGGCGGAATACGGCGCCGATTTTCTGGGGACCGTTCCCTACGATACGGCGGTGACCGAGGCGCAAATCCGGGGAAAGTCGATCGTGGAATTCGATCCCGCTTCGCCCTCCGCGCGCGCGATCGCGGAATTGTGGGAGCGAGTGAAGAAGGAGCTCCCGGGGGAAAAAAATGCCGACTGAATACCGCCACGTATTCGGCCCGGTTCCTTCCCGCCGGCTGGGGCATTCTTTGGGAGTCGACCTCGTCCCCTACAAGACCTGTTCCTACGACTGCGTCTATTGCCAGCTGGGGCGGACCTCCGAGAAGACCGCGGCCAGGCGAGGATACGTCCCGACGGACGAGGTGATAAGGGAGCTGGAACAGAAGCTGAAGGAGCCGGGCACGATCGATTACGTCACTTTTTCCGGTTCGGGGGAGCCGACGCTCCACTCGGGCCTGGGCGAGCTTATCCGCGCGGCCAAGCGTCTCACCGACGTGCCGGTGGCCGTTCTCACCAACGGCTCGCTCTTGTGGGACGCCGGAGTGCGGGAAGCGCTCGCCCCGGCGGACCTGATCGTCCCCTCGCTCGACGCGGGAAGTGAAGAGCTGTTTCGGTATATCAATCGCCCTTGCGCCGGGCTTTCCTTTCGCCGCGTCGTGGACGGCACCGTCGAGTTGTGCAAAAGGCACCGGGAAAAGGTATGGCTGGAGGTCATGCTCCTGGCCGGCGTCAACGTCACGGCCGGGGAACTGCGCGCGTTGAATTCCATAATCAAAAAAGCGAACCCGGCCAAAGTCCAGCTCAACACGGTGACCCGGCCGGCCGCCGAACCGTTCGCGGAGAGAGTGCCGCCGGAGGGCATGCGCGAGCTGGCGGACCGATTCGACGGGAACGTGGAAATCATTTCGGATTTCGACCGCCCGCCGCGCCTCGGGGAAGCGGCGGCCATGGAAAACGAAGTGCTCGCGCTGCTCCGGCGTCGTCCCTGCTCGGTCAATGACGTGGCGGGCGGCCTCAACCTGCACCCGAACGAGGCGGACAAGCACTTGGAGACGCTCGAGAAGAACGGGTTCCTCGTTTCCCTGCGCAGGGGCGGTATCGTCTATTACGCGGCGCGGCGGTCGCCGGCGCCGCGAAAACAGGGCTGACATCGTGTTTTTATCCACCATGCGGAAACTGGAGCGGGAATACCATCCCCGCTGCTGGTTCGGCCAAAAAATGAACGGCGTCCCGGTTTCGTTCGATGAGAACGGCACGCTGACGGCGGTCGTCGCCTGCGACAAAAGGTACATCGGCTATGAAGGGAGGATACACGGCGGCGTGATCTCGGCTCTCTTCGACTGGGCGATGACGCACTGTTTGTTCGGCCACGGCGTCAAGGCGTATACCGTCCGCTTGAACGTGAGATATTCCCGGCCGGTGGCGTCCGGAGGGAAAGCGAACATCAGCGCGACCGTTGAGGAGAAAATTCACGAACGCGTGTGGCGGGTTCGGTCGACCATCGTTCAGGACGAGCGGGTGTGCGCCTCGGCGACAGCGCTCTTCTGGGAGGATCCCGACCACGGACGAACGGGCGGCCCCGCTTGAGGACCGACCGTGAACGCCTGCCGGCTCCCGGGACCGAGCGGTGACAGATAAGTAAAACCCCGAACGCCTTTCGATCTCTCCTGCGCGGTAGCGTCGTGGCGGGAGAGTCATCGTCCGGCGTCCGCTTTGGTTGAATATTGACTCACCGGGCGACGGGGAATATCATTTCGTTCGCCCGGACCATGCCGGCGCGGCGCGTTCCCCGGAATGAGAAAATGTCGGGAAAAAAAACGATCCTGAAGCGCCCGGGAGCTTTCGCCCCAACGGCGGGCGGGTAAATCTTTGAATTTTGCTCAACAACCGTCTCAGGGCGGATAAAACAGCGACGAAGAAGGAGTTTTTATGGCGAAGAAGATCATCATCATCGGCGGATCGGCCGCCGGACCAAAGGCCGCGGCCCGGGCGAGGCGGCTGGACCAGCAGGCGGAGATCACCCTTATCCAGCGGGGGCCGGATTTGTCCATGGCCTCGTGCGGGTACCCGTATTACGTGGGCGGGGTGTTCGACGACCGCCGCATGCTCCTCTCCACGCCCACGGGCGTGGTCCGCGATCCCAAGTTCTTCATGAACGCCAAGGGGATAACGGCGTTGACCGGAACCGAGGCGACGGCCGTCGACCGGAAGCGCCGCGTCGTGTCGTGCCGGAATCTCGCGGACGGGAGCGTGAGCGAGCTGCCGTACGACAAGCTCATCCTCGCCACCGGCGCGACGCCGAAAATGCCGCCCGTGCCCGGGCGCGACCTGGAAGGCATCACCACCCTCCAGTCCATGAAGGACGCCGATTACCTCAGGAAGATCCGCGACGAACGCGTCATCCAGAAGGCCGTCATCATCGGCGGGGGGCTCATCGGGATCGAGACGTGCGAGGCGCTCGAGTTGGCGGGGATCGAGATCACCGTCATCGAGGCGCTGCCCCAGCTTCTGACTTTCCTGGATCCGCAGCTCGCCAAGATCGTGGAAAACCACGTGCGCGGCCGGAAGGCCAACGTCATCACCGGCAACGCGCTGGCCGAATTCCTGGGCCGGGACGGAAAACTCACCGGCGTGAAGCTGGCCAACGGCACCGAGCTCCCCTGCGAGCTGGCGGTGGTGGCGGTGGGCGTCAAACCCGACGCCGCCCTGGCGGCGGCGGCCGGACTCGCCGTCGGCGAAACGGGCGGGATCGCCGTGGACGAGTTCCTCAGGACCTCCGACCCCGACATCTACGCCGCGGGCGACTGCATCGAGACCGTCAACCGCATCACCGGCAAAAAGGCGCACGCCCCCTACGGCGATCTGGCCAACCTCCAGGGGCGGGTGGCCGGCGAGAACGCGGTCTGCGGGGACACCGTCCGTTTCCCGGGCACCATCCAGACCGGCATCTGCAAGGTTTTCGAATTCGGCGCCGGCATCACGGGGCTTTCCGAGACCGCGGCGCGCGCCGCCGGATTCAACGACATTGAAACCGCCGTTATCGCGGGGCCGGACAAGCCCGGCTTCATGAACGGCAAGCTCCTCATCACCAAGATGACGGTCAACCGCGCGGACGGCCGTCTCCTCGGCCTGCAGTGCGTGGGAGCCGGGGACGTGGGAAGACAGATCGCCTCCGGCGCCCTGGCCGTCATGGGCAAGCTCGCCGTGACCGACCTGGTGAACGCCGATCTGCCGTACGCGCCGCCTTACTCGCTCGCCATCGACAACTTCATCGCCGCCGCCCACGTCATGGAAAACAAGCTCAAGGGCCGCATGAAGGGCATCGGCGCCGCCGAGGTGAAATCGCTCGCGGAAAAAAAGAACGGCGTCTTCCTGTTGGACGTGCGCGGGCCGGACGAGTACGAGGCCATGCGCCTCGGCATCGGCGAGGTGCTCATCCCCCTGGGCGCGCTCAGGCAGCGCGTCGGCGAGCTGCCCGCGGACAAGGGCGCGACCATCATCTGCTTCTGCAAGATCTCGCTGCGCGGGTGGGAGGCGGCGGCTTTTTTGGCGGGCCGGGGCTACACCGACGTGCGCGTCATGGAAGGCGGG
>CAZKOS010000194.1:2590-5812 GCA_964554445.1 uncultured Spirochaetaceae bacterium | reverse complement strand
CGGCGCTTTTTTCGGCCCGCGGCTTGCAAACGACGGCGTTTTCCATATAGTTAAAACGAGGAGGCGGGGAATGCCTGACAAAAACGCCAATGACCGCGAGGGCTACATCGAGCTGAAATTCGGCCCGCGCTGGAAATACATCGCCTGCGTCCGCGGGTTCATTCAGAATTTCCTGGCCATCAGCATCGTTGATCAGGCGAAGGCGGACAAGATCGCCCTGGCGGCGAGCGAGCTTCTCGAAAACGCGGTGAAATACGCCTCCCGCGACGACACTCACATCCTCATCCGCGTCGCCCCGGCCACGGAGAAAATATCGATTCTGGTGGAAAATTCCTCCACCCAACAATCCATCGACACGCTGCGGGAGGTGTTCCAGAAAATCGTCAAGGGAGATCCGCTCCAGGTCTACGTCACCCAGATGAAGGAAGCGGCCGTCCGCAGCGACGGGAAGAGTCATCTGGGCCTCGCCCGCATCCGCTACGAAACCGGGGGCGACCTCAATCTCAATATCACCGCGGAGAACGTCGTGAAATTATCGATCGACATCGATTAGTCGCGGACGGCGAGCAAGGAGAAATGGCATGAATCAGCTGAACATCCAACCGATTTCCGACGACCGGATCAAGATCGAGGCGGACGACATCCCCGACGGTTTGGGCATCAGGTTCACGGGAGACATCGACATGGAGGACCCGGGCGTCATCCTCGATCCGTTCTTCGACCAGGTGCACCAGGGGATGATCTCCAGAAAATGGAAGGAAGTCAGGGCCGATTTCACCGGCTTGAATTTCCTCAATTCGAGCGGCATCAAATCGGTCGCCAAATGGATCATGAAACTCTCCGACCTTTCCACAGACGTCAAATACCGCATTACGATCATCCACAACAAGGACATCACCTGGCAGGTGACGAGCCTGCCGACGCTCACCTTTCTCGTGCCCGGCGGCGTGAAAATAGAATGAGGCCGGCGTGAATCTATGGTAGGGAAACGGGCGGGCCTGACTGACGAGACGTTGAATGTGCGCTTGATCGGAACCCGTTTCACCCGGCCGCGGGACGGACGGCCATGAGCCCCTTCCTCGTCGTCTACTTCTTCACCTTCATTCCCGTTCTCCTTTTCTCCCTCATCCTGTGGAGCGATATCCGCCAAAAAAAGCAATTCGGGAAGCGCCCGCGGCATCTCCTCGGCTCCATCGCGCTCCTGGGTCTGACGGGAGCGCTCTGCCTTGCCGTGAGCCTCTTGCCGACCCTGTTTTCCCCGGCGGCCTCCTTTCCCCTGTTCACCCTGGTTTTCGTCCTCTACACCGTCGTGTTTTTTTTCGCGGAGTATTCGGTTCACAGCCAGCGCCTCGTGCGCAGTTTTTTCACCGACGAATTCCGGCCGCGCTTGAAGCGCTACATCGCCCTCTCCGTCACGCTGGCGGCGCTGTCCCTTCTCTCGCTCGCCTTCTATTTCGCGGCCCGGTGGGCCGGCGGCCTTGCCCCGTTCGCGCCGCACGCCTCGCCCCCGCCGCCGCTGTTCACGCCCGAATCGGTCTACCTTGTCAATGCGACGCTTTTCGTCGTCTTCATCGCCATGGGCTTCATCTTCCTCCTCACGGTCGGGCGGAGCATTTTCTATTTTCAATCGGGGGTTATCCGCCAGAATTTTCTCTTTCCCCTGTCCTCGGGAATCACCCTCGTCCTCTTCCTGGCCGGCTTCGTCCGCCAGGGGTTTTCCGATCCGGTCCCGCTCTGGCTTTTCACGCTCAACAACTGCATCTTCCTGGTCCGGATCACCCAGGAATACTTATTCAGGCGCACGCTCAACCTCGACCGCACCCTCATGAAACTGGAGGAATCGCTGCGCCTGAAGAACGAGCTCATCGCCAAGGTGGTGAACAGCCCGACCGAGGAGGACCTCTCCATCATCCGCGCCTCGGTGAGCGGGGAGATCGACCGGGCCCGCGCCTTCATGGCGGTCCCCGAGCACGGCATCTCCGGCACGGCCATCTACACCAGGGAGGGCGGAGTGCTCAAGGTGAGCACGCTCGAACATATCGACGGATTTTGCATCCCCGTCTCGCGCCTCGAAAGCTTGAAACTGGTCAAGAGCCGGGAACAGTTCAATGAAATCATCCTGCGGAACCCGTTCAACATGACCGCCATCCTCGCCACGCCGCTGGAGCTCCTTCCCACCTGGGGCGAGAAGCGGCTCAAGGAGGCGATCGAAACGAAAAAAGCGGTCGTCTCCGTCGACCTGCCCCCCGAGCTCGCCGGGCTGCACAGCCTGATCGGCTTCTACCCGGTTTTCGACAAAGATTATCTCATCGGTCTCGTCGTCGTCTTCAAGAGCGCCCACGGCCGGTTGTTTCCGGAGGAAGAGAACGCGCTCGAGGCGATCGTCGACAACCTGACGGTCATCTTCTCGATCATCAAGGGCAAGCAGATCCAGCGCGAAAGGAACAGGCTCCAGGGAGAGCTCGAAATCGCCAAGCGCATCCAGACCTCGATCCTGCCCCGGACGATCGACATCCCCGGCTACGAGTGCGCGGCGAGCATGACCACGGCCTCGGAGGTGGGAGGCGACGCGTACGACGTCGCGCCTTCGCCCTTCGGCACCTACCTCGCCATCGGCGACGTGAGCGGGCACGGGCTCCCTTCCGGCGTCACGGCCCTCATCCAGCTCACCGCCTTCCAGTCGGCGGTCATGGCCGCCTCCGCGTTCGGGAAGCGGCTCGAGCCCTTCGAGCTCTACGAGCTCGTCAATAAAATCCTCTGCGAAATCAACAAGGACCGGATCGGGAGCGACAAGTTCATGACCGAGAACTACTTCCTGGTCAAGGACGCCACGTTCGCCTGCGCCGGCGCCCACCTCATCGGTCTCCATTATAAAAAAAAGGAAAACACGATCGCCGAGCTCGACTTTCTCACCAACAAGACGGCCTTCATGGGGCTCTCGCCCGCCATCAGCGCCCGCGAATCGGCCGCCGAGTTCGCCATGCGGCCGGACGACCTGCTGCTCCTCTACACCGACGGCATCATCGAGGCCAAGGACAATTTCTCGAACCAATTCGGCATCCCGCGGCTCAAGGAAGTGCTGGCCGCCGCCGCCGCCCTGCCCATTGACGAGATCGGAGAACGGATCCTCCAGGCCGTGCACGAGCACGCCAAGGACGGCGATCTCCGGAAATACAAGGGCAACCTCGCCGACGACGCGACCATGGTGGTCATCCGGAAACT
>CAZKOS010000194.1:0-2490 GCA_964554445.1 uncultured Spirochaetaceae bacterium | reverse complement strand
GGAAATACAAGGGCAACCTCGCCGACGACGCGACCATGGTGGTCATCCGGAAACTTTAGTTTACAGGCCTTCAAAAACACCACGAAGCGCACGAAGGAAAGATAGAAGAAGATAAAATTCAATTATTTGTTACTTCTTCCTCCTATTCTTCGTGATCTTCGTGTCCTTCGTGGTGTTTTTCAAGTTATAAATAAGAGGGAATCACTTCCGCACTGGGCGCTTGACGAGGCGGGTCGAAACGGATAGTCTATCGCCTACCATAATTTCACGAGAAAGGAAGAAATCGGATGTCAAAGGCCCACAGGGGAAAAGGGATACGCACCAAGCCGAACCAGGGCAGGGGCACCTGCCCGCAGTGCAAGCGGACGGGCGTCAAGGTCGTATACGAGCGGGAAATCGATAAACAGAAGATTTCGGTGTGTAAAATCTGCAACACGAAAATGTCGAAGCAGCCGAAGCCGGCCGCGGAAGCGCCGAAAACGGAAGCCGCCCAAGCATGACGAGGCGCGGGACGGTCACCGTTTCACCGATCCGTCCGCGCCGGCCGCCTTTCATTTCACTGCGACAGCGTTTCTCCATCCTCAACCGCTCGCCCGGAACAGAACAAGTCTCGTGTTGAGAAGCTCCCCCGCAATTTATACCCACAAAGCTGCGCTTTGTCGGGTATTTCCGATTATAATTTTTTGTCACATCGAGACTTGGTAAAGTCTCGGTATGACAAATTAAAAACGATTGAGTATATTATTGACATTTTCACATTCGCCCGTTAGTTTGACTTGTCTTTCATAGACGGTCGTCAGGCAAATCCGATTGTTGGGACGCGCGGCCGTGCGTCCCAACAATGCAATCAAAGGAGCTCATCATGTTCGGGTGTCATCTGGGGAGGCTGTTTCAAGTGACCGTGGCGGGGGGATCGTACCAGGAAGGGTTGTCCGCGACCCTCCAGGGCGTGCCCGCCGGCCTGCCGCTTTCGGAACGCGAGATCTACGGCGACCTGCTGCTCCGCAAACCCGGCGCCGACGAGCTCTCCTCGCCCCGCAAGGAGCCCGACCTGCCGGTGATCTACGCCGGGGTCAATGCCGCGGACACCGTGGAGAACGCCGGCAACAAGCACCACACCAACGGCACGCCGCTGGTGATCCTCATCCCCAACCTCGACCGTCACTTCGAGCACATCAAGCAGTACCAGGACACGAACCGCACGCCGCGGCCCGGCCACGCCTCCTACGCCTCGTTCGCCAAATACGGCCCGGACGACGACGCCATCGGCGCCGGGATTTTTTCCGGACGCTATACCTGCACCATCGTGGCCGCCGGCATGGTGGCCAAGAAAATACTGAAAGCCTGCGGCATCGAGGTGTTCGCCTTCGTCCGCGAAGCGGCCGGCGTGGCCGCGCCCGAGGTCGATTCAACCGCGGCCCTCAAAAGCGGCGAGGCCTACAAGGCGATGCGCCGCGACTACGATCCCTTCTACCAGGAGCTCTTCGTGAAGGGGCGACTGGGCGAGGACATGCGATTCCTTCAAAAAATGAAGGTGCTCGCCGAAGTCGAGAACGAGATCGACGCCATTCGGGCCAAGGCGCCGGAATTCCGCGCCGCGGAGATCCGGGAAAAATACGGCGTCCATCCCGTCTTGAATTGCCCGGACATCGAGGCGGCGGAGGAAATGACGAAGGCGGCCTTGAAGGTTTCCGCGGGCGGCGACTCCTCCGGCGGGCTGGTCGAGGTGCGCGCCACCGGCGTGCCGGCCGGCCTGGGCGAGCCGGTATTCGACAAGCTCGACGCCGAGCTCGGCCGCATGCTCGGCATCGGCGCGGTCAAGGCGGTCGAGGTCGGCGCGGGGATGAGAGTCAAGGACATGACCGGGTCGCAGACCAACGACCAGATGACGGCCGAGGGCGGCAAGGTGAAGTTCGACTCCAACGCCGCCGGCGGCATCACCGGCGGGCTCGCCACCGGGCAGGAAATCGCCGTCCGCCTGGCGGTCAAGCCCACGCCCACCATCGCCAAGCGCCAGCATACGGTCGACAAGTACACGCTGAAAAACGCGGAGCTCGCCGCCATCACCCGCCGCGATCCCACCATCGTGGCCCGCATCTGGCCGGTGGCGGAAAACTACACCTCGCTTGTGCTCCTCGATCACCTGCTCATGCATTTCGGGTACCAGAAACTCATGGAGACGATCAAGGGGAAGGTCTGAGGCACGTGTCCGGAAGGACACGGAGAGCACCCCTCGGCTACGCTCGGGGCAGGCTCCGAAAACGGAGAGCACGGAGACTAGTGAGGCAGCGAAAGACGCCACCTAATCGATACGGTTTCGTCGCATTGGCGACACGTTTAAAACATTGATTCAGGAACTTATTCCCTTCTCACGTTGCGTCATTGTATATTAGCTCGGTATGGAAAAAATGATGAGAGCGATGGTTCTCGACCGCTGCGCCCCGCTCTCCGAAAACCCGACCCCTCTCCGCCCGGCCGAGCTCCCCGTTC
>CAZKOS010000193.1:0-5882 GCA_964554445.1 uncultured Spirochaetaceae bacterium | reverse complement strand
CAGCCAACTCATGAAATTGCCGGGGTTTATTTTCGGATGAAGAATTAAACAATAGGAAACATTTATTCCGGAAAAATCTTTGCATTTCAAGCCCCGACAATTTCTTGTTTACATCAATGGAAGCTGTTGAAAAACCGCATTCGGTTTTTCAACAGCCTTTTGAAGCCATCAATGTCAGCTTGATGCTCCGGAACCGCGCCGGATTTTATTGAGAGCCGTAAAGGCCGCGTACGCGAGAGGCCGCGGCGACCAGTCGAACGTTCCCGCCATGTTTTCCACCCGCTCGGAATACCCCAGCTTGTAGCGCTTGATCCCTCCGCCGGGGTCGTTCCGCATCGTGACGCCCCAGAGATCGAACCACGTTCGCCCCTCGTCCCGCGCGTCTCTCATGCTCGTCCACTCGCGCAGGTGATTGGGCATGTCGCGCCGGTACTCGTAATCCGAGGCGCCGAACATGTAGACGGCCTCGGCGCCGTAGGTGAACACCAGGGAGGCCGAGGCGAGCGCCCCGTCTTTCTCCACGAGATAGAGGCGCGCGAAACCATCGGCCGCCAGGACGGCGAGCACCTTCTCGTAATAGGAAAGCGGGTGGATGTGGAGGGCGCCCCCGTGGCGGCCTTCGGTCTTTTTCAGGAGCTCGTAGAAAAGACGCACGTCCGCAGCCCGAGTCGACGAGCGCGCGCTGAGCCCGCGTTTCTCCGCGAGCTTGATATTGTACCGATGCTTGTGATGAAACGAGGCGATGAGCTCGTCGTCGTTTTTATCGATCCGCACCTTGACCGTGTCCCTGGCCTGAATGTAATCGGGGGTGCGGCGGAAACCCGCGGATGTCAGCGGGGACTCGTCGAAACCGGCCGCGTAGGCGTCGGGCTCGAGGCGCGTGAAGAGGACGCCTCGCTCGCGGCCGTACTCGCGGAGAAACCCGAGCGCCTCACCGACGGCCGCCGCGTCCGCCCAATCCACCCACGGGCCGCGGGGAACGTAGTGGAGACGCTGACCGAATCCGAGCTCGCGTTCCAGCACCAGGACCGACGATTCCATCGCGGCCGGATCGTCGATCGTCTCCGCCGCTGAGAACGCGGCGCCGCCGCGCCGCCGGACGAAAAAAAACGGCGTCCAGGCCGGAGAGGCGGCTTGTTTGGCCCTGCCCCAGGCGGGTGTCTGCAGGATGTGTGGGAACGGATTCTTCATTTCATTCTCGGTGACGCGGGAACGTATCGACATCGGCCCGGCGCAACTGTCCTTTGTGTTACTAGAGAACTCCCGGCTTGTCAACCTGACGGCCCGGTTGACACGCGGGAGGGCGGTGTGTAAATTGTCGTCATATTCGGGCTGTAGCGCAGTTGGCTAGCGTACTTGCTTGGGGTGCAAGGGGTCGGCGGTTCAAGTCCGCCCAGCCCGATTTTTTCTATTCATGTCCAAAAAGGAAATTCGATCTGAGATCGCGCGACAACTCAAAGGCCTCTCCGCGGACCGCGTCCGCGGCTTGAGCTCGGACCTGGCCGCCAGGCTGTTCGAGCTGCGGGCGTGGCGCGAGGCCGGCGTGCTCCTCGCCTACCTGAGCATGGCGAGCGAAGTGGACACCCATCCCGTCATCGCGCGGGCGCTTGCGGCCGGCAAACGCGTCTACCTGCCCAGGGTGGACGGCGATGAAATCGTTTTCCACGCCGTGCGCAGCCTTTCGGAGGCCTCGGTTCCGCACGCCTACGGCATGCTCGAACCGGCGCCGGACCTTCCCCGACTCGCCCTGCCCCTGCCCGAGCGGGCCCGGGCGCTCGTGCTCGTTCCGGGGGTCGCCTTCGACCGCGGGAAGAACAGGCTGGGCCGGGGCCGCGGTTTTTATGACCGCTTTCTCTCAGAGTTTAAGGCCCGCGCCGGGAGCGGGGAAACGCTTTACCTCGGTGTCTGTTTTCACCTGCAACTGGTCGACGCCGTGCCGTCCGGTCCGTCGGACGTGCCGGTGGACGCGGTGCTCACGAACAAGGAGCTCATCGGCTGAAGTCTTCGCCCGGCTGTTGCCTCGATCCCGCGCGGCGTTATATGATGGGGTGGCGCACAACAGCTTGGAAAAAAGAGGTATGTCATGGGTGAAATCAAGTCGGCCTGGGAAATCGCCCAGGAAAAGATAAAAGACATCTCCGTCGACAAGGAATCGCTCGCAGAGCAGGAAAACGTCGTCAGCGGCAAGAAGCTCGTCTCGCGTTTTCTCGAAGACCCGGAGTCCGTCAATCCGGCGGACGAGCTCAAAGGCCTGTCGGGCACAAAAAAGGCGCAGGTGAAAAAGGGCATGATCGAGACGTACCTCGCCAATCTCGCCCTGCCTCTCACGGAGGTCGCCAAAACACGGAACGACCGGGCGATCAAGGGGCTGCTCGCGATCGCGCCGGGGGTGAAGCCGCTCCAGCACCTTCTCTCCCAGATTTCCCAGTTCTTCTCGGATTACGAGGGCGAACGCGGCCGCGTCGAGGAGGCGGTGACCGCCCAGTACGCCCCCCGCCTGAAACAGAAGGCGGAAGCCCTCGCCAAGCAGCTCGGCACGCGCGTCGAGCTCCACGCCATGCAGGACCCGGAATTCGTCGCCCTGCTCAGGAAAAACCTGGCGGCGTTCGACGACCGCTACGGACAGGCCCTGCGGGAGGCGAAGCTTGAAATCGGCCGCCTGGCGTCGCAGGCTCAATAGCAGGTTGTTGAAAAAGCGGAGTACATCCCGAGCCCTTCGGCCGGCTCAGGACAAGCTCCGTCGAGGGGTTCGGAGCAGGCACCGGGAATGAAGAACCGAAGGGGAGGAAGAAGGAAAAATGAAGCTCGGTCCGGGGAAGAATAACCTGTCTCTTCTCTTCCTTCGTGTACTTCTTCCTCTTCGCGAGTGGACCCTGCCCCGAGCACAGCCGAGGGGTGTCCTCTTTTCTCAGCGTTCCTGCGATGCGTCTTTCCTTCTTCAATTCGATTTGCAGCGCGCAAGTCCGGGGGAGTGACCGAATGCGGGTGGTCACCGCCGCCGTCATCCGGCGGGCCGATGCGTTTTTCATCGCCAAGCGGAAGCGGGTGGGCGACCAGGCCGGCAAGTGGGAGTTCCCGGGCGGCAAAGTCGAGCCCGGCGAGGACGAGCGGGACTGCCTGAAACGCGAGCTCCGGGAAGAGCTGGGCATCGAGATCACGGTCGGCGACTATGTCGCCGGCGCCGGTTTCGAGCACTCAGGCCGCGAATACGTTCTTAAAGCTTATGAAGCGGAATGGACGGGCGGGCGGATGGAATTGCGGGAGCACGAGGAGTGCCGTTGGGTGGCGGCCGCCGACCTGTCCGGATTCGATTTCGCCGCGTCCGACCGCGCCGTCGTCGAGGCGCTGCTCGCCCGCCCTGACGGGGATTGATCGACCTTCTTTTTTCTCGCCACAGGGAGCGAATCGCATCGTTTTACCTACCTTATTTCTACCGGTTTTGTCGCAATCTTGGGGGCACTCGTCGGTGCCTCCCCGTTCCGGGGACGGAGCTTCACGGTTTTGTCCAAACCTTGACACCGGCCGAGCATTTCGTTTATACTTAACTCTACTAAGTTAATCATAATTATAGTGATCATTAGCGATCGGAATAAGGAACGGGATGAAAATTACATTCAAAGGCGATTATGCAATCAAATCCCTGGTCTTTCTTTCCCGCCGGTTCGAGGAGGACGGGGGACGGTATTTCCAGCTTTCCGAAATCTCCAAGGAACAGGACATTCCCGTGAAGTTTCTGGAACAGATATTCCTGATCCTGCGCAAGGCGGGTTACCTGAAAAGCCACCGCGGGGCCAAGGGCGGCTTCGCGCTCAACCGCGACCCGGGCGCTTTCACTTTGGGAGAGATCGCCCGCCTGATCGAGGGCCCGCTTTCCCCGATCGCCTGCGTCTCGCACAGTTCCCGGCAGGCCTGCGACTTCGAGCGGCGCTGCGTGCTCCGTCCCCTCTGGGCCGAGGTCCGGGACGCGGTGAACGGCATCATCGACCGGGTGACCTTCCGGGACCTGGCGGAGCGGGAGCGCAAGCTCCTGCGCGAACAGGCCGGGCCGCTCATGTACTATATTTAGTCGTCGGCCGGATTCGACGAGGAAGGAAGGCCGATGGCCGGAGACGCCCGCTCGGTGGGCATTGTCGAAAAAAAACTGTTTACGTTCGCGGACCCTCCCGACCTGCTCGAGCTCGAAAGCGGCGAGAAGCTCGGTCCCGTGACCGTCGCCTACGAGACCTACGGCGAGCTCTCCGCGGAGCGTGACAATGCCGTGCTCGTCGTCCACGCCCTCTCCGGGGACTCGCACGTGGCGGGCGTCTACGCGCCCGACGACCGCAAGCCCGGCTGGTGGGACCTCATGATCGGCCCCGGCAAGCCGATCGACACGCGGAAATATTTCGTCGTCTGCTCGAACATCCTGGGCGGTTGCCAGGGAACGACCGGGCCCTCCTCCATCAACCCCGCCTCCGGCGAGCCGTACGCGCTCGATTTCCCCGTGGTCACCATCTCGGACATGGTGGCGGTTCAGAAGCGGCTCCTCGAGCACCTCGGCGTCGAGCGGCTTCTTTCGGTCGTCGGCGGATCGATGGGCGGCATGCAGGCGCTCGAGTGGCTGCTCCGCTACCCGGAGGTCCCGCGGAGCGCCGTCGTCATCGCCTCGTGCGCCGCCCTCACGGCCCAGGCGATCGCCTTCGACGCGGTAAGCCGCAGCGCCATCACCGCCGATCCCTCCTTCGAAAACGGGCGGTACTACTCCGGCGGGGGGCGGATCGCGGGCCTGGCCGTGGCGCGCATGCTCGGCCACATCACCTACCTCTCGCCCGCCGGCATGCGCGAGCGCTTCGGGCGGAAGCGGCGGGAGAGCGGCGACTACGCCTACGAGTTCAAGGACGAGTTCGAGATCGAGTCCTACCTGGCGCACCAGGGCCTGCGTTTCCTCGATCGCTTCGACGCCAACTCCTACCTCTACATCACCAAGGCGATGGACTATTTCGACGCCGCCGGCAAGTACGGCGAGGGCTCCCTGGAGAAGGCGCTCACGCTGATCCGTGCCCGGACCCTCTTCGTCTCGTTCAGCTCGGACTGGCTTTTCCCGCCCGCCCAGTCGCGGGAGCTGGCGGCCGCGCTCCAGCGGTTGGGACGAGACGTCACCTACCTCAACATCGAGTCGAGTTACGGGCACGACACATTCCTCCTGCCGTGCCCCGAGCTGGCCCGGGCGATCGAGGATTTTCTCGCGACCGTGCACGGGGGAGGGCGGCCATGCTGAGGGAACTCGACCGGCGGACGATCGATACGGCCATCGCCGCGCTCATCGAGCCGGGGGCGACGGTGTTCGACATCGGCTGCGGCGACGGGAGCCTGCTCGCCCTGCTCGCGGCGACCAAGGGCGCGCGGACGCTCGGCCTCGACATCAAGAGCGAGGCGATCCTGCAGTGCCTGGCCAAGGGCATCCCGGCCATTCACGGAGACCTGGACCAGGCGCTCGGTTCCTGCCGCACCGGGATGTACGACTACGTCGTCCTCTCCCAGACACTGCAGGTCCTGAAGCACCCGCACCTCGTGCTCGAAGAGATCGTCCGCATCGGGAAAAAGGCGATCGTTTCTTTCCCCAACTTCGGGCACTCGAGCGTGCGCTGGTCGTTTCTCTGGCGCGGGCGGATGCCGAAATCGAAGGTTTTGCCGTACGAGTGGTACGATTCGCCCAACATCCATCACCTTACCCTGCGCGACTTCGAGTCCTTCTGCGCCCGGCGCGGCATCGAGATCCTCGTGCGCGGCTACTTCGGCCGCCGCCTCGCCTATCGCTCGCGAATGGCCTTCCCGAACCTGTCCGCCAGGGAAGGGCTGTTCGTGATCAGGAAGAAATAACGGCCGTGCCGGCCGTTATTTCT
>CAZKOS010000192.1:0-5885 GCA_964554445.1 uncultured Spirochaetaceae bacterium | reverse complement strand
GCCTTCCTCCTCGTCCACACTCTTCGATTTTCTCCGTTCCTCTTGTCCTCTCTTCTCTCTGCTTCGTGCTCTTCGTGCCTCCTTCGCGGCCTTCGTGTCCTCCTTCAAGGCCGGTAAAGTGAACCCCGCCTTGACACCGCCCGCCCCTTTTCCTAGAATGTCCGCGTTCGCTTTTCCAATCACGGTTTTTCATGTAGATTCTTACTATATTAATGAAGCGCGATTCGCTGGTCCGGACGCGGGGAGGAACATTTGTACAAGCCGGTCGATCCCAAAGTCGATTTTCCCACAATGGAGCTCGAGGTGCTCGACTTTTGGAAGAAAAACGACACCTTCGGAAAATCCCTGCGCCAAAGGGAAAAGAACGGCGAGTTCGTTCTCTACGACGGCCCTCCCTTCGCCACCGGCCTGCCCCACTTCGGGCATTTCCTGCCCAGCACGATCAAGGACGTCATTCCCCGCTACAAGACGATGAAGGGCTTCTCCGTCCCGCGCCGCTTCGGGTGGGACTGCCACGGCCTTCCCGTGGAAAACCTCATCGAAAAGGAGCTGGGCCTCAACTCCAAGACCGACATCGAAAAGTACGGCATCGCGAAATTCAACGAGGCCTGCCGCGCCTCCGTGCTCCGCTACGTCAAGGAATGGCGGGAGACGATCACCCGCCTGGGGCGCTGGGTCGACTTCGACCACGACTACAAGACCATGGATCCCGACTACATGGAATCGATCTGGTGGGTGGTGAAGAGCCTCTGGGACAAGGGGCTCGTCGAGGAGGGCTTCCGCATCATGCCCTACTGCCCGCGCTGCTCGACGGTGCTCAGTAACCACGAGCTGGCCCAGGCGGGCGTATACCGGGACGTCAACGACCCCGCCATTACGGTCAAGTTCCGGAGCCTGGAAGAACCGGACACGTATTTCCTCGCCTGGACCACGACTCCCTGGACCCTGCCCTCCAACCTCGCCCTCGCCCTCGGGCCGGAAATCGAATACGTCAAGGTGCGCGACGGGGCCGAAGCCTACATCCTGGCGCGCGAGCGGCTCGGCGCCTACTACAAGGAGCCGGACAAGGCCGCGATCGAGTGGTCGAAAAAAGGCGCGGAGCTGAAAGGCCTGTCCTACGAGCCCCTCTTCCCTTATTTTTCCGACGCGGCGAAGCAGGGGGCCTTCCGCGTGGTGCTCGGCGACTACGTCAGCACCGGGGACGGCACGGGCATCGTCCACACCGCCCCCGGCTTCGGCGAGGACGACTACGCCGTGCTCAAGGGCACGGGCGTCCCCACGGCCTGTCCCGTGGACGCGGAGTGCCGCTTCACCGCCGAGGTGGCGGACTACGCGGGCGTGTTCGTCAAGGACGCGGACAAGGCGATCATGGAGCGGCTCAAGTCCGAAGGAAAAATCGTCAAGCGCGACCAGGTCCTCCACGCCTACCCGCACTGCTGGCGCTGCGACAGCCCGCTCATCTACCGCGCGATCTCGAGTTGGTTCGTGAAGATCGAGCCGATCAAGCGGGAGATGCTCGACGCGAACTCAAAGATCCACTGGGTGCCCGAGCACATCAAGAACGGGCGTTTCGGCAAGTGGCTCGAGAACGCCCGCGACTGGTCGATCAGCCGGAACCGCTACTGGGGCAACCCCATCCCGGTCTGGAAGTGCGACGCCTGCGCCAAAACCGAGTGCGTCGGCTCGCGCGCGGAGCTCAAAGAGCGATCCGGAAAAACCCTCACCGATCTCCACAAGCACTTCGTGGACGAGGTGACGTTCCCGTGCTCCTGCGGCGGGACCATGAAGCGCATCCCCGAGGTGCTCGACTGCTGGTTCGAGTCGGGCTCGATGCCCTATTCCCAGAACCATTATCCCTTCGAGAACAAGGCCGCCTTCGAGGCGGGGTTCCCCGCGGATTTCATCTCCGAAAGCCTCGACCAGACGCGCGGCTGGTTCTACACGCTCATCGTGCTCTCCGCGGCCCTCTTCGGCAAGCCGGCGTTCCAGAACTGCATCGTCTCGGGCATGGTGCTCGCCTCCGACGGGCAGAAGATGTCCAAGAGCAAGCGGAACTTCACCGACCCCACCGAGGTCATCGCCGTCTACGGCGCGGACGCCCTGCGCCTCTTCCTCATGAGCTCGGCCGTCATCAAGGCCGAGGACCTGCGCTTCTCGGACGACGGCGTCAAGGAGATCCTCAAGTCCGTCATCATCCCGCTCTGGAACGCCTACAGCTTCTTCGTCACCTACGCCAATATCGACCGGGCGCGGCCGGAGGGAGCGCCCGCACGACCGGCCAACCCGCTCGACCGCTGGATCCTGTCGTGCGCCGAACGGCTGGTTGAGGAGGTGACGCTCGGCCTCGACGGCTACGAGATCCAGAAGGCCGTCTCCCCCATGCTCGAGTTCATCGACCTCCTCAACAACTGGTATATCCGCCGCTCGCGGCGCCGCTTCTGGCGCAGCGGCAATGACGCGGACAAGGCCGAGGCCTACGGGACCCTCTACTCGGTGCTCATGAAAATCGTGCTCTGCGCGGCGCCCATCATTCCCTTCATCACCGAGGAGATCTACCGCAACCTGCGGACCGGCGCCATGCCCGAATCGGTCCACCTCTGCGACTTCCCGGCCGCCGACGCGTCCAGGCGCGACCTCAACCTGGAAAAAAAGATGGAGACCGCGCGCCGCGCCGTGGGCATGGGCCGCGCCCTGCGCTCGCTCTACGGGCTCAAGAACCGGCAGCCGCTGGCCGCCGTGCACCTCGTCACCCAGGACCTGGCCGAGCTCACCATCCTCACGGAGATGGAGGACCTCATCCGCGAGGAGCTCAACGTGAAGGAGGTCAAGTTCCGCAGGAACGAGGAGGAGCTCGTCACCTACCGGGTGAAGGCCAACTTCAAAGTCCTCGGCAAGACGCTCGGCAAGGACATGAAGGAGGCGGCCGCCCTCATCGAAAAATTCACGGGCGCCCAGGCCGCCGATCTCCTCGCCGGGAAGACCGTTCCGCTCGCCGTGGGCGGCCGGACCGTCGCGCTCGACAAGGAGAGCGTCGTCATCCAGCGCCTGGAGAAGGAAAACCTGAAGGCGGCGAACGAGGGCACCCTGACCGTGGCCGTCGATCCGACCCTCACGCAAGAGCTCGTGCAGGAGGGCCTGGTCCGCGACCTGGTGCGCGGCATCCAGAACCTGCGCAAGGAGAAGAACCTCGACGTGGTCGACCGCATCGTTCTCTCGCTTTCCGGCTCCGAGGCGCTGAAGCCCGCGATCGAGCGGTTCGAGGCGCTCCTCCGCGAGGAGACGCTCGCCGTCTCCTGGAAGTGGGAGAAGGCCGCGGGCCAGGAGAAGATCGAATGCGGCGAGGAGACCTGCCTGTGCGCGATCGAAAAGGCCTCGTGAGGGCGTCCGCGAACGGCGCATTGGCCGCGGCCGCCGCGCTCGGCGTCCTCGCCGCGGCGCTGCTCGTCTCCTGCGCCACCATCCCGCCGGGCAAGACGGCCGCGGACTGGCTCGGCGTCCTGCCCCGGGACGCGAGCTACTACCTCTGCGTCAACACCGGCCGGTCGCGCGATCTCGTGCTCGACGTGCTCCGCGCCTCCCCGCTCAAGAACAAGGACCTCGAGCAGCTCATCGGCTTCACTTCCTGGGTCTACTGCAGCGTCAAAATCG
Source organism: uncultured Spirochaetaceae bacterium (assembly GCA_964554445.1). GTDB lineage: Bacteria > Spirochaetota > Spirochaetia > SZUA-6 > RPPD01 > JAFGSW01. The sequence continues at coordinate 2,237 of CAZKOS010000192.1, read as the reverse complement.
AACCGGGCCGCAAACCGGCGTTTTCCATCATCACCCTCGGCAACTACCCGCTCCTGGTGAAAGGCGCGCTCGACGGGAGTCATGATCTCGAGGCCCTCAAGGGCTCCCCCCCGCGCTGGCGGTTCCGCAAGCTCGGGCTGGAAATCGCCCTGCCCCGCGACTACCTGGTGGCCGTCTCGAACGGCGACACGAGCGGGCTCGTCCGCGCCGTCCAGTCCGAAACCGCCCTCCCCGGCCTGTCCCCCGAGGCCGTCCGCGAGATCGGGGAGAACGATCTCACCCTCTACTTTCCCCTGGGCTGGGACGACCTCATCTCGGCGGAGACCGGAATGACGATGCCGAGAAAAATCTTCAGGGAGATCTGGCTCTCCGCCCGCCTGCGGGGCGACAAGTACTTCTTCAGCGGGGTGTTCCACGTCGACCGGGGGGTCGACGCCGGATCGTTCAAGAAGCTCCTCCAGTTTTTCTTCCTCGCCCTGTTCCGGCGGATCGAGGGGGCGGGGATGGGCAAGCGCCTGGCCGCCGTCACGTTCACGGCCGGCGACGGGCTCATCCGGGTGAACGGTTTCTACCTCACGAAAAAAGAGCTCGGGCCGCTCGTGGCCGGGATCATCGGGAAGGGGATGTAGAGAGATGCGCGTCACCGTCGTCGATTACGGGGCCGGAAACCTGAAGAGCGTCGAGACCGCCCTCCGCTTCCTGGCCGCCGATTTCGCGGTCAGCGCCGTTCCCGAAGACGTCATCCGGGCGGACAAGGTGATCTTCCCCGGCGTGGGCGAGGCGGCCGCCGCCATGGCCACGCTTCAGAAGACCGGCCTGGGCCAGGCGCTCGCCGAGTTTCACGAGAGCGGGCGGCCGCTCCTCGGCATCTGCCTGGGAAGCCAGGTGGTGCTCGACCGATCCGAGGAGAGCGACACCGCCTGCCTGGGCCTCGTGCCCGGCACCGCGCGCCTTTTTCCCAGGCAGCCGGGCTTCAAGGTGCCGCACATGGGCTGGAACCGCGCCCGGCCCCTGCGCCCCCACCCGCTCTTCGCGGGCATCCCGGAGAACGCCTCGTTCTACTTCGTCCACTCTTATTACCCGGAGCCCGAGGAGGCCGGCGACCGTCTCGCCGCCACCGACTACGTCATCCCCTTCACCTCGGCCCTGGCGCGGGACAACCTCTGCGCGGTCCAGTTCCACCCGGAGAAATCGGGTCGGTTCGGGTTGAAGATGCTGGAGAACTTTTTGGGTATGGATTAACTCTTTGGGCCTCTTGAAGAGGACACGGAGAACACGGAGAGAACGGAGAGCACGGAGGAAGAAAAGAAAACAAGAGCGAAGAGAGAGAAGAAAAACAGCCGCCTTGGCATTGGTGTTTGCCATTTTCTTTACCCTTTTCTCTTCCTTCTCCGTGTTCTCCTCCTCCCTCCGTGCCCTCCGTGTCCTCCTGAAAGCTGAGGAGACAAGAAGATGCTTGAAAAGAGAATCATCGTCTGCCTGGACGTCAGAAACGGCCGCACCACCAAGGGCGTCGCCTTCAAGGACAATGTCGACGTGGGCGACCCGGTGGAGATGGCCCGCCATTACTACGAGCAGGGGGCGGACGAGATCGTCTTTTACGACATCACCGCCTCGGCCGAGAAGCGCGGGATCATGATCGACGTCTGCGCCGCGGTGGCCGAGACGATCTTCATCCCCTTCTCCGTGGGCGGGGGGTTGAGCTCGGTCGCCGACATGCGCGCCGTGCTCCTGGCGGGCGCGGAGAAGGTGAGCGTCAACTCGCAGGCGGTGAGAAACCCGGCCATCATCGAGGAGGGAGCGTCGCTCTTCGGGCGGCAGTGCATCGTCCTCGGCATGGACGCGCTCCGCGATTCCACCCTGCCCTCGGGCTACCGGGTGGTGATCGACGGCGGCCGGGTGAAGACCGAACGCGACGCCCTGGCCTGGGCGCTCGAAGCGGAACGGCTCGGCGCGGGGGAGATCGTCCTCAACTCCATCGACGCGGACGGCACCAAGGCCGGCTACGAGCTCGCCGCCACCCGCCTCATCTCGGAGGCGGTGGGCATCCCGGTGGTGGCCTCGGGCGGGGCGGGCGCGCCCGAACACCTGCTCGACGTGTTCGTCCGGGCGAACGCGGACGCCGCGCTCATCGCCTCCATGGTCCACTTCGGCACCTACACCGTCCGGCAGATCAAGGAATACCTGGCTCACCGGAACATTCCGATGCGGATGGAGTGGTAGGGGAGCGGACGGGC
>CAZKOS010000191.1:0-5929 GCA_964554445.1 uncultured Spirochaetaceae bacterium | reverse complement strand
CGCAGCCGCGCCTTTTCCAGGAACGTCTTCCCGTATTTTTCCGTGTAGCGGAGGACCGCCGTATCCCGGGGATAATCCTGGCCGTATTTTTTCTTGAGCCCGTCCCAATATTTGACCATCCAGATGTAGAGGTCGGAAACGGTCCGCTCCGGGAAGCGCGCGAGGATGTTTTCCTCTTCTATGACGTCGGCGATCGGCCGGTAGACATTGTCGTACCAGGAGGCGACGGCGTCGGCGTACGGAATCTCGCCCTTTTTGTCCAGGTTGATGAAATACTTGTGGACCTGGATGTGCTCGAGGAGCACGTCGTAGCGGCCGGTGTCGGAAAAGCTGAGATCCGCCTCCGGCCTCATTTTTTTGAGATTCGTTTCCTTCATGAATTTTTTCTTTTCAAGCTCGATCACGGCGTTTTTCAAATCCTCCTGACTCATGTTCTTGTGCAGCTTGATCTCGGTCGCAAGCGAGATCACCTCGGCGTCGACGTACTCGACCCCCCGCGCCAGCGCGACCGAGATCCGGTGGTTGCCGTCGCGCACGAAAAAGACTCCCCCGATCTCGTAGAGCCGCACGGGCGGAAGCTCGATGTGCGCCTTGTGCGCCTTGTTGATGCGTTCCCAGCGCTCCCTCAGGTACAGCCCGCGCGGCATGAACACCCGGTTGAAGTCCTTGTACCGGCCCTCGCTCCCGACGATGAGGGACAGGGGGACCTGCTTGATGCCCCGGTACGCCTCGGACTTGGGCTTGAGGATGGAATAGGCGAAGTTGAACGGAATGAGGTCGTCCTTGCGGTTGACGAGAAACGCGCTCAAGCGTGAAAAAAAAGCCCGCAAGCGGGCCTTGTTGAAGGTATCATCCGGCTCGTTCAGGTTCTGGAGATGGTTTTCGAATAATTTGTTCACTTGGTTCCTCAATATCAATGACGTAATGGTCGAAGGCGTTGACCACGACCGTATGCCGGTACTCGTCCCGCCGTTTCTCGTTGTTGCCGTAGAGATGCACGTGCCCGTGCACCAGGTATTTCGGTTTGAAGACGTTCATGAACCAGACGAAGGGCTTGAATCCCCGGTGGCACATGTCCTTCTGGTCGTGTATGCCCGCGGGCGGCGCGTGGGTGACGAGCAGGTCCAGAAACCGGCCGTGCGCGAGCCGGTGCCAGAGGAGCGAGGGGACGAGCCTCAGCATGTAGAAAAACATTCCGGCGTCCGAAAACTGGTTCTGTCCCCGGTTGTAGCACATACTGCCGCCGAGCCCGGCCACGATCAGACCCTTGGCGACCACCACGCGCCCGCCGATGTGTATGCCTCCCGCCGACCGCCGTTCCCGGAAAATGCGCGGCATTTCCTCCGGTCCCGGTCGGTAACGCCGGTCGTACTCCCCGATCCGGGTGAGGTTGTGGTTGCCGAACACGAACAGCAGCGGCTTGTTGAGGTTGCTGGCGATAAAATCGTAATAATCGAGCGGTAAATCGCCGCACCCGATCACCAGACCGATGTCCTTGAAGCGTTCCTTGATGGCATGACTGTATACGACCGGATCGATGTGATCCGCCACGCAGAGCACCCTCATACCCTAAAGATAACAGAAAAGAGCCCCGCGATTCAACGGTTTTAGGGCGCGCATTTTCGCGGCCGCCCCTCCGGCCGCCGTGAAATTCGAATCTCAATCGACCCTTCCCGGCTCTTTCGCGAGGGCGGGCAGGAGCGTGACGCGGATATAGGAGTCCTGCGGCAGGTAGCGGCGGGCCGCGGCGGTGAGGTCTTCCCGCGTGAGCGCCCGCACCCGCTTGGCGTACTCGAGGATGTCGCGCTGGTCTTCGCCCCACATGGCGTAGTTCTTGAGCACCTCGGCCCAGAACGTGTTCGTCTTCAGGTTGACCTCGCGCCGCTTCAGGATGATCTCCTTGGCCTTGGCCGTTTCCCCGGCGCTCGGGCCGTCGGTCTTGAATTTATCGAGCTCCGAGAAAATATCGCCCGTCAGTTTGGCCACCCGGGCCGGGTCGGCGCCGAACTCGATGTAGAATAAAAACTCCTGCCGGGGGATGCGTTGGGGGACGTCGAAGGCCCCCAGGCTGTACGTCCCGCCCTCCTGTTCCCTTATCCTGGCGGTGAGCCTGATGGTGGCGGCCTCGGAAAGGGCCGCGATCGCGGTGACGTTCTTCATGTTCCATTCGAATCCGCCGTGGAATATGATCGCCTCCTCGCTTTTCGGATCCTTGCCCATTCTCACGTCCTTTTGGACAACGCCCGCGGGCGGCCGGATGCCGAGGTCTTTCCAGGTTTCTTTGGCGCCGGTCGAGGGAAGCCCGCCGAGCCAGATCTCCACGAGCGGCCGGAAGACGGCCGGATCGACGTTGCCCACGAAATAGAAGTTGAAATTCGAGGCGTCGGCGAAGCGGGCCCTGTAAAACGCGAGCGAGGCCGCGGCGTCGAGCTTTTCCACGTCCGCCGGCGCGAACGGCCGGGAGCGGGGATTGTTCTGGGAGAGGACGGTCCGGATCGTGTCCGCGAAGACGTTTTCCGGCGAGGCCGACCGCCGGTCGACCGCTTCCTTCATTTTTTCCCGGTAGGATTGGAAAACCGCGGGATCGATTTTCGCCGCCGTGAAATAGAGGTACACGAGCTTGAGCATGGTGGGCAGGTCCTTGGGCGACGCGCTGCCGGACAGGCCCGCGGTGAGCTCGTCGATGCGCGGCGCGACGGACGCCTGCACCCCGGCCAGTTTCTTGTCGAGCTCGTCCCGCGAGAACGCGCCCAGCCCGGACAGCGCCACCAGGTCGGCGGCGGTATCGGCCGGGACGATGTCGGCGTCGCTCGCGAGGGACGCGCCGCCCGGGGCGTAGGACCGCATCACGATCTCGTCGTTCTTGAAATCCGTTGGCTTGAGCGTCACGCGCACGCCGTTCGAGAGCGTCCATACCGTCACGCCCAGTTCGGGGATCTTCTCCTCCTTGACGACTTTGCCGGGAGCCGGCGGCGCGGCCACCAGGGCCTCATTGAGGGTGACGTCGCGGTACGGTTCCAGGGAGAGGGTTTTCACCTCGGCGAAGAGGGAGAGGAGCGCCTTCCCGTCGGGCGGCGTTACGCCCGGACGCTCGGGCACGGCCGCGACCAGGACGCGGTCGCGATCGGGGTACAGGGCCCCGGCCTCGGCGTTCACCTCCCCGATCCCGATGGCGGGAACGAAACGCTGGTAAAGACCGTATTCGTATTCGATGCCGGGACTCGCCTCGCGCTCCAGGAAGTTGCGGATGTATTCCGCGGCCAGGGTCGCCGACCGGCGCTTGTCCCGCTCCCGGTAGGCCTGGCGGATGCCGGAGAGGAGATCCTGTTTCGCGCGCTCGAGCTCGGTGGCGGTGAAGCCGAAGCGCCGGACGCGCTCCAGTTCCGTGAGCGCCGCCTCGAGCCCTCCCCGGATCCCGCCTTCCTTCGTTTGCCCGCCGAGAATGACCGCCTCCAGCGGGCGTACGATCCGGCCCTGGGTGGAATAGGCGCCGAGGAACGGGGCCCCCGGTTTCCGGGCGATCTCGTCGAGGCGGGCTGAAAGCATGCCGTGAAACAGGTACTCCACGAGCTGTCGCCGGTAATCGGCCTCGGTGACGAGGTCGCGCGCGGGCCGCTTGACGTAGAGGCTGAAGGTGGAGGCGGTCGCTTCCTTGTCCGCGATCACCGACGCGACCGGCGCCTTCAGGGCGGGGACGGTATAGTTCGGCCGCGGCCGCTCGGGCGACGGGTTCGGAAGGGGACCGAACAGAGCGCGGATTTTCTTTTCCACGGCCGCGGGGTCCACCGCGCCGACCACGATGACGGCCATCAGGTCCGGCCGGTACCAGTCGGTGTAGAAGCGCCGGATCGTCTCCACGGACGCCGTCCGCACGACGTTCATGTCCCCGATCGGGCGGCGCACGGCGTAGCGCGAACCGGCGAAGAGCACCTTCATCTGCGCCTCGCGGATCCGTTCCGCGGCGCCGCGGTCGGTGCGCCACTCCTCCTGGATCACCTTGCGCTCCTTCTCCACCTCGGCGGGGTCGAAGGTGAGGTTGTGCGCCCAATCCTCCAGAATGAGGAGACCGGTGTCGAGGTTCCCGGCGCCGTCGGCCCCGTCCACCGGCACCTGCAGGCGGTAGATCGTCTCGTCGTAACTCGTCGAGGCGTTGAGGTCGTTTCCGAAGCGCATGCCCATGGATTCGAGCGTGCTTTGGAGCTCGTTTTTCTTGAAGTGGAGCGAACCGTCGAAGGCGAGGTGCTCGACGAAATGGGCGAGGCCACGCTGATCGTCGTCCTCGAGGACGGACCCGGCGTTCACCGCCAGGCGCATTTCCACCCTTCCCGCCGGCTCCGAGTTGGCGCGGATGTAGTAGCGCAGGCCGTTGGGAAGCGTCCCCGCGGTCACCGCCGAATCGAAGGGGAGGACCGCGGATTTCGCGGGCTGAGTCGCGGTGCCGGTCGTGGGACAGGAAACCAGGAGCAGCGCGAGCACGGAAAAGAGCGGGATCAGACGTTTCATTATTCACTCCTTCGGGAAATGAACTTTTCCGAATTTAATCAGTACCATACAAAAAGTAAAGCGCGCGCCCAAGGTTACACGACACTTCCAAAATGATCGCGCCTTCGCCACGAGTCCACCACAATCGGCCGCCGGTATTCCACGGCGCGGCCATCGGAGCGCCATGTGTGCGCGGCATCGGTTATCAGTACTACCGAAAAGGGAGGTATACCGAATGGAAAACGATGCCCGTACCAAAGAACCGCCGCTCGTTTTGAAAATCCTCATCCTGGGCGGTATGGCGCTTACCCTGCTCATCCCCCTCTTCTTCATCCAGGCGCAGAATTACGCCCTGCTCGTGGGTACGCTCGGCATCTTCGTTGTCCTGGCTCTCTTCATGCTCGTCACCCGCAAGCTCGACTGGTACGCGCTCCGGCGGAAAAAACCGGCCCACTCCCCGTCCCCGCCTCCACCATCGGTCCCGCCGGTCATTGAAGGAAAACAGTAAGAAGAACGATGAATAAGGCGATGGAACGTCTTTCCGACGGGTCATCGCCTTCTTCAGACCCGACCTTTCCCGCCCTTGACTGGCGACAATGGTTCACCTATCATAATTCGTAGAGACAAGGAGCGTTCGATATGAAAAAGATCCCGACTCTGATCGCGCTGTCGTGCCTCATCCTGTTCCCCCTGTGCGCCGACGAAGCCAAGGACCTGGACGCCGCCTTCCCGGCCATGGCGAAACGGCTTTCCGCCGTCGAGGGCCGGCTCCCCAAGAAAACCATCGCCGTCTACGGCTTCGAGGTGATCGGCCGGCCGGGCGACAGTTACGCGCAGTACGCCACGGAAAAACTCACCCATGAGCTCGTGAGTTTCGGAAAGCTCCTGGTCATCGAGCGCTCGCGCCTGGAAGAGATCCTCAAGGAACAGAACTTCTCGCTCTCGGTCCTGGCGGACGCCTCCACGGCCGCCCGCATCGGCAAACTCCTGGCGGTGGACGCCGTGGTCATCGGCACCATCCGCGTCACCCCCGGGCGGACGGAATTCATCGCCCGCATCATCCAGAGCGAGACCGGGATCATCCTGGCCTCGGCCGACGAATACGTGCTGGAAGAAAATAAAAACGCCACCGCCGCGGCGCCGGCGACCGTCGAAAATCCGGAGACCAACGTCACACTCACCGCTTCCAAAGCCCGATTCAAGCCGACGGAACCGGTCGTCGTCGCGTTTTCCGGCATGCCGGGAAACGCGTACGACTGGATCACTTTTGTCAAAGCCGACCAGGCGGACGACACGTACGGCGAATGGTTTTACACGTCCGGCGAGAAATCCGGGACGCATGAGTTCGCCGCGCAGGGCGCGGGAGAGTACGAGGTACGGGCCTACTTCGACTGGCCGGCCGGCGGTTACGAGGTCAAGCAGCGGATCAAGATTACGGTGAAGTAAA
>CAZKOS010000190.1:0-5985 GCA_964554445.1 uncultured Spirochaetaceae bacterium | reverse complement strand
ATCAAATCTCCACTCCGCCGCGCTGCGTGTCGTACAGCTTTTTGAAATAGCCGTCTTTCTTCCTGAGCTCCTCCGGGCTTCCCCGTTCGACGATGCGGCCGTCATCCACCACGAGCACGGTGTCCGCGTCGCGGACGGTGGAGAGGCGGTGGGCGATGATGAAGCTGGTGCGTCCCCGCATCAGTCCGATCATGCCCTCCTGGATGCGGAGCTCGGTGCGGGCGTCCACCGAGCTCGTGGCCTCGTCGAGGACGAGGAGGGCGGGGCGGGCGAGCACGGCGCGCGCGACGGCAATGAGCTGACGCTCGCCCTGGCTGACGTTGGCGCCCGACTCGACGAGAGGGGTGTTGTAGCCGCGGGGCAGGCGCTCGATGGCGTGGTGCGCGCCCGCGAGCTCGGCGGCGCGGATCACCTCGGCCTCGGTCGCGTCCGGACGGCCGTAGAGGATGTTGTCGCGCACCGTGCCCGCGAAGAGCCACCCTTCTTGGAGCACCACGCCGAAGACCGAGCGCAGGCTCCGGCGCGAATACTCGCGGATGTCGAGGCCGTCCAGGAGGATACTCCCGGAGGAGACTTCATAGAAACGGGAAAGCAGGTTGACAATGGTGGTCTTGCCCGCGCCGGTCCGGCCGACGATGGCGGTGACGCTCCCGGGCGGGGCCTTGAAATCGACCCCGTGGAGCACGGTCACGTCGGGCCGGTAGCCGAAGCTCACGTTTCGGAATTCCACGGCGCCGCGAGGCCGGACGAGCTCCCGCGCCCCGGGTGCGTCGGCGGGCTCCTCGGACTGCTCCATCACCTCGAAGACGCGCTCCGCGCCGGCCACGGCGGACATGAGCGTGTTGTAGGTGACGGCGATGTCGTTGAGCGGCCGGGTGAACTGGCGGGAATAGATGATAAAGGTGGCGATGAGGCCGACGCTCACCGCGCCGCGCGCGGCCAGGAGACCGCCGGCCACGGCCACGGCCGCGAAGGCGAGGTTGTTGATGACGTTCATCATCGGCATGAGAAAGCCGGACCAGATCTGGGCCCGGGTGCCCGACCGGCGGAGCCCGTCGTTGATCGCCGCGAACCGCCGCCGGGTCTCGGGCTCGCGGCCGAAGGCCTTCACCGCCTGCATGCCGGAGACCGTCTCCTCCACGTGCCCGTTGAGCGCCCCGAGCGCGTCCTGCTGCGCCTTGTAGAGCGCGCGCGTGCGGCGGGAGACGATCGCGGTCAGGAGAACGACGAGCGGGACGGGGCAGAGACCGGCGAGGGTCATGACGGGATTGAGCGAGAGCATGACGGCGAGCGTGCCCGCCACGGTCACCGCGCCGGACATGAGCTGAACCGCCGATTGCGACACGGTGACGCTCACCGCGTCCACGTCATTGGTGAGGCGGCTCATGAGGTCGCCGTGGGGGACGGTGTCGTAGAAAACGAGCGGCAGGCGCTGCATCTTGTCGAACAGGCCTTCCCGGACGTTGCGCACCATCCGCTGCGACACGCCGGCCATGACGAGACCTTCCAGGGCCTGCAGGACGGAGCCGCCCAGGGAGGCGGCGAGCAGGGCGACGGCGGCGGCCGCGAGCGGTCCCGCGACCGGCAGCAGCGCCGCGGCGGACGAGAAGGAGAGCGCGCCCCGGGCCAGCGCGGCGACGGCGTCCACCCCGCGTCCGACGAGGTAGGGACCGGCCATGACGAGCGCGGAACCGATCAGGATGAAGAAGAAGACGAAGGCGATCCTGATCCGTTCGCCCCGAAAATAGGACCAGATGCCGGCCAGGGTCCGCCCGAGGTTCCGCGGCCGCACCTTGGGCGCGCCGCGTAAATGCCCGCCGCGGCCGGAGCCGGGGCCGCGGACGGCCATGCCGGGAACGGCGGCGAGGGGCGGTTCTCCGGAACGGACCGCGCGGTCGGGACGGTCAGCCACCGTTTTCCTCCTTGCCGAGTTGGGCGAGGCGGATGTCCCGGTAGACGTCGCAGGTTTTCATGAGCTCCGGGTGCCGGCCGATACCGACCGCCCGTCCCTCATCCATCACAAGCACGCGGTCCGCGGCGGCGGCGGCGGAGATCCGCTGGGTGATGAGAAGGCACGTAAAACCCGCTTTCGATCCGCGGACGGCCGAGAGGATCTCGGCCTCGGTGATGGAATCGACCGAGCTCGTGCAGTCGTCGAGGATGAGCACCTCCGGCCGGCGCACCAGGGCCCGGGCGAGGGCCACCCGTTGTTTCTGGCCGCCGGACAGGTTCACCCCTCCCCGTCCCAGCAGGCTGCGGTAACCTTCCGGAAAGCCTGAGATGAACTCATGGGCCCGGGCCGTGCGGCAGGCCTCTGCGAGCTCCGCGTCGGTCGCGTCTTCCCTGCCCCAGCGCAGGTTCTCGGCGATGGTGCCGGAGAAGAGCACCGTTTTCTGGGGCACGACCGCGATGCGTCGCCGGAGCGCGGCCGGGTTCGCGTTCCGGACGTCCTCGCCCCCGACCAGGACGGCGCCCCGCGTCGGCGAGTAAAAGCGGGGCACGAGCAGGGCGAGCGTGCTTTTCCCCGAGCCGGTGGGCCCGATCACGGCCGTGAGGCGGGAGGGCTCGCAGACGAGATTCACCTCCTCGAGAACGAGCCTGCCCTCCGAGAGCGGGTAGGCGAAGGAGACGTCCCGGAATTCGACGGTTGCCGCGGCGGCCGTCCGCGGGGCGCGCGCCGGGGACGCGGCGGCTTCGTCTTCGGTCTTCGACTCTTCGCCGCCGGGCACGGCGAGCACGTCGCCGATTCTTTCCCAGGAGGCCCTGGCGCGGACGAAGCGGGTGAAGATGGCGGAGACCATGTTCAGGGCGAAGAGGATCTGCGTCATGTAGGTGATGAAGGCGATGATTTTTCCCAGCTGGAGGGAGCCCTGCGACACGCGATAGCCGCCGATCCAGAGGACCGCCACGATTCCGACGTTCATGACGAGGACAACGGCCGGACCGAAGAGCGCCATGACGCGCAGGGCATGGGTGGAGGCGCCGGTGAGTTCCGCATTGGCGAAGGCGAAACGGTCGACTTCGCGCCGCTCCCGCCCGAAGGCCTTGACCACCCGGATGCCTCCCAGGTATTCCCTCGTCACGGAATTGACGCCGTCGATCCCCTCCTGCACCCGCCGGAAGCGCGGGAAGCCGGTCGCCAGGTTGACGACGATGAGGACGGCCGCGGCCGGCACCGCGACCGCGAGCACGACGGTCAGGCCGGGCTCGAGCGCCGCCGCCATGATGAGCGCGCCGACGGCGAGGATGGGCGCCTTGACGAAGACGCGCATGATGCCGTTGACGAAGGTCTGGACCTGCGTCACGTCGTTCGTCTGGCGGGTGATGAGCGAGGCCGTGTCGAAGCCGTCCAGCTCCCGGAAGGAAAACGAGGTGACCCGGCGGAAGAGGTCCTCGCGCAGCCGGGCGCCGAAACGGTAGGAGACGATACTCGCGATGACGTTGCGGCCCGCGGCGCCGAGCGCGCCGACCGCCGCCACGCCGAGCATGAGCAGGCCGAAGCGCGCCACCAGCCCGGAGTCCCGGTCCGCCACGCCCCGGTCCACGACCTGCGCCATGATGGTGGGCTGGAGGAGGTCGCACGTCGACTCGATGGTCAGGCAGGCGAGCGCCGCGAGGAAGGGAAGAAAATAGAGGCGGATGTAGGGGCCCGCGAGCCCCTTGCGTGAACGGCGGTTGTTCAAATTGGTTTCAGCTGCGTCCTTGGGGCAAAGGATACCACCGGCGGTCCCGACACGCAAGGCGGGGAAGGGAGAGCGAAAAGAGAACCGCGGATGGGCGCGGTTAACAACGAAGTTTCGACCATGTCGTCACGGCAACGGCCGAGCGGAGCGCGTGCCTCCGTTTGGCTTCAGCGCCTCAAGCCTTTCAGGATGTGGAAAACTCCCGTGTCTCGAGATTGCTTCGGCCCATCTGAGTTATAAAGAGACTTGAAAGACTCGGGCCTCGCAATGACTTGACTCCAATCCGCTTCCTTTTTTCCTTCCCCATCCGCGTCATCCGCAGTTTCGTCCTTCTCTCTCCGTGTCATTCGTTCCCCCTCCGTATGAGGAGCCTGCCCTGAGCGTGCCGAAGGGCGGTTCCCTTTCCAAAAAAACCGCTTCCCATTCGCGGCCAGTGTGATATTATAGGTCGAGGAATGCATTTCCCTCACGATTTTCGACAGGCCGTCATTTCCTGAATGTGTTTCTCGTACTACTTTATTCGGGGTCATGCGATGAAACTGGTCAGCACTCGTCATCAATCGCCCGAGGTCGATTTCAAGGAGGCTCTCTTCCGGGGCCTGGCGCCCGACGGAGGCCTCTATCACCCGGCCGAGGACAAGTCCATCCTCGACATTTTCCACGCCTTCAATCAGGCGGTGCCCTTCAATGAAATAGCCGAAAAGGTCTCCAACCTGTGGCTGCGCGACGAGTGGGACAATGCGGCCGTCACCCGCATCGTCGAGCGCGCCTTCAATTTCGCCCCCGAGCTCCGGGCGCTCGGCGACGGCGTGTTCGTCCTGGAGCTCTTCCACGGCCCGTCCTGCGCCTTCAAGGATTTCGGCGCCTGCTTTCTCGCCTCCTGCATGGAGGAGGTGCTCAAGGAGAAGAAGCGGCACGCGGTGGTGCTCGTCGCCACCTCGGGCGACACCGGGAGCGCCGTGGCGCGCGCTTTCCACAAGAAGAAGAACATCGACGTCGTCATCCTCTACCCGTCCGGACGGGTGAGCGTCCTCCAGGAGAAGCAGCTCACCACGCTCGACGGCAACATCGCCGCCCTCGAGGTAAAGGGCTCGTTCGACGATTGCCAGCGCATGGTGAAGGAGGCCTTTCAGGACACGTCGCTGGCCGAAAAACTCACCCTCACCTCCGCCAATTCGATCAACATCGGCCGTCTCTTTCCCCAGTCGTTCTATTATATCGACGGCGCGGCCCGCCTCCACGAAAGCAACGCCGAGCGCGTCGTCTACTGCGTGCCGAGCGGCAACTTCGGCAACCTCACCGCCGGCGTCTATGCCTGGAAATGGGGCCTGCCCGTGGGTGAGTTCATCGCGGCCACCAACGTCAATGACGTGGTGCCGGAGTACCTGAAAACATCGGTCTACACTCCGCGCCCGTCGGTCCACACCCTGTCCAATGCCATGGACGTGGGGGACCCGTCGAATTTCGAGCGCTTGACGGCCGTCTTCAAGGGCAACCATCACGCCATGGCCCAGACGATCAAGGGGCAGGTGGTGACCGACGAAGAGACGAAGGCCGCCATGCGCGAGGTGTACGCCGCCAAAGACGTCTTTCTCGATCCGCATACCGCCGTCGGCTACGTGGCGGCCCGGCGCTACCTGGACGAGCCCGCCAATCACGGCCGCAAGGTCATCGTCCTGGCCACCGCCCATCCGGCCAAATTCCTGGAGATCGTGGAAGAGGCGACGGGCAAAAAACCACACCTGCCGCCCGGCCTGAAAAAAGCGCTCCACCTGCCCAAGAAATCCGTTCTCGTTGAGAACACGCTGGCCGCGCTGAAGGATTTTTTGGGGAAACACTTCGGGATATAGATCCTTTTTTTTCAGCATAGAAAAGGCTCGGCAAGCATTCCTCGGCCGCTTGCAACTGCGTGACGAGTTGCGTTGCGCGATGTGCTCGGTGTGGGCTCCGGGAACGGTGCGGACGGAAAAACCAAGCTGCAGGGAGATTATATTAATGCGGGCTTTTTCGATTTCCCGAACCGGTACTCGGAAAACAGTCAGCGGTCAGTGTTGCTAAACCGGTTTTGTTCATGATTCGATAGAAGGTGCCATATCTCGAAAAAAAAGCATACTGCGCTCTTGACAATCATTTTATAAAACGAATACGATGGTGGCTGCCTGATGTTATTAGGTTCTTTGAGTGCATACCAGATGTGCATCAAAATTTTGAAGGGGGAAAATATGAAGAAGACTATTATCGTCCTCGCCATTCTTCTCGCCGGCTTGATCGTTTCCTGCGGGACTACCGGCGGAGCGGCGGC
>CAZKOS010000189.1:1297-5993 GCA_964554445.1 uncultured Spirochaetaceae bacterium | reverse complement strand
ACGCGCAGCCGCTGCAGCTGCCCGACCAACTCAAGGTCGCGCTGTTGCAGGGATTGTAGCCGATGCCGGCCACGATGTCCCCGATGTTGCTCCACTGCGCGGTGAAAGTTTCACCATTGCGCTGGCAGCTCGCCGACCCTCTACCGTCCGTCCAACACTGGGTGTAGTTGGCGGCTCTCGCGCCGCCGTCGTCAACCGCGGCCGTCGGCGGTACACAACTTCCCATCAAACCTATTGCCAGAATGACGAGTAAACAGAACATGATATTCTTCATCGATATCATCCTCCTTTTTTAGGTTCGAGACAATCTACGATCGCCTTCGCATGATTTTATATGTTCTTTCTTAATCAATGGACTTTTTTTGATAGTCATATCAGTCTTTGTGGATTCCACCTCCTTTCCTTACAGATTCTCGTTGGCGCTGTTCGCCATATGGAAATCGCTGATTTTTACCATACGACTTTTTTTGCCAATGACAATTGTAATTACCAAATGCGACATGACAAACCGGCTCAACGATTTTATGATTCTTCATATAATATCCTGATATGGAAAATGGAGGTAATTGGCCTTAAGAGAGATATGTTATTACTCATTTATCACCTCCCTCAGATCGACTTTTTGGGACAGGAAAAGACACAGGCTTGGCTTTTCCCTATTGGTGAAATTATTTTTCTTTTGACTTGAACTTGGAAATCAATAACCGATTATTAAATAATACTGTCTACTAAAAAATATACCACATTTTGTAATACAATAACCGCGAACTTTAAAACCAATATCCCCGGATTATGACATTTGAAACCTATTCGATAAAAAAGTCAATCTATTTTCCATTATTTCAGGAAATAGTTTTGTATAGGGAACGGAATATAAATGTCTGGAAAGAGGTATACCGGTTTATCGGCAGCGCTAAATCGGTTGCGCAATCATTCCAATTTATTAGTTTATTAATTGTTTTTCTCTGCTGTTTATTATTACGGAAATTTTATTTTCAGAAAAGTATCCAATAATAATTGCCGTTGCGCTGATAAAAGTATATAACTATTTTTATCAATAATCGCAACTTAGCCAGATACTGATGCCGGGCCGAAGGTAACCTCCCCATCTTCAATTGAACGCAGCTCGGATTCGCTGAAACCTTTCACGCTCAACGCGATGCTCCCGGGAGAATGGAAATGTGTGAGTCTTCCGGTGAAGGCATCTCCTTTTTGGTGAGGCCGTTCTTCTTGAACGGCCTCTTTTTTTCCGATAGCTGTTCATTAAGTAAATTTCTATATTAAAACCGAGGGATTGATTATGGTGAACGATATGAAAAGTAAAATATGCTTGATAACCGGCGTGACCGCCAACTGCCTGCACCCCGGCTTCGTGCGCACCAACATCATGTCCGCGGGCGGAGGGATTATGGGCCGGTTGGGCGGCGTCGTGACGGGCCTGGGAGGCATTTCCCCGGAAGAGGGGGCCAAGACGGCGGTGTACCTCGCCTCGTCCCCCGAAGTCGAGGGGAAGAGCGGCGGATATTACTCCCGCTGCCGAATCGCCCCACACAACCCCGCAGCCGACGATCGGGAGCTGGCGGCGCGGCTCTGGGACGCAAGCGCCGCCCTCACGGGGCTCGGACCCGTCAAGAACCGGCGGTTCGCCGCGGGGGAATGAAGCGGGCCCGGGCATCCGGAACGACCGTTCGTCGTGCGGGCGGGAGGGCGCGCCTCTTGTCGCGCCGGAGACGTTTGGTTATCATGACCGCGAGAGGAGGCCGTATGCCGGACGTTCTACCGCTTCGCAAAAGACCGATCGACGTCGTCATCATCATTTTCTTTCTCGTGAATGTCCTGTTCGTCACTTACATCGTGGATTTCGAGCAGATCGCGATTCCGAACCCGGTCGACCCCGTCGTCAAAAACTTCACCTACCCGGTCTGGCCGCCCCGGCCGTTCGTCGACATGGTGCACTGGTGGGCGAAAAACTTCGACCCGGTCATCCTGGCGCGGCCCGCCTGGTGGAAGGCCACCATCTGGCTCGACGCCGTCCTGTTCGGGCCGTACTACATCGCGGGAATTTACGCCTTTTTCCGCGGCCGGGAATGGATCCGTCTGCCGGCCGTGATCTGCTCCTCGATCCTGTTCACCAATGTCTTCATCATCCTGTCCGAGGAGATCTGGGGGGCGCACGCCTCTCCCGCCCTGCCGATCGTGCTCTTGGCCAATGCGCCGTGGTTCATATTCCCGTTTATAATCATCGCGCGCGTGGCGAAGGCGCACCCGTTCCGGGCCGGTCAACGGGCGGGTTCCAGCGCCGGGCCCGAGCCCCGTGAGGCGGAGGAGACGGATTGACCGCTTCCACGAAAAGGCGCATCGGGCGGCGCGGGCGCGCCGCGTTTCCCGAACGGTACGGCCCCTGGGCGGTGGTGGCCGGCGCTTCGCGCGGGCTGGGCGCGGCGTTCGCCCGCCTCCTCGCCGCACGGGGTCTCAAGCTCGTGCTGGCGGCCCGGCACCGCGACGCGCTGGAAGCGTACGCTGCGGAGCTGCGGGCGGAGTTCGGGACGGAGGTCGTGGCGCACGCTCTCGACCTGGCCGACGGGGGGGCCGAGCTCGCGCGCGAGATCGAGACCCGGGAGGTCGGACTCCTGGTGTACAACGCGGCGCTCGCGCCGACCGGCCCGTTTCTCGATCTGACGGCCGGGGAGCACGAGCGGGTCCTGGCCGTCAACTGCCGGACGCCGCTCCTCCTTTCACGCGCGGCGGCGGCGCGGATGCGTTCCCGGGGCCGGGGCGGGATCGTGCTGGTGAGCTCGCTCGCCGGAATGGCGGGCGGGCCGTGGCTGGCCGCCTACGCGGCCAGCAAATCGTATCTGGTGACGCTGGCCGAGAGCCTCTGGTTCGAGCTGGCCGGCGACGGCGTGGACGTGATCGCCCCGGTGTTCGGCGCGGTCGGCACGCCGACCTATTGGTCGGGGCTCCAGGGAAAAAAATCGCCGACGCCGGTGCTGGATCCTGTCTTCGCGGCGCGCGCGTCGCTCGTGAGCCTCGGCCGACGGGGAGTTGCGGTGCCCGGGCTGTTCAACAAGCTCGGCGCCTTTTTCCTGATGCGCGTGCTGGGGCGGAAAGCGCGCCTCGGCATCATGGGCGCGGCCGCGAGGAGCCGGCGATAAAACGATTCACACCTGCGGCTCGTCCCCGCCTTTCTTTTTTTCCGTGTTCTCCGTCGTTGGAGCCTGTTACGGGTCCCCGACTTCGCTCGGGAGAAACTCCGCCGATTGGTGCGCACCGTGTCCTTTTTGAATTCGGGCGCTCAGATGGAGCATTGCCGTCCCTTCCCGTCAACCAACTTGCCACCTGCCGCCTTGCGGAATATAATGAACCGCTCGCCCGGAGAGGCGGCCGATCGCGTTCGCTTGGAGGAGATGACGGCGTCATGAAAGTGAAACTGGACTTGAAAAAGGCGTATTATTTCGGCGTCGTGCTGCTGATCCTGCTCGCGATCGCCGCGTATTTCGTCTTTTTTTTGACGGTCGGGGGCGCGTTTATCGTCAAATATCTCCCCAACTCCAAGGCGGGCACCGCAAACGTCTCCATCAAGGACTTCTACCAGGACCTGCTCAACTGGACCCTGATTCTCGTTTTCCTGTCCCTGGGCATCTTCGTTCTCCCCTTCGCCTATTCGCTCGTCACCTATTCGCTTTTCATCAACCGGCCGCACGCCGTGTTGAAGCGGGGCTTCAAAAGCGTCAAGGAGGGCGATTTCGAAACGCGACTGGCGGTCAAGGGGCTCTCGGAGACGGCGGCGCTGTTCGAAGAGTTCAATTCGATGGTGAAAGCCTGCCAAAAGAAAATCTCGATCAAACACTATGTCTCCGGCTCCACGGAGAAAATGCTCGAGCACCTGAACTCCGGAGAGATCACCACCCAGCCGCGCCGCAAACTCACCACCATTTTCTTTTCCGATGTGCGCGACTTCACGACCTTTTCCGAGCAGAACGACCCGCTCGTCGTGATCAACACCATCAACGAGATCTTCGACATCCAGGTGGCGGCCGTCCAGCGGAACTCCGGCGACATCGACAAGTTCATCGGCGACGAGATCATGGTCGAGTTCCCCTCGCCCTCGGCGGCCTTCAAGGCCGCGGACGAGATTCAGGCCAAGATCGCCTCCTACAACCGCAAGCGGCGCTTCCCGCTCGAGGTCGGAATCGGGATCAATTTCGGCGAGGCCGTGGTGGGCGCCGTCGGCGCGGGCGACCAGTTCAACTGGACCACGATCGGCCACACGGTCAACGTGGCGCGCCGCCTGTGCGGCGTGGCCGAGGCGGGCTCGATCGTCGTCTCCGAATCGGCCTACGAAAAACTGAAGATCAAGCGCGCCTGCGAACGCTCGGCCATCAAGGTGAAGGGGGTCAGCAGGCCCGTGCACGCCTACGTCATCCGCGCGCAGGGCTGAGCCTGGCCGAGGGGAACCGTTTCCGATCGACCGCTTTTCAAGTATTTTTTAAAGGAGGGACGCGGAAAAACGCCGCGCGTTCGTCAACCCGTACGAGGTCGGAATGTTCCGGAAGAAGAAACACAAGGTGATCGCCACGTTCGTCTGCCCCAACTGCGGGGCCGTCATCCCCGCGAACCGCGACCTTGCGGCGACTTCGCGCGCCTGCCCGGAGTGCGGTTCGGACGAGGAGACGGGCTGGTCGGAGGAATGGTA
>CAZKOS010000189.1:0-1197 GCA_964554445.1 uncultured Spirochaetaceae bacterium | reverse complement strand
CCGGGTCGTTTTTCGATTACTCGTATTGTGGCGTTTCTCCCCGGAGCTTGGCCCGGACATACGCGCCGCTTTTTGAAAGCTGTTCCGGTGTCCAGACGGGGTACCCGTCGGGGCCCTCGGTGGAGGGCACGAGGGTCGATTCCGGCTGCCCCTGGAAGGTTGCCGAGGTCTCGTTCTTCACGCTGAGCGACCAGTTCGTCCATCCGATGTTGCGTTCCGCCAGAAAGTCAAGCCAGATGTCCGCCATTTCGAGGAACGGACCCCCGTTGCCGTCGGCCCTGCTCGTGCCCCATTCGGAGCAGTAGACGGCCGCGCCCAGGTCGAGCGCCGCCTGGATCTTTTGCCGCAATGAGGGCCCGTGACTGCCCGCGTAGAAGTGGGCGGTGTAGACGAGGTTTTTTCCCGGGACGGGATCGGCGGCGGCGACGTCCACGTCCTGACTCCAGGAGCCGGAGCCGATGAGGATCAGGTTGTCCGGATCGAGCGAGCGGATGGCGGCGGTCATTTTCACGGCGTAGGGCTTGAGGTCGCGCTCCCATTTGACCGCGCCGTTCGGCTCGTTCATGATCTCGTACATGATGTTCGGGGTCCGGCCGTAGGCGCCGGCCATCCGCCGGAAAAACGATTCGGCGCCCGAGTAGACCGGGGCGTTCGGGTTGCCGGGATTGAGGACGTGCCAGTCGACGATGACGTAGAGCCCGTTCTCGATCGCGAGCTCCACGCCCTTCTTCACCAGGAGGATCAACTCGGGCCTCTTCGCGTACCCGCCTTCGCCGACGTAGAGGGCGAGGCGGACGACGTCGCATTTCCAGTCGCCCTCGAGGGCGCGGAAGGCGGCCTCGTTCACGATCCCGCCGTCCCACTGCAGGCCCATGGTGCTCATCCCCCTGAGCGCCACCGGCCGGCCGCTTTCATCGCAAATCTTTCCCTCCGCCACCTTGAGTTGCCCGTACCGGGCGACGGGGCTGTCGGGCGGGGGCGCGGTCGCCGGAACGGGCGTCTCCGACTGACACGACGCAAGCAACAGGAAGAGAATGAAGGCGAAGAGCGGTTTTCGTCTCATGGAAGCCTCCCATACATGCCCACAGTATAAGGGCGGGGAGTCCGGCATTCAAGCGCGGCCTCGCATCGACTCCCGGGAATTATGCTGAAAAGCAAATGCTTTTCAGCATTTCCGATTATAATGGTTTTCTATTT
>CAZKOS010000188.1:0-6020 GCA_964554445.1 uncultured Spirochaetaceae bacterium | reverse complement strand
CCGAGCGAAGAACATAATTGTTGAATACGCCGACTGAGCCTTAACTACCACCGGGTTTAGAAAACTAAAGAAGTTAGCATAAAATTACGGCAATCCCGATTTTAACGCACGAAACCCGGGCATCGATTCTTGTATTTTTAACTCCTTTGGTGCTCCCAAGATTGTCGCCGCATGTATTGTATAATGAATTTTTCACTTTTTCTTCTTCATCCGCTTTATCCGTAGTTTTTCTTCTCTTTTCCTTCCTTCTATACCAGTGCCATCGGTGGTTCACTTTTTCATTTCACGGCCAAGCGGGGTTGTTTTCACACAGCGCGGTGCGGTTTGGCATGCTTCTTGTACTTTTATTATCAGGAGAGATTTCATCATGGGAGAACGAATCTTGAATGTCACCATTGTCGTGCTGAGCGACGAATCGGGATTCGACGAGGCAAAGAGGGTCGCCGCGGAGCGGGAGATCGGGGCGCTGCGACCGGACTGCGTGGAGTTTGTAGGCGATCGGTCGTTTCACATCGCCTTCGGCCGGCTGTCCGGACAACGCGAGTCGCCCGCCGTGAGGCTGCGGGCTTTCGTCGCGGCCGACCCGCGGTTCGCGTTTGCGCGGATCGGCAGCGCCTCGGGCGAATGTCTGGCCCGCACCGATCTCCGGGGCCGCCTGCGCGACGTTCCCCTCGGCGGGACGGCCTGCCTCGCGATCGAGGAGGCGTTGCCGGCCGTTACCTGATGCGCGCGCTTGACGCGGCGCGCCGAGGCGGAGCACCGGGGTTTCCGGCGGACCGCTTCGGCGCCGCCGACGCCGCATATTATCTTCCTCCTTTTCAATTCCCCGCCCGCAGGCGGGGAATTTTTTTTACCCGGGGGACCGCGCCGGGCGGAGTTTCCGCCGCCGCCTGGTTTCAATTTCCTATCAGGCTGTTGAAAAACCGAAAGCGGTTTTTCAACAGCTTCCATAGATGTAAACCAGAAATTGCCGGAACTCGTTTTATGGATCTTTTCATGATTTTTAGGTTATTTTTATTCAATTCTTTATATTCAAAATAAACTCCGGCAATTTCATAAGCAGGTTGTTAAAAAAGCTCAACTTTTTCAACAACCTGCTATCGCCTTGTCGATCTTCGCCATGAGCGCGTCGCACTCCGCGATATCCGTATTTTCTTGCATTTCGATGCCGATTCGACATAATTAGATTCATGAAAACCATTTACATTTCTTTAGCGCTTCTGGCCGTTTTTGCCGTCTCCGGCTTCGCCCAGGCGAAAACGGTGACGATCGACGCCGTTCCGGCCTCGATGGACGAAATGACGAGCCTCCGCGACGGGATCGCGTCCACGCCCGAGGGCGGCGCCGCCGCGTTCATTACGGCGATGATCGTGTACGGCTCGAATCAGAAACTCGGTCTCCAGGCCCTGACGCTCACCCTGGACGCGGGCCAGCTTTCCCCGGGCACCGTCTACAAGGGGTTCAAACCGAAGAGGGGCTGGTACGAGAAGCTGTACCAGGTGGACAAGTTCCCGTTCCTGGGGAAGATCTACATCGATGGAACGGAAGCCGCCGCCGGGTACGCCCTGCCGGACGCGCCCTTCACGATCACCGTCACGGAAGTGCGGATGCTTTCGAACGGCACGGCCAAGGTGTTCGTGGCCTCGACCGGCGGCAACCTGCCCCGGCCGGTCTCGCTCGCCAAAAACTCAAAGGGGATCTGGAAGGTGACCGAGGCGTCGAGCCTCTTCGTGGGCCCGATAGCGCTGCCGCCGGTGGAGAAGGAGCCGGACGACCTCTGAGGGCGGCGGAATCTCGTTTTTGATGGGATGAATTTTCGGACGCGACGGGATCGCGATCTATGCTGAAAAGCAAATGCTTTTCAGCATTTCCGATTATAATGGTTTTCTATTTCCTTTTACTATAACAAAATAGTGTATAACGTCGGTTCCGGAAATAGAAAACCATTTGCTATTGAGTATATTCCCCGGTCGGTCGTTCGTCCTCGGCGGGATTCGTCTCCCCGTTCACCCGGGGCAATCTGTTCAGTTTATATTGCAGATAAAAGACGCCGAACTCCGAAGGGTTTTTCCGTGAGCTTGTTGTATTTCGGCCGTTTTTTTAAAAACCAGATAAAATAATAAATGCCGAAAGTGGCGATCGCCAGAACGAGGTGTAGTATAACCGGACTGTGATCGAGCGTCGTTTCTTTCCGTCCATCCATATACGGAATAATATGCATTAAGGAACGTTTTTCAAGAGAAAAAGGAAATTGTGACCGCTTCGTCTTTGACGAGGGGAATCGCCTTTTCATCGCGACCGGTCATCGGGAAATTTCTGCGCCGTCGCGTTGCCGCCCGGTTCCGCTCATAAGCGTGAAGGTTATTCTCTTCTCCGGCGATTGTTCCTCGAGTCAACCGTGTTTTTCGCCCGCAGAGTCTGGAAAACCGCCTTGCCAATCTTCTGGAGGACGCCTCGCCGGAAGCATCTCAGCGGGAGAGCCTTCTCTTCCTCCGCGCCAGCGCCCGCGCCGCGGCGCCGAGGGCGAGCAGCCCGCCGCTGAGCGCGATCCAGACGAGGATATCTGGCTCGTCCATTGAAAAGGGCTTTTCGCCTTTTCCCGCATTCCGATCGGCCTCCAGTACGGCCCGTTCGTCCCGCTCCGATTCAAGCACGATGAAAGAAGAGCCGCTCGTCATGACGGGCGGGAACGGGGCCGGTACGGCCGCAGCCGGGGCGCGAAGCATCGCCGCGTCGTGGTCCGCCTCAATGATTGAAAACAAGGGTGAGGCGGAGAGCGGAACGGCCGGCGAAGAATTCGCCTTCCGACCCGCTCGGAACACAAGCGCGCCCTGCGCGTCGTCACGCAGAAAGCGGTTGCGGCCTGACGCGTCCGTGTAGAGCCTCACCGCGGGCGCGCGGAAGCCGGCGAAGCCGCCCCGAGTCCGGTCGAGGGCCGGGTGAACGGTGAGGTCGCGGGCGCGCAGCGTCTCGCCGGCGAGCAGAAAATAAACGTCGGATTCCGGGAATTGCCCGCGGCAATCGGCGAGGGAGCGGCGGTAAATCGCGCGGGAGGGAGCGGGCGAGATCACGACTATGACCGGAAAGCGCGGGGAGACGGCGCGATCGGGATCGGCGTACACGGTGCGCAGGGCGCGCTCCAGGTAGAACCCGGTCCTCGGGCGCGCCGCGCGGAGCGCGCCCCGCCAGCCCGCTTCGGCGGGATAGGTCGCGACCCCCGAAGCGACGAGACTGACGCGCGCCTCTTCGGCCAGGGCGGGGTACCGGCGGAGGACGGCGTCCACCTTTTCCGCGCAGAGCGCCGCGTCCGCCGGATTCCACGACGAGACGTCGAGCAGGAAATGAAAGGCGGGCTTCCGCTTGACGAGCGGGAGGGAGGCCTTGAAGCCGGGAGTGAGGTAGATCGTATCATGCGCGGAGGCGACCGCCGCCGCCCGGCGCGGTGCGTCCCGTCCGGGCGCCGGCGCGAGCGGGATCGCGCGGCGGGCGCGGGGACCGGTCGCGAGCTCCAGTGAAAACGGCGCCAGGTGCAGGAAGCCGATTTCGGCGCGTCTCGTCTCCCGCGGCGCGAACGGAAACACCCGGAAGCGGATTTCGCCGGCCCCGTCGTAGTAGAGGATGGCCGGGTCGCGGGAGCGCCGGACGATGTTTTCGTAGGCGAAGAGGGCGGCGGCTTTTTTCACGTGGATCGCGTCCCGGTACCGTCCGTTGATTTCCAAGCGCAGACCGCTCACTCTCGCCCCGGGCGGCAGGGAGAAGGCGGCCGTGAATTCATTCATGTTTCTTTCACCGTTCGTCATGCGGAGCGTCACCCGGCTCAGGTAATCCCCGGTCTCCGGCCGGAAGACCGTTTCGCTCTCCGCCGTCCAGCGGGGATTGGCGCCGTTCCACCGCGCTTCAGCGGGCGGGGGCGGGTCCTTGCCCAGGAACACCTCGCTCAGGAGCTCTCCCGTTTCGGGAGAAATGCTTTTATCCTCGAAGACGAGGGCGTCGTACAGGGGGCCGATGACGGGAACGCTCTTCGGCCAGCCGTCTCGTCCCGAGAGCTCGGTGATGCGCCCGAGGGCCGCACCCGGGACGGGCGGGGCGGGGAGGCCGTAGCGGGGCGCGGCGACATACTCGTACGCCGACGCGAGGACGGTCCGGTCGTGGAGGATGGCGGCGCCCGCGAGGAGCGGGGAGAGGCCGAGGAGGAGAAGCGGTACGCGGGCCGCGGCCGCGGAAACGGAGGTTTTAAGGAAGCGATAGTCGTCGACCAGGCGCCGGACGTGGAAAAAACAGAGAGCGGGGATCAGCGCGAACGCCGCGCCCGTCCCGAGAAACATGAGAAGGTAGGGAACGAACGCCAGGAGCGGAAGCGCGGTCAGAAGCAGGGAGAGCGAATAGGGAACCAGGACGAGGCGCAGGACGAAGACGACAAGCGGCAGGCGGCCCGGCCCGCGCGGCCGCACCGCCAGGAGCACGCCGGCCGCGGGGGAAAAGAGCAGGGGGATGAAGAAGCCGGGGCCGTAATTCCGGGGCAGGAATCCGAACGCGTTGGCGAGGGAGAAGGCGCCGGCGCCGCTTCGCGTCAGGAGCAACCCGAAAAGGCCGAGGAGGGGAAGCAGGCCGGAGAAAACGAGAATCAGGATCACCGAGACCTTTTTTTCCGCGAGGCCGCCGGAGACGAGGTTCAGGCCGCGGAAGTAGAAAAAATAAAAGGCGAGGCAGAGCAGGGCGGTGGCGAGGGTGAGAATGACCGGCAGCGCCGCGTTATCGATCCGGACGAAGGCGGTGAGCGCCGCCAGAAGCGCCTGGGCCAGGAGAAAGGGCGAGAGGAGGCCGAAGAGAAACGAGGCGGACGCCGAGGCCGGGCGCCTGGGGAGACGGCCCAAACCGGACAGGGCGTACAATACGGGCACGGACAAGGGCGCGCAGGTCGTCACGAACAACCATGCGTTTTGACCTTTGTCCAGGCCGAAAGAATTGAGAACGATAAGGACAAGCGGCAGGGCCGCGGCCGCCGCCAGGAAGGCCGGCTCGATCCACCTTTTTTTGCCGAAGAGCGGCCAGGCGGCGACGGCGGCCGCGAGGCAGAGAGCGGCGTAGACCGCCGCGCTCGGCAGGAGAAACGGCCGGCCCGGCGACGCGGGTGAGGCGAGGACCTCGTGCAGCACCGTCAGGAAAAAAACGAGGGAGGGCGCGGTGACGAACAGCCAGTAACCGGCCGTCCGCGCGGCCGGGGCTTTGGGGAAACGAATCATCGTCATGATTCACGAACCGCCTTTCGTTCGATGATGAAAACCAACAGGGCGAAACCGGCCAGACCGGCCAGCTCGATGAGCGCGCCCTGCCTCGCGTGCAGTGTCCGGGCGAGGCGGGCGGAAGTTCCCGGGGGGAGGGCGAGATAAGCCGCGGTGCCGGCCGCGATGCGGACCGCGTTGAGGAAGACGGCGAACGGGCAGGAGCCGGCCAGGCAGAGGACGAAGCCGAGGAGGGCCCGCCCGCCGAACGGTCGCGGCCGGCGCAGCATCGAGAGGCCCGCGGCGCAGGCCGCGGCGGCGCCCCAGAGCTTGATCCCGCTGCAATCGGTCGCGACCGCGATCCGGCCGGATTGGTGAATGTAGCCGGCCGACTGTGAAAACGCGAAGGAGTCTCCGGTCAGAAGGCTCGCCGCCGAGACCGCCGGCGCGAGGAGAAAGTCGAGGTCGCGGGGCGCGGCCCGCAGCGCGACGAGCTTGAGGAGGAGAAGAAACAGGCCCAGGAGGAGGACCGGCCACGCGAGCCGGCGGAGTTTATCGGCGGATGCACAATCCATGTCCGACACCATCACGCGGCCGGGTGATTTTCTCATGTCGAAAACAAGGCCAATTGGAATTTATTATGGTAAAATCGTGGCGGCCGCCAGCGACGGCTTTCCGTGCGCAGAGAGAAAAACAACTCCGGAGGTGCGCGGATGACACGGGTGGAGAGAGAAGGAAGAAGAGCGTTCGGAAAAAAAAGTCATTGCGAGGCCCCCGCTTTCCATGGCTCATTTTAAT
>CAZKOS010000187.1:0-6024 GCA_964554445.1 uncultured Spirochaetaceae bacterium | reverse complement strand
AGCCAGGTCCAGGCGCTTTCGGCGGCATTGGCCAAGGTTGTGGCGTAGCCCGGATACTGCGCCCCAAAGGAGGCGAAGAGCCGCGCGCCATGGGCGCAGAGGCCCGCCATGGTGGACGTGGCCCATGAGGTGGCCTGGGTGTAATACCGTTTTTCCGTGTCAGCTTGTGGATAGGCGGTGACGTAATTGAGCACGCCCACCCGGTTGCAGACCGACCCGTTGTCCGCGTCGAGACTGTTGATCTGCATCTTCAGGAGCCAGTCGAGCTCGTACTTGATTTCGTCCAGGAGGTCGGGCACGCCGTTCGACGATTCGGGAATGCCCCAGTCGTCGCCGAAGGCGGTCTTATTCGGGGCCATTTCATAAGCCATCATCAGGTGCCAGACCGTGTCCAGGGTGAAGGGCACGTATTTGTTGTAGTCGCCGGCGTCGTGCCAGCCGCCGCTCACGTCCCGGGCTTGTCCCTGGTCCGAGCCGTTCCACAAGTGCGCCGCCGTATCCTGATTGGTGCCGACGTGGCAGGCCGCGTGGTTCCAATTCTCCAGGTTAACGGCGATTCCGCAGCGCTGATAATAGAACGTCCGGACCGAGGTCTTGAGGATGTCGTTGTAGATATTGTCCCGGACTTCGAAATCGTAGGAGCGGATATCGTTCGTGGGATCGTAGATGTAGTAGGTGCCCGGCGTGGTGAGGTCGTCGGAAAAATCCGCCCAGGCGGCCTGGTCGCCGGATTGCGCGTTGGTGCTCCCGCCGTTCCGGCGGGTCACGGTGCCCGCATAGACGACCGAGTCGTCGCTCGACCGGCGTACCTCGAATGGCGCATTGTCGGCCGGCAGGGTATATACCACGTTGTTGTTGAACCCATTGATCGGCTTGGCCAGGACGGCCACCTTCACGTCCCCTGTGCGCCAGCCGAACTGGTCGACCGCGATCTGTTTCTCCGTGGCCGGGACCGGCCCCGGCGGCGTGCTCGTGCCGGTACCGGCCGGTGGCCGGCAGGCCGAACAGAGGATGGCGAGAAACGCAACGGCGATGACTGCTCTCTTCATCGGTTATCCTCCCTGAACAATACAAATGTATCCTGGATGCCGGCGAATTTCATATCCGGACAGGCATTCTCCATATGTCCATAACGCCTGGGAATTATGAAACGTCAGATCCGAGTATTAATTAGGAGACTTTTAGGCTTGTTTTTTCGGACTTACTTTATCTCAAGCACCCTGATGAAGAAGGTCAGGCTTTTTCCCGCCAGGAGGTTGTTCCCGTCTATGGTGACGTCCTTGTCCGTCACCGCGACGATCCTGCCGGTGCGCACGCCGCCGCCGGGGACCCTGACGGTCTGCCCCACGGTGGGGTTTTTCATGTCCGGCAGGTCGCTCCGTTTGAACGTCCTGACGAGGTCCGGGTTCACCGGGCCGTACGCCTGGTCGGCCGGAATCGTGACGGTCTCCGAATCGTCGAGTTTCATGCCGCGGACGGCCTTGTCGAAGCCGGGAATCACCTCGCCGCCGCCGACCGTGAAGGTGAGCGGACGGTCTCCCGGGTCGAAAACGCTGCCGTCGGCCAGCGTGCCCCTGTATTGCACCGTCACCGTGTCGCCGACCTTGATCCCCCCGGCTTTGTCTTGTTTATTGCAGCCGGCGGCACTGAAGGCCAGCGCGACCAAGCTTATTGTCAAAATCGTCGGTTTCAATCGATTCATCGGTTTCCTCCGCAAGGGTTGTATTCCATTATTGTAACCGGATTCCCGTTGACGGTACAAGGCGGTGAATCCAATCGGTTTGCGGTTGGGAGATGCGTTCACATTCCGCGGCTATGCGGAATTTGTTCGACGCCGGTTGTATATCTTCGAATGCTGGAGAACGGGAAACCGCGGATTTTTATCCGGATTCAATCGCTTTAAAACTTGCCTCCCGCCGCGTGTTTCTCGTAAACTATAAGTGCCATGAAGAAGAAGCGGCGGCGTCAGGCGAAGCACGTGACGAAAAAGGCGGCGAAACGCGCGAAGCGCGCCGGGACGCGGGCGAAATCCCGGAAGAGGCCCGCCTCGCGCGGTCCCCGCCGCGCAGCCAAGGCTTCTTTCGCTCGCCGCGGGACGCGCGAGGTCACGCGGGACGGGCTCTCGACGCGAGCGACCGTCGCGGCGAAGCGGGCGGTCGACCAGTCGCGGCTTCGCGATCTCGACACGCTTCTCGACCGCATCCTCGCGGAAGCCCGGCGCTTCACGCGGGCGGAGGCCGGCATTGTGTACCTGGCGGCCAAGGGGCGGCTCCACTTCAACTTCGTCCAGAACGACGCGCTCTTCAGGGACGCGGACGCGTCGCTCAAGCAGGAATACCTCAAATCCGTGCTTCCCCTGGATAAAACATCCATTCCCGGATACGTCGCGGCCACGGGCAAAATGGTCCTCGTCGACGACGCCTATCGCGTCGGGAGGGGCGCCGGTTACGGCTTCAATCCCGAGCTCGACCGCCGGACGGGGTACCGGACGCGCTCGGTGCTGGCCGTGCCGGTCGTCGCGCGCAACAACGCCGTGCTCGGCGTGCTCGAGCTTTCGAACGCGGCCGGCGGCCGGGGGCGTTTCGCGCCGGGGGACGCGCTCTACGTGACCCAGCTCGCGGCCAACGCGGGCTACGCCGTCGAGAACGCGCGGCTCACGCGCGAGATGGCCTTCCGCATGGTGGAGATGGCCGCCCTGCGCGACCCGTCGGAGACGGCCGCGCACGCCGAGCGGGTGAGCGCCATCGCCTCGCGCCTATACCTCGCCTGGGCGAAGAGGCGCGCCGTCTCTCCCGAGGAGCGGCGCCTGACGCGCGAGTCGCTGCGCCTGGCGGCCATCCTCCACGACGTGGGCAAGGTGGCGGTGAGCGACGTGCTCCTGAAGAAGCCCGGCAAGCTCACCCCGCGCGAGCGGTACCTGGTCCGCTGCCATACCGTCTACGGCGCGCGGCTCTTTCTCAACACGAGCTCGCCCTGGGACCGCGCGGCCGCCGAGGTGGCGCTCAACCACCACGAGCAGTGGAACGGCGGCGGCTACCCGGGAAAGATGGCCGACCTGCGCGCCCGCCCGATCGTCTTCGGTCCGGGCAAGCGGGGGAAGGAGATCCCGCTTCTCGCCCGCATCGTCGCCATCGCCGACGTCTACGACTCGCTCGTCTCCCGCCGCGCCTATAAGAAGCCCTGGACGGAGGACGAGGCCCGGGATTTCATCCGAAGCAAATCGGGCGTCCTCTTCGATCCCGAGCTCGCTTCGCTCTTCCTCGCCATGCCCTCCGCGATCCGCGCCATCGAGGCCCGCTACCGGCAGAAAGCGGTCGCCGCGCCGCGCGGCCGGTGAGGGAACCACGGATAACACGGATGGGCACGGATAATACGGATGGCACGGATAAAATATGGAGAAGAGTTAAGAGGAGGATGGAAGAGATCCTTCGCCGGGTGCATTTCGCAACGTAGTTTTAGGCGAGTCAGGGCGAACGTATACCAGCGGATTATTTACTAAAAAGTGAAAATATCGGCTAAGCCTATTCCGTAGATTAAAACAGCAGTAATTGAATTTTACTGATACTTCTTTTTTCCTTTTCCCATCCGTATTATCCGTGCTATCCGTGCCCATCCGTGGTTCCCTCTCCCTCACCGCACCGGCGGGCGTGTGACAGACCGGCCGCTCAAGATGAGGATCTCCGGGCGGTACTCGAAGTGAACGGTGTCGTAGTAGAACCACTTGCCGCCCCAGACGAAGCCGTATTTCTCGAAGACGGCGACGAACGAGGCGGGCGGCTGAAGCCTCGCGGAGAGCGGCCGGGTGAACCAGTCCGGATCGCGCGCCTTGGCCCACAGCCAGTAGGTCTCCTTGCGCTTCGGGTTGCGCGCCATGACGTCGACGGCCGCGCCGTATGAATGGTAACTCAAGGACCCGGTATTGGCGATGTTGCGCCAGTAGAAGCCCGAAAGCTCCCTGATCGAGGCGACGAAGCGCTTGAGCTCGCCGTCCGTGCGCGAGCGCGCCGCGATCTCGGCGTTGATCGCCCGTAAAACCGGGACGAGCGCGACGTTCACCCGGACCGGCTTGCCCAGGAACATGAAGCCCTGCGTGCGCCGCTCGGCGCTCTTGTGGTCGCGGGCCCGCCAGATGTAATTATAGAACCCGGGATGGCGCGCCGGGGGCTTCTTCTCCCGATGTTCGATCCTGGACCTGAGCTCGGCAATTTCGTCGGTTGAGTATTCAGGCACGGGCGGCTGGTCCGCGGGATAGCGGTAGAAGGGGTGGGGCGTATATTTCTCTGCGTGCGCGAGCGCGCTTTGCGGGAGGAGCCGGCCGTCGGCCCAGAAGAACCGGACGCCGTCGCCCGCGATGGTCCAGTCGCCGTCGACGAGCGCGACGCTGTGAAAGCGGCCGGGGTAGGCGGCGAGAAACGCCTCGAGGACTTCGCGGCCGGAATGTCCGGCGGGCCCGGTCGGTGCCGGTGCGGCCTCCGCCGGGGGATCT
This sequence comes from uncultured Spirochaetaceae bacterium, assembly GCA_964554445.1. Lineage (GTDB taxonomy): Bacteria > Spirochaetota > Spirochaetia > SZUA-6 > RPPD01 > JAFGSW01. The sequence continues at coordinate 1,538 of CAZKOS010000187.1, read as the reverse complement.
GCTCTCAGCGGCGGGTCCTGGACGGGACCGCTCGTGCATTGCCAGGCCGTCAGCGTCCAGAGTGCGCTGAGTGTGCCGAGAAAAACGGAGGCGATGCCGCGGGGAAATGCTCTCATGTTTTCAGTGTAGTCACGGAGCGGGGCGAAAACAAGTCGAGTTGGTGAACACGGATAGCACTGATGAGGACGGATAGCACGGATGGAGAAGGAAAATTCTTGGGCGGAAATACCTAAGGGCGTGGTGAAGACATGTAGTGACTGACGCGAATGAACGCGAATGAAGAGAAAACAGGGGAAACGAGATTCGGAATAATTGTATACGTCAATCAATCAGGTCTTGGCGAGCTCGACCGTCCATGACAGGTCGGAGAACCTTCTCCATCCGGATTTCCAGCCGGACTGCTTAACGTCGGCCGCGCTTTCCCCGACGTTCCAGAAAAATTCGTCCTGGAAATCCGACGCGAGATCGGGGGATTCGATCTTATACTTGTCGATGATACGATTCCTGTCGTCATCGTTTGCATACATGATGTCGCCGATGAGGATTCTTGCCGCCGGGCGCGTTTTTCGGAACATCGTCCGGAAGAGAACGCTCCGCTCTTCCGGCGCGAGGTGGTGGAGGGCGTAGGTCGAGACAATGACGTGAAATTTGTTGAGGTCGCGTGCGTCGACGAATCCGAGAATGTCGTCCTTGATGAAGACCGCGTTTCGCCCGGCCAGTTTTGTCTTGGCCAGGGCGAGCATCTTCTCCGAGACGTCCACCGCCGTGAACCGGCAGGAAGGGGGAAGGGCGAGGACGGTGTTTCCCGTGCCGGCGCCCAAATCCAGGACGTCGGTATCCGGCGGAGTCCGCGATCCAATGAAGTCGATGACCGCCCGGTAGCCCGTGCGGATCGGGTTCGATTCGTCGGCCACGTCCCGGTCGTAACCGGATGCTTCGCTGTCGTGATTAAAGTAATCGGCGCGGCTGCTTCTCATCGGTCTTTTCTAAAACTCGCGTTTTTTTCAAGTTCGTCCATCGTGAAGAGCGCAGGCAAAGCCAGTCCGGCGTCTGCGATCGAATTGCGGCCGGCGACGTCTCTCTCGATCACGCAGATCACGTGCTCGACCCGCGCGCCGGCCGCCCGTAATTCATCGGCGCTGGCGATCACCTGGCCGCCGGTCGTAATCACGTCCTCGACGATGCAGACGCGCCTGCCCGCGACGGCCGCGCCTTCGGCAAGCTTGCAGGTGCCGTATTCCTTGGCCCGCTTGCGTGCGAAGGCCGCCGGCAGGCCGGTTTTTAAAGAAGGCGCGGTGGCGATGGGTATGCCGCCCATTTTCAGTCCCGCCGGGACTTCCGTCCCTGCGGGAATGAGGGGCACCATGCTTTCCGCGATCCGGTCCAGCAGTTCGGGATCCGCTGCGCCGAGATATTTATCGAAATATTCATGCGAGACACGGCCGGAACGGAGAGTGAACTCGCCCGTCAGGAGCGCGACGGAGTAGATCGAACCGGCCAAATCGTCTTTCATTTTTCTTCTTTCATCCGCGCCTTTC
>CAZKOS010000186.1:0-6029 GCA_964554445.1 uncultured Spirochaetaceae bacterium | reverse complement strand
TCAATTTGTCATATTCACTATGATTGCCGATCCAGAACCAAATGATTCCTTCCGGAGCCACGATCCCCAGGGCACGGTATTTCAAGCCGATGCGTACTGAGTAAAAATCGTTTATTTTTTTGAGCTTCAACGACGGATGGTGCGGATCGGTTTTGAGTAGCTTGAAATTTTTATCCGCGGTTTCTTTTATCTGTTCCGGGAGTCTCTCAAAGTGTCTCCAGAAATCGGAGCTGGTAAAATGCCTCACAGGGATGAGCAATTCCCCAGTTGAAAATCTTTCAGGGCTTTTCGGCCGCTTTTTGCGAGCCGGCCGGTTTTAATGTCCTTTTCGATCTTTTTGTCCCACTGTTTCGCCTCATATTCATCGAACCATTTGCGGAAGCGGGAAAATTCGCGGGTGGGGAGATGGGTGACGGCTGATTTGATTTCATCGAGCGTTTTCATAAGGAAAATGTAACAGATATTGATGTGAAAAACAAGAAACCCTCAAGAGACTTTTTTGTCGGCGTCCCTGATGATTGTATCAATTATTTCGAGAGCAAATTTTTGCTTAAATGATTTCGCTAATCGTTTCATCCTGCAATTCGGGAAGCATCCGGCCGCTGTAAGAATATTTTTTCAGTATGTTCGTTTTCGAAATAAGGATTTTGATAAACCTGTTTGCATAGACGGTGGAATCTTTGGCAATGAAAGATGAAAATTGAAATGGCGATCTTGGTACCTGCGATTCCCGGCCATCCCTGCTTATTGACGAGTGAAGCTTCCCTGAATCCCGGCCGCGGGGGAAAAGAAGTATTTCCAGGCTCAGGGTGTGTTCCGCCGCCTTTCCCTCTATCAGACTCATCGGCATTTCCCGGCCGCCTCGCTTTGCATGGAAATTGTATTTTCGGAGAGGAAACGGAAAATGGACCGCCTGAAAGGGATCGAGCACAAAACGAAACCGACTTTCAGAAACGCCATCGAGGAAGCAAAGGATTGGCTGGTGGAATGGATCGGATCGAGACCGCGGCCGTCACTCCGCGTTTCCCCCCCGTTTCCGGGCCGAGGCGCCGCCGAAAAGCGGCGTGTAGGGCAGGCCGCAGCTCCTGGCCACGCCTTCGTGCACGCACTTTCCGCCGTAGGTGTTGACGCCGCGGGCCACGGCCTTGTCGGCTTCCGCCGCCTTAAGGGCTCCGTCCCGGGCGAGCTTGAGCCCGTAGGGGAGGGTGACGCCGGTCAGGGCGGTAGTGGCGGTGAAGGCGACCGCGCCGGGCATGTTGGTCACGCAATAGTGGACCACGCCGTCCACGATGTAGATCGGGTCGTCGTGGGTGGTGGGGCGCGAGGTCTCCGCGCAGCCGCCCTGGTCGATGGCCACGTCCACGATCACGGCGCCTTTCTTCATCAGCCTCAAATGGTCCCGCTTCACGAGCTTGGGCGCCGCCTCCCCGGGGATGAGCACCGCGCCGATGAGGATGTCGGATTCCCGCGCCATGGCCTCGATATTGGCCTCGGTGGCGTAGAGCGCGGTGATGCGGCTTCCGAACATGTCGTCCAGGTAGGCGAGGCGGCGGGCGTTGACGTCGAGGATGGAGACGCTCGCCCCGATGCCGGTGGCGATCTTGCAGGCGTTGGTCCCCACGGTCCCGCCGCCGAGGATGCCGACCGTGCCGCGCGGAACGCCGGGCACGCCGCCGAGGAGGATCCCCCGGCCGCCGAACTCCTTTTCCAGATACTTGGCGCCCTCCTGCACGGCGAGCCGGCCCGCGATCTCGCTCATGGGCGTGAGGCAGGGGAGCGCGCCGTCGTCGAGCTCGATCGTCTCGTAGGCGACGGCGGTCACCTTCTTCGCCAAAAGCTCGGCCGCGAGCGCCGGGGCGGCGGCCAGGTGGAAGTAGGTGTAGACGATGAGGCCTTCGCGGAAAAAGCGGTACTCCCCGGGCTGCGGCTCCTTCACCTTGACGACCATGTCCGATCGCGACCACACCCCGGCCGCGTCCGCGGCCAGGCTCGCCCCGGCCTCCTCGTAATCCGAGTCATCGTAGCCGGAGCCCGCGCCCGCTCCCTTTTCCACAATGACCTTACAGCCGCGAGCCCGGTAGGCCCGCACGCAATGCGGGGTGAGCCCGACCCGGTACTCGTGCTTCTTGATTTCCCTGGGACAACCGACGACCATGATTCGCCTCCCAATAAGACGATAATCAATTCACCTCGCTCGGGACAAGGAAATTGCGTCGCTGACAGTCCCCCGCGTTCAGCCGCCGCTCGCCTTGACCTGGGCGTAGGTCGCTTTCAGGAACGCCGCAAAGGCGGTCTTGAAGCCCGCCAGCGCTTTTTTCGTCAGGTAGCCCTTGTGCGATTTCAGGAAATCGACCGTTCTCCTCACGAGGGGCAGCTCGCACCGGTCATTGCCATATTCGCCTTTTTTCGCGAAAAGTTTTCCGATGGGCGCGGCGAACGATTGATCGATTTCCGCATCGTCGACGTGGCCGTCGATTTTCACCTTGCAGGCGGATAAAAAATCGATCAGGACGGGCTTGAAGGCGTCGGCCGCCCCGGGGTCGGTAATCGCCTTCTCCCTCTTCGCCAGGTACTGAAACACCGCCCGGTAATATTCCTGCAGGTCCAGACGCATGAAGCGGCTTTCCTCGGGAACCCAGAACTTTTCAATGTAGTTGCGCAGGTTGAATGAGATCGACATGTTTCTCTCCTTTTTATAATTTGCATTTTGGGTGATTATAACCGCGAATGAGGGCGATGGCAACCGTTCGGGTGTTCGGGTGTTCGGGATCGAATTGTAGAGACGCACGGCCGTGCGTCTCTACAATCTGTTTGTTGCTTTCCGCCCTCGTCTCGCGTATCATTTTTCTCAGGAGGTGCCGATGGAACGCGTGCGCTGGGTGACCCATAAGGGAAAGCGGATCCTCTACCTCGACTACACCGGCCTGAGGGCGCCGGAACCGGCGGACAAGAAAATCGTCCTGGGCATCATCGCCGAGGCGACGGAGATCGCCCGGCGCTCGACCGGGAAGATTCGATTTCTTTCCGACGTCACCGACACGGTGTCGGACAAAGAGGTCGTGAAAGCTTTGCAGGATTTCGGCCGGACGACCACGTCGCTCGATAAAGTTGAACGAGAATGCGCGGTCGGGGTGAGCGGGGTGCAGAAGGCGTTGGTCTCCATGATCAATCTCATTTCCAGAACGAAGCTCGTGATGTTCGACACCGCGGACAAGGCGATGGACTGGCTCGTGGAGTGAACCCATCGCCGTGTGCGCTCAACAGAAAGGACGCGGAGAACACCCCGCGGCGACGTTCGGGGTGGGCCGTGAAGACGGAGATCGCGCAGAAGAAGAGATAATATCCAGAGAGAATGATCATGGCGAACAAGGTTTTCATCGCGACGAGCCTCGACGGGTACATCGCCCGGCGGGACGGGTCGCTCGACTGGCTGACCGGGATCGAGGCCCCGCCGGGGGAAGACTATGGGTATGCCGGGTTCATGGAGACGATCGACGCGGTGGTCATGGGCAGGATGACCTATGAAGCGGTTCTCTCCCTCGGCGAGTGGCCGTACGCGAAGCCGGTCTTCGTGCTCTCCCGGACCATGTCCGAAGCCGCCGGCGGAAAGTACGCGGCCGTTCTCTCCGGCGAGCCGGCCGGGATCGTCGCCGGCTTGCGGGCGATGGGATACGGGAACCTGTATATCGACGGCGGCCGGACCGTTCGGGATTTCCTGCGCGCCGGACTGATCGATGAGCTGACGCTCACCGTTGTCCCGGTACTCCTCGGTTCGGGCATTCCGCTGTTCGGCGATCTGCCTCGGGAAATCGCTCTCGACAATCGGGAGACGAGGACGTTTGCGAACGGGCTCGTGCAGATCAAGTACGCGATCGGGCGAGGAGGCGCGTGATCGCGTCGCCGCCTTCCGCGGATCAGGGGCCGTCTCCGGTAGACACGCTTCGTCGATTCATGCGAAGACATTGCCATGCTGTACGACGATCTCGTCGAGGGAATAGCACGGTACGGCTCCACGCCCGACGACGTCTGCCGGTCGTTTTTGGGGCTGCGCCGGGACCAGGTGCGGCCGACCGTCGTTCTCGCGCCCTGGTGGGAGCCCGGTTTTTTGGGCGATTTCGGCGGCGCAAGCACGCTGTTGTCGCGCGCCGCGTCGGTCACCGCCTGGAATATCACGGTGAACGGCGCCGAAATCACCTATCTCAGGACCGGGGTGGGCGCGCCGCTCGCCGTCGACGCGGTGCTCGTCCTCGGCCTGACGCCGTGCCGGAGGATCGTGTTCATCGGCTCGGTGGGAGCGCTGGACGCGAACATGAGGATAGGCGACGTCGTCGTGCCCGAGTATTCGGTCTGCGGCGACGGCGCGAGCCGGTACCTGAAGGCCGGGCCGCTTGCGGAAGCCGATCCGTTCGGAGAGATCGCCCGCCCCGACCCCGGATTGAACGCGGAACTGAACGCCGTCGCCGGGCGCGTCTGCGGCGAACGCGGGGCGGGATTGCATCGCGGCAGGGTCTTCAGCATCGACACGGTCTTCGCGCAATTCCTCCGGCTGGACGAGATCATGGGCTTCGGCTGCAACGCGATCGAAATGGAGACGGCCGCCGCCTTCCGGGCGGCGGAGGCGGCCGGAAAATCGCTCGCCGCGCTCTTGAGCGTTTCGGATAACATCGTGCTCAAGAAATCCCTGATCAGCGGAAGGACGCGGGAGGAGATGGAGTATCGAAAGGCGGTGCGAAAAAAGGTGTTTCCGGAAATCATCCTCGGGGTGATAAACGAAGATGATCGCTGAAGCGCCCGCCCGCGATCGACGGTGTCCGCGGGCCCGCTCTCTTTCCGCATCCGTCCTCGTTTCAGGCCGTTCAAAATCCGTGGCATTTCAAGCCGGTCTCGATTATCATTGTCATTATTTCGCGGGGAGGAAAAATCATGGACCGGGTGAAAGTGGTGGACCACAAGGGAAAGAAAGTCCTGCTGATCGATTATTCCGGATTGCGCGCCAAAGACCCGGAAGACAAGAAAACGGTGTTCGAATGCATCAAGGAGGCCCGCCGGATCACCGATGCCGCCGGGAGCGCGATGTCGTTTCTCTCCGACGTCACCGACGCCCAGTCGGACCAGGAGGTCGTCGACGCGCTGCGCGAGTTCGCCATCTATACCGCCTCTTCGGGCAAGGTCGAGAAGGAGTGCGTCGTCGGAGTCGCGGGGGTCCAGAAACTGCTCGTCAACATGATCAATCTCATGTCGAAATCCAAGCTCGTCGTTCTCGACACGAGGGAGCAGGGCATGGAGTATCTGGCCGGCTGACCGCCGTTTATTCAGACCGATCAACTATTTCATCGCTTTTTCACCTTTTTTTCTTGTCAGAGCGAATTCTCTCAGACGATAATGGCGCATCTCGCAAAAAATGTTTCAATAAGGCAGAGATGAACGCGTATAAGATGAAGAGAGCAAAGAGGAAGGACCAATCCGGGGGAAACGATTGATATGCGTATGTGGCGGTGCAATACCGGCCGCATGCTACCGGTTGTGCATCACCGAATGTGCGCACTGATTTGCCACTCCCGGTTGTCGATGAGGAGGTCCCGGCTGTCGACGAAGGGCTCATAGTTCCCTCTGTGTCCCGAAAAGATGTTACTGAGTTCTTTCAAGAAAATAACTTGAAAAAAATAGTTTGAAGGTATTTACTATCTTTGAAGCATATAATTCTTCAAAGGACGAGCAGAGTATAATAGCATAGAAAGGATAATGAATTGAGAGTTTTCATTAGCGAAGAGCTATTGAGCCAATTAAAAAAATATACTAAAGCGGCTATAGAAATAATTGCATCTGAATTTAGAAAAATGAATTTACCGATTATAAAGCGTTTAGTTTGGATAGAAAAAAATGGATCCTATCATCAAATGAAATAGAAATTATCAATCGGCGTATATTAATGCAGAGAATTTCATCATATAATGATGGAAAGGCATCTAATAAATTTGAATGGGATCAGGTCGTTTTTACTAACTAACATCCTGCAATATTTGGAACAG
>CAZKOS010000185.1:0-6110 GCA_964554445.1 uncultured Spirochaetaceae bacterium | reverse complement strand
GAAAGATTAGCGGGCTGTCGATCGGGTTGAGCTTCTTCAACAGCCTCCCGGCCAGGTATGAGCATAATTTAATTAAATTGTAATAAATATAGTTTTTTAATAAAATATGCTTTATAATGATAATTGAAGAAAAGCCCTCCCACTTTTTGACCGAAACAGCGATATTTTAAGGCATTTATATATTAAAGAAAATTTATTTTTTTTAGAAATATGTCTTGACATTTTGTTAAAGATATTATAGATTTTGAATAAATTTGTTGATGACGCCAAGGGGGCCCTATGAGCAGTCAAATGATCCTTCCCAAGTCTTATCAACTACTGAAAGGCAACTTTTTCGATTTCGGCGATGACTCTCAATATTCATCGTATGAGAGCGATCCTCTCGCCCTCTACCTCCAGCAGATATCCCAGTACCCGCTTCTCCTGGGAGAGGAGGAGAAGGATATCGGCCGGAAAATCGACACCCACCGCAGGAAAATCATCGCGCTGAAACGCGACCACGTCAACAAGCGGATCCGCACGCAGGAATTCCATAAGGAAAAAATCAAGCTCGAGATGAGGCTCACCTCCCTCAAAACCAGGATGATCAATTCCAACCTGCGCCTGGTGGTCTCCATCGCGAAGCAATACAAGCACCGCGGCCTGAGTCTGCTCGACCTCATCGACGAGGGGAATATCGGGCTGATCGAGGCCGTCGAGCGGTTCGATTACCGGAAGGGCTGCCGCTTCTCCACCTACGGCACCTGGTGGATCAAACAGGCGATCATCAAATCCCTGGCCGACAAGGGCCGGGTGATCCGCATCCCGGTGCACATGCTCAACATGATCAAGAAATGCTATTACGTGGCCAAACACCTGGCCCAGGAATTCGGCCGCGACCCGAGCAACGAAGAGCTCGCCTCCTACATGAATCTCCCGGTCACCAAGATCAAGGACATCGTCAAGTTGTCGCAGGAAACCACGTCGCTCGACACGACCGTGGACGACGAGAACGTGACCCGCCTCTCGGACCTCATCCCCGACGACAATTCCAAAATGCCGTTCGAAAGCGTCTTCAACATCACCCTCCAGAACACCATCGGCCGGGTGCTGCGCCAGCTTTCGGACCGGGAGATGAAGATCATCCAGCTCCGTTTCGGATTGGCCGGCGAAGGGCCCTTCACCCTCGAGGAAACGGGAAAGATGCTCGGCATCACGAGGGAACGGGTGCGCCAGATACAGGAAAAGGCGATCACCAAGCTCAGGCATTTCAAGCTCATCCGCGAACTGAAGGATTGCGTCTGACGGCCACCCGGCCGGTCGCGGAGTCTTCGCATTCATTATAAAAATCAAAGGGGGCCGTACGCATGAACGAGCGCCGTCAATATCACCGCTATCTCCTCCACACGGAGATCGAGCACTCGAGCGTCTCCGGCGACGAGGCGAAGCAGTCCGTGACGAAGGATATCAGCCGGGGCGGAATCTGCGTCACGACCGAGGGGGCGCCGCTGGAAATCGGCACCCGCTACAACCTCAAATTCCTGCTCCCCTTTACGGACGAGGAGATCCACGCCACGGCCGAAGTCGCGTGGACGAGGCGGGACGGCGAGCTCTACGACAACGGCCTGTGCTTCAAGACGATCGACGATCAATACCTCGGCCTGATCGAGGAATACTCGATCGGCAGCGTCGAAGAAAAGGAATAGTGGGACTGCGGTCTCGGCCGGTCTTCTGAACGGCAAGCCCGTCCGGGACGAGAATCGTTTTATCACCGGCAGCAATTCCAAATATGGCGATGATTTCATGGTTTTTTTGACATTCTAATCGTTCCCCGAGCGTCGTCGAGGGGCACTGCACTGGTTTCGTTCGTTTCGACTACGCTCAACGAACGTACGTCTCACCCATCATGAGAATCGCTTTATCACCGGGCTTCCTTCTTGACGATCCGGATACCGCCCCCTATAGTACGAAGAGCGTTTTATCCTGTTTTCCGCATTTCCTTCTCCATGCTCTCCATTGTCTCTGTGCGCTCCGTGTTTTCTCTCCAAGCGTGTTGAGAACGGCTGAGCTCATGAGGAGAGAGTTTGACCCGAACCGGGAAAAGTATTATACTTGGCGCGCCCGGCCGAAGGACGTCCGCGCGCTTCCATATGAAAACGCCCGTTTTTGCCGTCCGGTCGCTGAAGGGGCGTTGACGGTCGCTGACGATCGCTGACGGCCGCCGCCGAAATCATCCGTGACGTGAAAGAAAAAATGGGGCTCAATCCGGTATGGAGACTATAGACCTCGCTCCCGAACAACTGTCGGTCAGGACCCTGGGGGAGGCGCGCGTCGCTTCTCCGCTCGGCCTCTCCAGCCGCGACGGGGATTTCATCGCCAATTACGTCGCGGACGACGACACCGTCGTTCTTTCCCACAACCGGAAAAATATCGAAGCCGTTGTCAAACGCGGGGCCTATCTTCCCGCCTTCGTCAAGGCCGGCCCGCGGGACAAAATCTTTTTCGCTCCCGACCGCGTCCGGGCCGCGATCGTCACCTGCGGCGGGCTTTGCCCCGGCATCAACAACGTCATCCGGTCCCTCGTGATGGAGCTCCATTACCGCTACGGCGTGGAAACGATCTGGGGCATCCAGTACGGATACCGGGGCTTCATCAAGGACCACGGGCTCCCGCCCCGGCGCCTCACCCCGGAACTGGTCAAGGGCATCCATGAAACGGGCGGCAGTTTCCTGGGCTCGTCGCGCGGGCCGCAGTCCACCGCCGCCATCGTCGACTGGCTGCAGGCGGAGGGGGTTTCCATCCTCTTCACCATCGGCGGCGACGGCACGCTCCGGGGCGCGGCGGACATCGACGCGGAGGTCGAGCGGCGCGGGGGGGCGATCGCCGTCGTCGCCATCCCCAAGACCATCGACAACGACATCCCCTACGTGGAGAAGACCTTCGGCCTGGAGACCGCGTTCGCCGTGGCCTCCGAGTCCATCCGCAGCGCGCACACCGAGGCCGTCGGCGCGCCGGGCGGGATCGGGCTCGTGAAGGTGATGGGCCGCTACTCGGGGTTCATCGCCGCCAACGCCGCCCTGGCCATGAACGAAGTCAACTTCGTCCTGGTGCCGGAGGTGCCGTTCGACCTGGAGGGGCCGCGGGGATTCCTTTCGCTCCTGAAAAACCGGATCAAGGACAGGGGCCACGCCGTGATCGTCGCGGCCGAGGGCGCCGGCCAGGAGTTCTTCGACGGGCGGAAGGGCGCCGACCATTCCGGCAACCGGAAGCTGGTCGACATCGGCCTCTTCCTGAAGGACGCCATCCGCGGCTATTTCGCGAAGGAGCGGATGGACGTCAACATGAAGTACATCGATCCGAGCTACCTCGTCCGGTCCGTGGCCGCCCACGCCGACGACGCCATCTACTGCCTCCAGCTCGCCCAGCACGCCGTGCACGCCGGCATGCGGGGCTACACCGGCCTGGTGGTGGGGCATTGGAACGGGCAGTTCACCTACGTGCCGCTCGCGCTCGCCAACTCGTCGCGCAAGTTCGTGTCTCCCGACGGCGAGCTCTGGCGCGCGGTGCTCGAGGCCACCGGCCAGCCGTACCGGATGAAAAACGATTGAAGGAGCCGCCATGAGCATCCGGAAATACCTGACCGCCGAATCCCTGACCGAGCTCGTCAAGTATTCGACCTTCGCCGATTACTCGAAGGGGCACGTCGCTTTTTCCGGCGCGCCGAAGAAACACCCGTACGACAAGGAGAAGATCATCCTCATCCTCGATCCGTGGAGCTCCCACACCATGTTCTATGAATTCCGGATCGCCGACATCGCGCACGTCGACGAGCTGCCCCAGATGGTGACATCCAGCGGGGAATCGCTCACCATGGTCAGGATCTGGGTGAAGAAAGGAAGCTTCGGGGTGCGCTACGAGCCGTTCGTCGTGGAGGACACCGTGACGATTCTCAAGGACACCGCCTTTTTCTCGAAATCGCAAGAGAGCGACAAGTAGCAGGTTGTTGAAAAAGTTGAGCTTTTTCAACAGCTGCCCATAGATATTTTTCAATTTTCAGGAGGAAATTCAATGCCGTCATTCAGAGAAAACTACATTTTCACGTCGGAGAGCGTCGGGGAGGGACACCCCGACAAAGTCTGCGACCAGATATCCGACGCGGTGCTGGACGAGGCCCTGCGCCACGATCCCGATTCCCGCGTGGCCTGCGAGACGTTCACCACCACCGGCCTCGTCATGGTCGGCGGGGAGATCACGACCAAGGCCGTCATCGATTACCAGGAGATCGCCCGGAGGCAGCTCGACGCCATCGGCTACACCGATCCGTGCTTCGGCATCGACTGCAACTCCTGCTCGGTGATCACCACCGTGCACACGCAATCGCCCGACATCTCCCAGGGCGTCACCGAGGGCCAGGGCCTCTATAAGGAGCAGGGCGCCGGCGACCAGGGCATGATGTTCGGGTACGCCTGCCGGGACACGCCGCAGCTCATGCCCGCGCCCATCTACTACGCCCACCAGATCATGCTCCACGCCGCCGACGTCCGCAAGAAGAAGAAGCTCGATTTCCTGCGGCCCGACGGCAAATGCCAGGTGACGGTGCGGTACGAGGGCGGCAAGCCCGTCCGGGTGACGACGGTCGTGCTCTCGCACCAGCACTCCGAGGACGTCCCGTACGAAAAGCTGAAAGAGGGGCTGATCGAGGACGTGATCAAGAAGGCGATTCCCCAGACGCTCCTGAACGGCGACACCGTGTACCACATCAATCCCACCGGCCGGTTCGTGGTCGGCGGACCGCACGGCGACACCGGGCTCACCGGACGCAAGATCATCGTCGACACGTACGGCGGCATGGCGAGCCACGGCGGCGGCGCGTTCTCCGGCAAGGACCCGAGCAAGGTGGACCGCTCCGCGGCCTACTTCGCGCGCTACGTGGCCAAGAACGTCGTGGCCGCGGGCCTGGCCGACAAGGCCGAGGTGCAGGTGGCCTACGCCATCGGCGTGGCCGAGCCGGTTTCGCTCTACATCTGCACCTACGGCACCGGCGCGAAACCGGACGACGTCATCGAGGCGGCGGTGCGCCGCGTCTTCGATTTCAAGCCCAAGCAGATCATTACCGCGCTCGACCTGAAGAAGCCCGTCTACACGGAGACCGCGAGCTACGGGCACTTCGGCCGCGAGCAGTTCACCTGGGAGAAAACAGATAAAACCAAGGCGCTCCTCGACGCAGTCAAATAACGCCGGTCGCCCCCGCCGCCCGCGCGGCGGCGGGAGGCGGCTGTTCCTCAAACCGTGGGACGTCGTCGTCATCGCGCTCGTCGTGTGCTTGAGCGGGGCTCTCGCCTGGCGCGTCTACGCCGACCCGGCCGCGCCCGCGGTCGCGCACGTGCGGACGCCGGACGGCGACTCGTACTACCCGCTCGACCGCGACCGGAAGATCAGGGCGGCCGGACCGCTCGGCGTCACCGACATCGTCATCGAGCACGGCACGGTGCGCGTCGTCGATTCGCCCTGCCCGACGAAGGTCTGCGTGCACACGGGCGCCGTCGACCGCACGGGCGCCCAGATCGCCTGCCTGCCCAACCGGGTGCTGGTGACGGTCGAAGGCCGGCCCCGGAAGGCGTATGACGCGGAAAGCTACTGACCGGCTGGATACCGTCGCCGTCCTCGCCGCGCTCTCCCTGTTCCTGGCGGGGATCGAATACATGATCCCCAAGCCGCAGTTTTTCCGGCTCGGCGTCGCCAACCTGGCCTTCCTGGTGGGGCTCACGGTCCTGCGGCCCCGCGAGCTGTTGATCCTCGTCGCGGTCAAGGTCGCCGCGCAGGGTTTGCTCTTCGGCACCCTTTTTTCACCCACCATCCTCCTCTCCGCGGCCGGCGGCCTGGCGGCCGCCCTCGCCATGCTCGGCGCCCACCGGCTCTTCGGAAACAAGATCACCCTGGTCGGCGTGAGCGTCTGCGGCGCCTTCGCGAGCAACACGGCGCAGATCGCCTCGGCCGGCCTCCTCCTGGGAGGCGGCGTCTGGTTCATCGCGCCGCCCCTCCTCGTCGCGGGCACGGCGACGTCGATCGTCCTCGGCTTCATGGCCGAGCGCTTTACGGCGGTGAGCGTCTGGGTGAAGCGGCACCGGCTC
>CAZKOS010000184.1:0-6179 GCA_964554445.1 uncultured Spirochaetaceae bacterium | reverse complement strand
AAGTAATGGTGGCGCTCGCACCTATGCCTATGTCCTGCCCTTGTGAGGCCGCAGTCACCAAGGCCATGCCGATTGCCAGAATAACCAACTCCGAGGCGCCAAACAGGATATTCGGTATGTTCCCGTACAATGCTCCGTTGACCACGGTGAGACTGAAGTAATCGGCGCCCTTTATCAGATTAATCACAATGAGGAGCGTCAGCACCGAGAGGGGGAGGAAGAGATGAGATACCTGTGCTTTCAACCCGCGCATATTCTACTCCATAGCAAATGGTTTTCCAGTTCCATAATCGACGACCTGGTCCAGTTGATTATGCCGTCAGGACATGGAAAACCATTATAATCGGAAATGCTGAAAATCATTTGATTTTCAGCATCACTCTCCTCCCCGGGCTATCACCTGCATGACGTCTTGTTCCGTCAAATGCATTCCACTGAGTTCCCCGACGATTTCACGGTCCTTCATGACGATCAACCGTGAGCAGGTGCGAAGCATTTCCTCAATCTCCGAAGATATGAAGGTCAGGCTCATCCCGCCTTCGGCGAGCTTGAGCACCAGTTTTTGAATTTCCACCTTGGTTCCGACATCGATTCCCCGCGTGGGTTCATCGAGGATCAGGTAGTTGGGGTTCGTGAGCAGCCAGCGGGCCAGAATGACCTTCTGCTGGTTGCCGCCGGAAAGGGATGTGATCGGCGTGTTGACCGACGGGGTCTTGATGTTCAGTCTCCGTATATACTCGTCGGCAAATGCCTCCGCCTGTTTCCGCGAAAGCGGTCTGAAAAAGCCTTTTATGACCTGCAGGGCCAGAATGATGTTGTCGCGCACCGAAAGCTCGGCGATAATGCCGTCGCCCTTGCGGTCCTCCGGGAGATAGCCTATTCCCCGTTTCATGGCGTGGAGGGGCGTCTTGATCTTTACTTTCTTGCCTTTCATCCTGACTTCACCGCCCGTCACCTTGTCGGCGGCGAAGATGGCGCGGGCGCTTTCGCTGCGCCCGGAGCCGAGCAGCCCGGCAAACCCGTTTACCTCGCCTTTTTGGATATTAAAGTCGAAGGGCCTTACCCCGGCAGCACTCGAAAGCGCCTTAGCCTCGAAGACCGGTACACTGGTGTCGGATATAAGCGGCTCATGTTTTCTTATCTTTGTGACATCATCCAGAGCCTTACCCATCATCTTCGAGATAAGTTCGATTTGGGGAAGCGAAGATGTTTCGTATTCGCCGATCAACTCTCCATTGCGAAGCACCGTAATCCTGTCGCTGATTTTGTATACCTGCTCGATAAAGTGGGTTATGAAGATAATCCCCACGCCCCGAGCTTTCAGTTCGCGCATGAGCTCGAAGAGCTTATTTACCTCGTCTTCGTCAAGTGAGGACGTCGGCTCGTCCAGGATGAGAATCTTGCAGTCCATATCGACCGCGCGGGCGATCGCGATCATCTGCTGGACCGCCAGCGAACAGCTCGAAAGTTCCTGGGTCGGCCTCGCCGGGATATCGAGGGAGGCGAGCAGTCGTTTCGTCTTGGCGTTCATCCGCTTCCATTGAACGAAAGCGTATCGGCCGCGGCCGATATACATATTCTCCGCCACGGTCAGATTGGGGCACAGCGTTATTTCCTGATAGACCGTGCCGATCCCCGAGTTTTGCGCTTCCTGCGGCGACCGGAAGTGGATCGGCTTTCCGTCTAAGGCAATCCGACCGGCATCCTTTTCGTACACCCCGGTTATG
Source organism: uncultured Spirochaetaceae bacterium (assembly GCA_964554445.1). Classification (GTDB taxonomy): domain Bacteria; phylum Spirochaetota; class Spirochaetia; order SZUA-6; family RPPD01; genus JAFGSW01. Next base: position 4,452 of record CAZKOS010000184.1, on the reverse strand, counting down.
ACCTTTATCAGTGTGGACTTTCCCGCTCCGTTTTCACCCATCAGGGCATGGATCTCACCCTTGCGGAGCACGAAGTCGACATTATGCAGGGCTCTGACCCCCGGGAAGTCTTTGCAGATACCCTTCATTTCAATAATGTTTTGTGACCGCAATCAAGGATCTCCTTACTGGTACTCTACAAACAAATCGCGATGCGGTGTACCGGACTGGATCCGAACACCGCACCGCGTACACAACCTCATCGATTGTGAAATTGTACAAAAAAAACAACTACCGTGTTATCACACCCTCGCCGGGATCGGCATTGATCCCCAATTTGGTGATGTCTTCGTTGGTTATCGTGGCGGTATCAACGAGAATTTCTTTCTGATAGACGATTCCGTTGGGGAGATTGCCGCTTTTAATCCAGCTGGAAATCTCGGCTGCCTGACGCGGGCTGCACTGCATGTCTGCGTCCCAGTAACCTGCCTGTACGTTGCGAAGCGCAAAACGGTTGAAGTCAAAACCAATGATCTTGACCTTGCCGTTCTTGCCATGGCTGATACCAGCCGCCTCGAGTGCCTGAACAGCGCCCTGCGCCATGCCGTCGTTCTCCGCGAAGATAACGTTGAAATCCTTTTTCGCCGCGATCGCGGCTTCAACCACTTTGCGGGCTTCCTCAAGGCTCCAACTGTCTCCACCCGTTCCATCGGCCACGACGTTGAGCTTGCCGTCCGCTTTGGCCTTGAGCACTGCGGCGCTGCGCCCGATTTCAGCCGCGGAACCCAACTGACCGCGAATAAGGACTAGATTAATCGGATTCAGTTTCTGTTTTAACACCCATTCTACCGCCGTATTACCCTCGAAAGCCATATCCGAGAGCAGTGCCGCCTGATAGTTCGAGGAGTCCGTTTCAATCGCACGGTCAAAAAGAATAACCTTAACGCCGGCGGCTTTTGCGGACTTGAGGACGTCGTCCCATCCGGACGCGTTTGCGGCCGAGATCAGGAGATAGTCCACCCCATCTCGAATGTACCCTTGCGCCGCAGCGATCTGCTCGCTGTTGTCGCCGGTGTTGGTCTGTTTCGCGTCATAGCCGTTCGCCTTTGAGAAGACATTGTTCATGGCTTCGACATTGGCCTGCCGGTAGCCGGATTCTTCCGGCGGCAGATTGACGATGCCGACCTTGATCAGCCCCGTCGCCGCCTTTTCCTTCTGGCATCCGGTAAATACCACCAAGGCGCTGACAATGGCAATTATGGCCAGCATCACCATAATTTTTCGAGTGTTTTTCTTCATATTCTTCCTCCTCTTTCATTCGGGATGATTAACGGATCGGCGAGCTATTTCCCCGAAAACGCTTCGCCGTTCACGATGTGCAAAAGTGATTACCTCCTTTCACGCGTCGTTGATCGCATTCGTCATTCCAAACCGGACCGGGGCGACTTTTCCCGGCTTCATCCGGCGGCCGCCCCGTCGTCCGCAGAAAATCCTCGGCCGCCCGCCCGGCGCGGGCTTCCCGGCCCGGACGAACGCCGTTCTGCGTTACCGTTAACGCATATTACGAAAAATACCTGCGACTAAGTGGATACATTACATCGTCGGTGTGAGGATGTCAATGGGTATCTATATTTCATTCGGGAATTCCGCCTCCGGTGCGATGTTTGAAGAGCCCGCGCTCCCCCAACCGTACTCCGGGCGGGATTCGTCGAAATTCGACTTTCTATTTTCGAATCCGCTGAAATGTACTATATTCTCAAAGACTCGCAATGAAAATCACATTCTCGCAGAGGAGCACGCATGTTGAAATCCACCGCCTATGAATTCTGGTTTATCACCGGCAGCCAGCACCTGTACGGCCCGGACACCCTCCGCCAGGTTGAAAATCATTCACGGGAAATTGCCGATTTTTTCAACCGTCATTCATCGCTCCCGCATCAGGTGGTGTACAAACCCGTCCTCACCACGCCTGAGGCGATCGGGAGATTGTTCCTGGAGGCGAATTCGTCCGACGCCTGCGCCGGGCTCATCGCCTGGATGCATACCTTTTCCCCCGCCAAAATGTGGATCGCGGGGCTGTCCGAATTGCGCAAGCCCCTCCTCCACCTGCATACGCAGTACAACCGGGACATCCCCTGGGACACGATCGACATGGACTTCATGAACCTGAACCAATCCGCCCACGGCGACCGGGAGTTCGGTTTCATCTGCTCCAGATTGAACGTCACCCGCAAGGTCATCGCCGGGCACTGGAAACAACCGGACGTCATCGCCGGCGTCGCGGATTGGATGAACACGGCGTGCGCCTCGACGGCCAGCCGCTCCCTGAAGATCGCCCGGTTCGGCGACAACATGCGCGAGGTGGCCGTCACCGAAGGCGACAAGGTGGAGGCGCAGGCGAAATTCGGCTGGTCGGTCAACGGCTACGGCCTGGAAGACCTGGCGGCCTCCGTTGCGGCGGTCACGGACGGCGAGGCGGAGCGGCTCACGAAGGAGTATGCGGAACAATACGAGTTCCCCCGGGAAGCAGGGGAAGCCGGTCCGGCGCGCGACGCGATCAGGGAACAGGCGCGCATGGAAATCGGCATGGAGGCTTTCCTGGAAGGGGGCGGTTTCGGCGCCTTCACCACCACCTTCGAGAACCTGGCCGGTCTGCCGCAGTTGCCCGGGCTGGCCGTGCAGCGGCTCATGGCCAAGGGCTACGGTTTCGGGGCGGAAGGCGACTGGAAAACCGCCGGGACCGTGCGCCTCATGAAAATCATGTCGGGCAACCGGGGCACTTCATTCATGGAGGACTATACCTATCATCTGGAACCGGGGCGGGAATTGATCCTCGGCGCCCATATGCTGGAAGTGTGCCCGTCGCTTTCCTCCGCCCGCCCCCGCGTCGAGGTGCACCCGCTTTCCATCGGGGGCAAGGCCGATCCGGCGAGGCTGGTGTTCGACGGGGACGCGGGCCGCGCCGTCTGCGTCTCCCTGATCGATTTGGGAAACCGGTTCCGGCTGATCGTCAATGAGGTCGAATCCGTCCGCATCGAAAAGCCGATGCCGAAATTGCCGGTCGCCAGGGTTGTCTGGAAGCCATTGCCGTCGTTCAGGGATTCCACCGAATCGTGGATCCTGGCGGGAGGGGCGCACCACACCTGTTTCTCGCTGAAATTGACGGCGGAAAACCTGCAGGACTGGGCGGACATGACGGGTATCGAATGCCTCGTCATCGGTCCGGGCACCACGCCGCGCTCGATCGGAAATCAACTGCGCATCAATGAGGCGATCTGGCGCGCTTAAGAGGGGTGTGCCCCGGAAGGCCGGCCGGTGGTAAAGCGGGTCCCAGTCTGATCCTGGCTGCGAACGGCGTCGTTCCGGAAACTCTTTCCAAATCAGGACGGGTGCGCTTGCTTGTTCCGAAAAAAAATGCGTCCAGCACGACTCGAACGTGCGACCCACAGCTTAGAAGGCTGTTGCTCTATCCACCTGAGCTATGGACGCGGGTAAACGGGCGCCGGAAGCCGGGCCGCATCAAGCACGGCCGGCGGCCGGGCTTCATCGGGATGAGAGGATTTGAACCTCCGATCTCCTGCTCCCAAAGCAGGCGCCTTAGCCGCTAGGCTACATCCCGTTGAGCGTAGACTATAACTTTTTTTCATACCCCCGGTCAAGGTTCCGCCGCCGCAAGCGCCGGCTCCCGTCACCTTCGCCGGACTCTGAAGAACAGGTTTTGTTTTATATTAAAAAGCTTTTTTGTCGGGACGCACTTCCGTGCGTCCCGACGATAAAATCCTTCACCCTCCCGGTCTGAGTTATTCCGGGAAACCACGTCGCCGACTTCAGCCATTTCGTCACCGCACCAGCCGTTTCTCCCTTTCCCCCGCCCCCGAAAATATGCTACAAGTATCGGGAAAGGAGACGCTTGCGCACCCATGCAGAAAAAAACCGATCGACCGGACAAAGGCCTTCTCACCGTACCCAACCTCCTGAGTTTCCTCCGCCTGGCGAGCGCGCCGTTCGTCTTCCTCTTTTTCACGCTCCCCGCGCCCGGGGGACGCTGGCTGACGCTGGGCTTCCTGGCCGTCTCCTTCAGCACCGACTTTTTCGACGGCTTTTTGGCGCGGAAGTTGAACCAGCGCTCGGACATGGGGCGCATCCTCGATCCACTCGCCGACAAGGCGGTGGTGCTCGCCCTGCTCGCCGCGCTCGTCCTCTACCGCGGGGTGCCGCTCCCCGTCGTCCTGGCCGTCCTCGCCCGGGACCTCCTCATCCTGGGCGGCGGGCTCGTCGTCAAGGTGAAAAAGGGAGTCGTCCTCGAGTCCAACATCTGGGGCAAGGCCGCCACCTTCGTTCTCATGGTCGCCTTCCTCGCCTTCATCTTCGACGAGCTGCGCATCCCCGCCCTCATCCTCCTCGGCGCCGGGCTCCTCCTGGCGCTCGTCTCGTTCGTCACCTACGTGGTGCTCTTTATAAAGACGATGCGGC
>CAZKOS010000183.1:0-6190 GCA_964554445.1 uncultured Spirochaetaceae bacterium | reverse complement strand
GGCGAGGATTCACGCATCATGGTGCCCGTGCGCATGATCTCTTCGATTTTATACGTACCGTACTTCCGAGCCTTGAGGAAACCGTCCCACGAGCACTCGGCCAGGCGGCCCAGCCTGAGGAAGTCTCCGAACCACTCGTCCGTGTAGGCCGGGTCCTCCTGCTCGATGCCGGCCTGCACCTCGAGAAGCCACTTCCGGTTGTACGACTCCTGCGATCCGACCGGCTCCGTCATGATGATGGGAATGCCGAGGCCCGAGTAGAAGACGAGCTCACTCGGCTTGGTCCAGAGGACGTCGGTGACGCGCATGAGCCGGTTGAACTGCTCGAAGTAATCGTCCTTGTCCTCGGCGTACACGAGCGGGACGAGACTCGCCGGGATCTTCAGGTCCTTGAGACCGCGCGCGAAATTGTCGCGCACCTCCCGCCGCACGCCGCAGACGAGCACGAGCCGCAGCTCTTTTTTCAGGATCTTGGGCCTGAGGGATTTGGCGATGTGAAGTCCGATCTCCCAAAGGGCGCCCGCGCCGCCGACCGCGTACACGAGCGTCAGGACGCGCTTTTTCCGGGAGCGGACGTTTGCCCGGCCGAGGAAATGCTGGACATTGTTCCCGTGGAGCGGCCAGAACCGGTTTTCGGGGTCGAGGTAGTTGAGGCGCTGGCCGTAATCGGCGAGGAGGATGTCGAGCTTCTCGTTCCCGAGGACGCTCTTGGGGAGCGGAAATCCGGTGAGGAAGATTTGCTCGTCGCGCACGCCGTATTCCTTGAGGCGGAACATGGCCCGGCTGCAGGGGGCGAAGTAAAACGTCTTGCTCGCCGCGGCGTCGACGGGAACCCAGGCGCGGTTGATCTCGGCGTCCGTGACGACGCAGTAGTTGCGGCGGTGCCCGTAATAATCGGCGATGAGGGCCGGGATGGGATAGGTGGAGATCATCGGCAGGGGCTGCGACGTGATTTTTTCCATGAGTTTCTTCCCCAGCCCCTTCTCGATGTAGCGGCGGATGATTTTGGACTGCAGGTTGGGCTCTGAGAGGTCGCGCAGCGGATAAAAGGGCGGGATGTAGAGGATCCGATTGTACAGGTTGAACAATCCCTCCCCGATAATGGGGAAGCTCTTGAGGCGCGAGATCGCCTCGTAACTGTTCGTGAGCTTGGTCCAGAGCTTCATCTCTTCCTGGCTGGAGGTGGCCATCTCACCCACGTTGAGGACGTCTTCCGGGCACAGGTAGCGGAGCGCGTAGGAGGCGCGTTGGTGCCCGAGTCCCATCCGGACGCTCACCACCCACGCCTGGGCGGCCGTGCTGTTTTTCCCGGTCGAGGCCGATTTCGATTTCTTTTTTGCCATAAGGTCCCGCTCCCTCCTCGCGCGCGGTTCGGGCGCTCTCAAGGGGAGAGCGTGCGGAAACCCGCCGTCGCTGCTACGCTTAATGATAATTTGGCGGCCGCCGCATTTCAAGCTGAAAATGTTCCGGCCGGCCTCATTCGGGACGACAATGCTCCCCGCGGCCCGGCCGCGCGTCGAGGGCGCGCCGGATGAACCCGGCCGTTTCCCCGGCGCCGTTGGCGAGCTTCAACCGGGCGATATTCTCAAGCACCTCGTCCTGCAGATGCTGATCGCGAAGCAGGGCTTCCGCCGTCCGCGCCAACCGGGAGGGCCGCTTGCAGTAGAACCCGATCCGGTGGCGGAGAAGATACATCGCATTGCCCTTCTCCTGTCCCCAGATGAACTGGGAAAAAATAAGAATTTTCTTCAGCGACAGAATTTCGAAGATGGAGGAGAACCCGGCCTTGGAGATGATCACGTCCGAGATCGCCATGAGCTCGTGAATCTCCTCGACGAACCCGAAAATGTGAACCTTCTGCCGCTCGTCGCCGAAGTGGGTCGCCATGCGCTCCGCCACCCGCCGCTGGAAATCGTTGCGGCCGCAGACAATGGCGACGTCCGCGTCGAGCCGGTGCTTGAGCAGGTGAAAGGCGATGTTCTCTCCCTTGGGAAGGCCGTTCCCACCGCCGAAGATGAGGAAAATCCGCCGGCCTTCCTTGAATCCGAATTTTTTCCTGAAGCCCGAAAGGGACGCTTTGTCATACGCTTCGTAAAACTCACGGCGCAGGGGCGGCGGGCTTGCGCAGACCCGCTCACGCGGAAAACCGAGATGCCGGCAGGCGTATTCCCGCAGGCGGGGCGTGCTCACCATGATGTTGAATTCCCGAAACTTGAAATACCAGTGAAGCGGCTCGATGTCGACGATGAAATGGAACAGCGCCGGCGGCGTCCCGGAGTACACCTTGAGTTCCTTGGCTACGCGTTGGAGCACGGGATGGGTGATGACGATCGCGTCCGGCCGCACCTCGTTGACGATGCCTTGCAGCCTCTTTTTTGTCCGCCACTTGATGAGCCAGAGAAGAAAATCGTGAAAAGGCGGGAAAGCCGAACAATAATATCCGAAAGAGTAAATGGGAGGGAAATAATTCGACAGGAAACTGTAGAATTCCTGGAACATCCGCTGGAACGTGGCGTCGCTTTCCAGGAACACGTCCTCGACGCGGCACTCGAATTCGTCCGGATAATACTGGTGCAGCCCGTCGGCGATCGCATTGGCGATGCCGTAGTGGCCGTGGCCGGCCCTGATGTAGAGAATGAGAACGCGTGCTTTCGCCATGCCTCGCGGCTGTTCCTTTCCGGTGGTATCAATCTATCGGAACGGGAACCGAATTGCAACCGAGCGACCCACCGGCGCTTGTCCCGACCGATAAAGAGAAAATCGATAAGGAAACCAGGAAACCGGGAAAAAGCAAGCAAAGGAGAGAGGATAAAAATTCCGATCGCGAAGAAACGTCGGTTTTTTCTTTACCTTTTTTAATTTCCTGGTTTCCTGGCTTCCTTATCGACTCCCTTTCCAAAGACGCATATACGAAAAGCCTTGCGGACGCGCGGACTGCGCCGTATACTGCCCGCATGCTCGAAGAGCGCATCCTGTACGAGGACGACGATTCACTCGTCTTCAATAAAAATCCGGGCGAGCTCACCCAGGGCGATCGCAGGGGCGAGCCTTCGCTCATCGATTCATTGTCCGCGGGCAAACCATACGGTTTCTTCGAGCCGGTGCATCGGCTCGACCGGCCCGCTTCGGGCGTCGTGCTTTTCGCCAAGTCAAAAACCTTCTTCACCGCGATGACGGGGCTCTTTCGGGCGCGGGCCGTGGAGAAGGCGTACTGGGCCGTGACCGAGCGGGCGCCCGTTGAGGCGGCGGGCGTCCTGCGCCATCATCTCCGGCCGGACCGGCGCCGCAACGTCGTCTTCGCCCGTCCCGCGCGCGAGGACGGACCCGAACCGAACGCCGTCCTTTCCTACCGCCTGCTGGGCGGAAGCGACCGCTATTTTTTCCTGATCGTGAGCCCGTCCACCGGCCGGCAGCACCAGATCCGCGCCCAACTCGCCGCCGCGGGCGCCCCGATCAAGGGCGACGTCAAGTACGGAGCGCGGCGCGCCAATCCCGACCGGAGCATTCTGCTGCACGCGCGCGAGCTCTCGTTCACTCACCCGGTCACGCAGCTCCCCGTTCGCTTCACGGCGCCTCCACCGCCGGGCGTGTTATGGGACCTGTTCGTCCGGGCGGCCGAAACCCCGGACGGGGGGACCCGACCGGACCGCACCGACGTTTGACGAATCGTCGGGCCCCTCGTACCTTTTAATCACGGGAAAGGGAATTCCATGCCGAAGCTGAAAATCGCGTTTTTCGACGCCAAACCGTACGACGTCTCCTCGTTCGACAAGGGGAATGAGACGTATCGCTACGACATCACGTATTTCCAGGCTCGCCTGTCCCGGGAGAACGCCACCCTGTGCCGCGGGCACGACGCGCTCTGCATTTTCGTCAATGATACGCTCGACGCCGCCGTCGCGGACGTCCTGGCCGCCGAGCACATCCGCCTGGCGGCCCTGCGCTCCGCCGGCTACAACAACGTCGACCTGCGGGCCGTCTACAAGCGCACCCACGTGGTGCGGGTGCCGGCCTACTCGCCCCACGCGGTGGCCGAGCACGCCGTGGCGCTCATGCTGTCGCTCAACCGCAAGACCCACAAAGCCTACTTCCGCACGCGCGACAACAATTTCAACATCGCGGGGCTCATGGGCTTCGACATGTTCGGCAAAACGGCCGGCATCATCGGCACCGGCCGGATCGGCGCGATCACGGCCGGGATCCTGCGGGGTTTCGGGATGCGCGTCCTCGCCCACGACGCGTACCCGCGGCCGGAGCTCGCGCGGGAATACGGCTTCACCTACACGGACCTCGACACCCTCTACCGGGAGTCGGACATTGTGAGCCTCCACTGCCCGCTCACCCCGGAGACCCACCACCTCATCAACGCCGATTCGATCGCCGGGATGAAGCCGGGGGTCATGATCATCAACACCGGCCGCGGCAAGCTCATCAGCACCGTCGACCTGATCGGCGGGCTGAAGACCGGAAAGATCGGGTCGGCCGGCCTCGACGTGTACGAAGAGGAAACGGAATATTTCTTCGCAGACTTCTCCGCGTCCATCGTCGGCGACGACGTGCTCGCGAGGCTCCTCACCTTCCCCAACGTGCTCATCACCTCGCACCAGGGGTTTTTCACCGCGGAAGCCCTCCAGGCGATCGCCGCCACGACGCTGGAGAACATCCGGCTCTTTATCGAGGAAGACAAGCTTCCCAATGAGATCTGCTACCTCTGTACGGAAAAGGAATGCCGGCGGGACAAGGTGGGGAGGTGTTTCTAGGTGCGTCACTTGTTTCCCCGGCGCCGAAGCGTTATAATCGCTCGATCCTGAAATTTCATTCATAAAAATTCCGATGACGGCGCGGAAGGCGCCGACGACCCGAGGAGCGTACATCGATGTTCCGGGAAAAAGAAATCGAGCTCGTACCCGCGTCCGACCTCAGGAAACTCCAGCTGGAACGCCTGAACGACATGCTCGTGCGCGCCGCCCGCGCGCCCTGGTACGCGGAACGGCTGGGCCGGGCCGGCCGCGAAGGGCTTTCCTCCCTCGCTGAAACGGCCGAGCTCCCCTTCACCACCAAGGACGACCTGCGCGAGCATTTCCCCTACGGGTTCCTGGCCGTCCCCCTCGAGGAGACGGTGCGCCTGCACTCCTCCTCCGGCACCACCGGCAACCCGACCGTGGTCTTCCACACCGCCGGCGATATCGACGAGTGGCGAAACCTGATGGCCCGCTCGCTCCACATGGCCGGGGCGCGCCGGACGGACGTTTTCCAGAACACCATGGGGTACGGCCTCTTCACCGGCGGACTCGGCATGCACTACGGCGCCGAAAAACTCGGCATGCTCACCATCCCCATCGGCCCGGGCAACATCCACCGCCAGATCTGGTTCATGAGGCAATTCCGCACCACCGCCCTCCACATCCTCCCCAGCTACGCTTTGCGCCTGGCCGGCGCTCTGCGCGATTCGGGCGTCGACCCGCGGCGCGATCTCGCCCTCCGCCTCGCCTTCATCGGCGCCGAGCCCCACACCGAGGGCGTGCGCCGCAGGATCGAGGAGGAACTGGGCGTGAAGGCCTACAACTGTTACGGGCTGTCCGAGTTGTGCGGCCCGGGGGTCGCCTTCGAGTGCCCGGAGCAGAACGGCCTGCACCTCTGGGAAGACCATTTTCTGGCCGAAATCATCGACCCGGACACGGGGCGGACGCTCCCGCCGGGCGAGGAGGGCGAGCTCGTCCTCACCTCGCTGCGGCGCGAGGCCATGCCGCTCATCCGCTACCGGACCCGCGACCTCACCGCCTTCCTGCCCGGCCCCTGCCCCTGCGGCCGCACCCACGTCCGGCTGCGCCGGATCAAGGGCCGCGACGACGACATGCTCATCGTCAACGGCGTCAACCTCTTCCCCATGCAGATCGAGAAAGTGCTCATGAAGGCGCCGGGCGTGGGAAACAACTACCTCATCGAGATCCACAAGGAAAAATTCATGGACCGGCTCGTCGTCAAGGTGGAGGTCCACGGCGCTCTTTTCCGAGGCACCCTCACCGAGCTCGAGCGCCTGCAATGCGAAATCGAAGAACTGCTCAAAGCCGAGATCCTCGTCACGCCGATCGTGAAGCTCGTGGAGCCCGGCACTCTCCCCCTGGCCGAGGGCAAAGCCCAGCGCGTGGTCGATCTGCGCAAGATCGAATAAGAGGGAAGAGGGAACCAC
>CAZKOS010000182.1:1836-6311 GCA_964554445.1 uncultured Spirochaetaceae bacterium | reverse complement strand
TCACCGGACGGTTTTTTCGATTCCGTGGCTTGAGGTCACTATAACAAGAATCGATCCCGTCCGCAACCATCCGGAGGAATTTCCGCGCGCCTCTCAAGAAAAACTACGGTTGATGATATTGTAGAGACGCACAGCCGTGCGTCTCTACAATTCACGGCGCCCTCGCAGAAAGCTTCGTTGCGGATTTCCGTTGTTCCCTATTTCCGCGACACGAGGATCTCCGCGATCTGCACCGCGTTGAGGGCCGCCCCCTTGCGGATCTGGTCGCCGACGATCCACAGGTCGAGGGTGTTCGCCTGCGACACATCCCTCCGCACGCGGCCGACGAGCACCTCGTCCCGGCTCGCGGCGTCCAGGGGAGTGCACCAGCGGCTGCGCTCGTCGTCCGCCATGACGGCGACGCCGGGCGCCCGGGAGAGCAGGTCGCGGACGTCCTCGGGGCTCGCGTCGCGGCGGAAACGCACGTTCAGCGCCTCGCCGTGCGCGCGCAGGGTCGGAACGCGGACGCAGTGGATGTTGGCGTTGAAGGCCGGATCGCCCAGGATTTTCTTGAGCTCGTTGACCACCTTCATCTCCTCTTCCACGTACCCGTTATCGAGGAGCCGAGTGTTATGGATGAAGCAGTTGAAGGCGTAAGGCTGGGAGAACACCGAGCGCTCGTAGGGCCGGCCCGCGAGCACGGCCGCGGTCTCCGCCTTGAGCTCTTCCATGGCGCGCCGGCCCGCGCCGCTCGAAGCCTGGTACGAGGCGATGTGAACCCGCTCTACGCCGAACTCCCGGTGCAAAGGGGCGAGAACGAGCGAGAGGATAATGGCGTTGCAGTTGGGGTTGGCGATGATGCCCCGGTGGCCGGTAATCCGGTCGGCGTTCACCTCGGGTACGACCAGGGGCACGTCCGGGTCCATCCGGAAGAACGAAGTATTGTCGACGGCGACCGCCCCGTCGCGGACGGCGTGGGGCAGCAGTTCCCGGGAGACCGCTCCCCCGGCCGACGAAAGGACGACGTCGACGTTCTTGAACGAGCACGGCCCGGCCTCCTCGACCGGGAATTCCTCCCCCCGAAAGCGCAGCTTGCTTCCGGCCGATCGGCCCGAGGCCAATAACTTCAGGTTTTTGACCGGGAACTTCCTTTCCTCGAGCAGAACCAACAGTTCCCCTCCCACGGCCCCGGTGGCGCCGAGCACGGCAACGTTGATACTCATACGCACTCCTCAAAACGGTTCACCGTCTTCGCATCCAATGATCAATTTCATCTGCCCTGGAGCAGAAAAATGGGAAACCGCAGTATTTGGAAATCCTGAAAAGTATTTTGCTTTTCATGGTAAACCTCCCTCCGGTTCTCCGGGTATAAAAAAAGCCCCGCCTTTTCAGCGGGGCTCGTCATGCCGGATTTCAGTCGCTCGTTTCAGGAGCGCTGGACCCAATGCAGCATAAACCCCGCGCCAAAAAAATCTTCTTTTTTGGTGTACGTGCGAGTCGTCGGGGTTTTCCGCATCGGGAACCTTTGCATGGGGAGAACATAACCGATCGAGCCGATTATTGTCAAGCAGGTCAATTCCCCAAAGAATCTATAAGGAATCCAGGAACCCGGAAAAAAATAAAATGTACATCTTTCCCAATTCCGCATTTTTCTTTCACATCCTCTCCTGGTTTCCTGGCTTCCTTATTGAATTCCTAAAATGAAGTTAAAAAGTGCGCCAGGAAGCGATGCGATTGACCCCACGACCGTCTTTTCGTACTTTAGTGCATAACGATATAAAGGAGGCCTTCCATGATCCACAACACCATTCTCAGGCATACCAAGGATTTGAGCTTCGACGTGGAGCTCGACGGACACCACTTCAACGTGGACGCCGACGCCGAATTCGGGGGCCAGGACCGGGGGCCGAAGCCGAAGAAGCTTCTCCTGTCCGCGCTCGCGGGCTGTACGGGCATGGACGTGGCCTCCATCCTTCAGAAAATGCGGATGCCTTTCGACGAGTTCTGGCTGGAGGTCGACGGCGACCTCAACGACGCCAAGCCCTCGGTCTATACCTCGTTCAAGATCAGGTACTGCTTCAGGGGCCAGGAGCTCGACCGGGCGAAAATCGAGAAGGCGGTGACCCTCTCGCAGGAAAACTATTGCGGCGTTTCGTTCATGTTCCGGAGCTTCGCCACGATCGAGACGGAGATCGTGCTCAACCCGGCGCCATAGAAAACCTGCATTTTTTTCACCACAGAGACACGAAGACGCAGAGAGCACAGAGAAAATAATACAATCAAGAAACCTGAAAGAAGAAGAGAAAGGGTTGAAACAAACATCATAGTATTCGAGGAACCATCGATGAGTGCGAAGATCAATCTTGTTATAAATGGAAACCAACGCCTGCAAGCCGAGCTCAATGATTCGCCGACGGCGAAGAAGCTCTCGGACGCGCTGCCGATGGAATTGAGCCTGTCGCGCTGGGGAGACGAGTACTACGGCGCCTGCGGCGTCAAGGCGGGCCTGGAAGACGGCGCCCGGACGCGGATGGCGGTCGGCGAGATCGCCTACTGGCCGCCGGGAAACGCGCTCTGCCTCTTTTTCGGCCCCACCCCGGCCTCCTCGGACTCGGAGCCCGAAGCCGCCTCCGAGGTGAACCCGGTGGGCCGCATCGTCTCGGACTGCGCCCCGCTCAAAACGGCGGGCGGCTCGATCAAGGTCAGGATCGAGCAAAGACTTTAATTTCATTCGCCACAGAGACACAGCGGACGCAGAGAGAGAGCAGAGAAGAAGCAAAAGAAGACAGGTGAAGCAATTGCGGAATAATTTATCACCGAACACTTTTCTTTTGAGCGGGTTTCTTTAGCCCTTTTCCTCTCTTCTCCGGGTTCTCTGCGTCTCTGTGGCGATTACTGAAAACCGATAAGGCGCCTTGCCCTCGACTCACGTCGTTGGTAAATTGATATCGTGAAACCCGGCGCGCCCGATCTCATCGTGTACAATGCGAACATCGTCACCCTCGACCCGGCGCGGCCTGCCGCCCGCGCCCTGGCCGCGCACGGCGAGCGCATCTCGGCGGTGGGCGGCGACGGTGAGATCCTGGCGCAGGCGGGACCCGGCACCCGCGTCATCGACGCCCGCGGTCTCACGCTCCTCCCGGGATTCAACGACAACCACCTGCACGCCCTCGGCATGGGGATCTTTTTCGATCGGCCCAACCTGTTCGGAAAAAACGCGGAGGAGATCGTCGCGATCCTCAAAAAGAAATACGCCGACGTCAAGCCCGGACAGCCGGTCACCGGGTTCGCCTGGGACTACTCGTCCTGCCCCGATCCCGCGAAGGAAATCCTCGACCGGGCCTTTCCCCGCAATCCCGTCATCCTGCGCCAGTACTCGGGTCACGCGCAATGGGTCAACTCCGTCGCCCTGCGTCGGTTTTTAAAACTGGAAGCCCGTTCGCGTGCGGGGGGGAGCGAAATCGTACGCGACCCGAACGGGGAACCGACCGGCATCATCCGCGGCAGCGTCGTCCACCCCAACCACCACCGGGACATCATCCGCCGAGCATTGAACGCCCGCCTCCACCGCGAGCTCCTGCGCGTCGCCCTGGACCGCTTCGCCCGGGCCGGCATCACCTCGGTCCAGGACAACACCTGGCAGCCGTTCTCGGTCTGGCTCCTCCGCTCGCTCGAACAGCGCGGGGAGTTGACGGCCCGCTTCTCATGCTGGCCGTTCGGGCATTACCCGCTCCTGGAGAAATCCATGGCCTTCGCGCCCTACGACCGCTCGTGGGTCCGGCGGGGACCGGTGAAATACATCGTCGACGGCGCGTTTTCTCCGCACACCGCCCGGCTGCTGGCTCCGTACGAGGGCGAACCGGGGAACACCGGAAAGGACGTGATCAAGCCGGCCGCCCTGCAGCGCATCGTCCGGACGGCCGCCCGGCGGGGGCGGCGCGTCCCGCGCCGCGGCCAGCTCGCCTTCCACGCCATCGGCGACCGGGCGGTGCGCGCGGTGATAGACGCCGTCGAGGAGACGGCGCGCGACCACCCGTGGGTGACCCGCATGCGCCTCCGGCTGGAGCACGCCCAGATCATCGATCCGGCCGACATCCCGCGCCTCAAGCGGCTCGGCATGCTCGTCGCCGCCCAACCCACGGCGCTCGCCTTGCGCGAGCGCGACCGCGCCCTGGTGGGCGACGCCCGCTTCGGCCGGCTCTATCCCTACCGCTCGCTCCTCGACGCGGGCGTGCCGCTTTCCTTCGGCTCGGATATTCCCGGTGAAATCGAATACGACCCGTTCCAGGTGATCTACCGCGCGGTGACCCGCCGCGGGGTGCGCCCGGAAGAGGCGCCCTACGACGAAAGCGAAGCGGTGACCGTGGAGGAAGCGATCCGCGCCTACACCCTCGGCTCGGCCTACGCCGAGTTCATG
This sequence comes from uncultured Spirochaetaceae bacterium, assembly GCA_964554445.1. GTDB lineage: Bacteria > Spirochaetota > Spirochaetia > SZUA-6 > RPPD01 > JAFGSW01. Next base: position 1,915 of record CAZKOS010000182.1, on the reverse strand, counting down.
GAGGGGCGGAAAGGCGCGCTCGCTTTCGGATTTCTCGCCGATTTCATCGTTTTGTCCCAGGACATTTTCGCCGTCGCGC
>CAZKOS010000182.1:0-1736 GCA_964554445.1 uncultured Spirochaetaceae bacterium | reverse complement strand
TTCCGCATTTCGCGGACGGGAACATGCTTCACTCTCACCCGAACGGGCGGCCGTCATGAAGGAATGGACGAAAGACGACCTCGCCCCCGAGCTCGTGCGGCGGATGGAGGAGGCCGGCATCGACGTCGCGCTCACCCTTTCCATCCTCAACAATTACAACACCGGGAAATACGAGGCGTTCCAGCGGGCGCACGTGTTCAACATTCCCGCCCTCGGGAAAGACCGGTTCTTCGACCTCCACCGGCGCACGCACCGGATGACGATCGACCGGAAGAAGGCGTCGGCCTGCTGCCATGAACTGGACCTCGATATCCGGCCGGAACGGTTCGGGACCGCCTCCGGCAAGGACCTGGTGTTCACCAAGGACGACCTCGTCCGGCTCGGCCGGGCCCTCCTCCCCCACACCGCCTACGGGATCCTGAACGGCGGCTCGGCGTCGAGCTACGTGGATCCGAAAAAAAACCGCGCCTTCAATGAATCGTTGTTCGCCTTCTACGAAAAGGACTTCGAGCGCCTGCGGGGCCTGTTCCAGGACAAGCCCAAGGGCGTCACGAGCGCCTTCCAGAATCGCGACGGTTCGCCCGGGCCGAGTTTCCTGGAGCTCAAGCTCCGCGCCCTGCTCCTCCTCTCGTACCGGGCGGCGCGCGCGACCGGCGGCCGCCCGGCCCCCGCGCGGCTTTTTCAGATGACGAGCGTCCTCACCGACGCCGACCTCGCCGCGTTTTTCCGGGACAGCGCGAAGAGCCCGTACCTGGCGGAGCTCACCGACGCGGTCGGGTTCGACCCGGGGAGCGTGCTCACCGGCGTCCAGCCGCTCATCGCCGCCTTCACGGGAGCCGACGAAGGGCCCGAAAAGCGGGTCTTCTCCGGCGCCGGCGGACGGGAGAATCAGCCGCTCGCCATGCCGGGCGGCCACGGCCAGAATTTCCTCGTCCTCAAGGACGTCTACCGCGGCATGCACGCGAGCGGCGTTCGCTTCGCCTACCTGGGCAATGTCGACAACCTGGGATACACGGTCGACCCGGAATCCCTGGCGCTCGCCGTTCTGCACCGCAGCGACGCGGCCTTCGAATTTTCCTTCCGCACGCCGATCGACGTGAAGGGCGGCGTGCTCGTCGCGCACCGGGACGGCCGGCTCGACTGCGCCGACCTGGGCCCGGCCGTATCCTATGAGAAGATGCTCGCCGCGGAGAAAGCGGGCCGGAAAATCCTCTTCAATTGCGCCATCGGGCTGTTCAACCTCACCTCCCTCGTGCGCGACCTCGACCGCATCGTCGCGGACTTGCCGGTGCGCTTTTCCGAGCAGGACAAGGCGGCCGGCCGCTACTCGCAGGCGGAACAGATCACCTGGGAAGTGCTCGGTCTTCTCGAGCGCCCGCTCATCTTCGGGGTGAACAAGGCCGAACGTTTCCTCGCCGTCAAGCTTCTCCTCGAGGGCCTGCTCACGAGCGGGTTCCGGATCGACGACCCGGCCTTCCCGCGCGAGAGCGAATCGGCGCGCGAGCTCCACACCCTCGCCCTCTCCCTGCACGCCGGCCTCGCCGAGAAGCTCCGCACGGTCTACGGCATGACCGAGGAAGCCGGCCGCTGGCGCCCCAAGACGCTGAAGGAGATCGACGAAGAGATTTCATAGCGGAAAGGCCACAGAGACACAGAGAGCACAGAGGAAGAAAAAAGAAGAACAGGGATAGGAGAGAAGGGGAAAATCGGCTTTATAAAAAATTGTGTCTGAGAGC
>CAZKOS010000181.1:1953-6419 GCA_964554445.1 uncultured Spirochaetaceae bacterium | reverse complement strand
CATCGACACAGACACTCATGAAATCTCAGGTTTCTTCCGCTCTGCTCAATGCGGCTCCCGTCCCAGCGCGGTGAGGAGGGGCAGGCGTTTCTTCTCCGCCGCCTCGTGCATGACGGCGAGCTCCGCCATGATGTGATCCATGAGGTACTGCTTGGGATCCTTCACGTGCTTGTCCTCGTGGAGCACTTCGGCGCGGTAGTCCTTGCAATGATAGACCGGGCTCACCGTGTACGTCACCACGTCCTCCGCCGCCAGATCCTCGTCCATTTTCCCGTTCGGATTGATGCACAGGGTGTTGCCGTTCACCGCCACCAGGGCCATGTAGTGGAAGGTCTTGACGTAGGGATAGACCTCCTTGAGGCCCCGCCCGGTCTTCGGGTCCCAGGGCCGGAAACGCTGGCCGGTGGGGAACACCAGGATGATGCGGCCCTTCGTCTTCAAACGCATGATCTGCCAGAGGGCGGCCATGTTGATGGACATCCGGTGATTTTTGGCCTCTTTGAGCTTCTCCGGGTCGGTGATTCCCTTCAGGGCGCTCGACGGGAAGATGACGATGCGGGTGAAGGCCTCGGTGAAGGCGCGCACCAGGTCGTTCTCCTGATTGAGCTTCATGCCGGCAATGGCGATCATGGCCTTGACGATCGCCTCCCCTTCGGGCCCGCGGCGATCGAGGAGCTCGTGGAAGTTGGGGAGGTCGAAGTTGCTGTAGTGCTCCACCAGGAGCAGGCAGGAGTGGCCCTGGAGGGAGAGCCGGTACAGCTCGCCGAGGTTCTCGAAACCCTCGATCCCGCTCCCCGGCAGCAGCAGCTGGGTGACCACATCCTTGATGATCGGCTTGTTGGTCTCCCGCCCCTCCTGGTACACGTTTTTGGGGGTGATGACCGAGTCCTGAGAGGAATTGCGGATCAGCTCCTCAGCGATCTCACGGTAGGCGTGGATGAAGGGTTTCATGGCGTACTGTATTTTATTGTCCCGGGGCTGTCAAGTTTGGGGAAGGGAACCACGGAAAGCACGGATGACACGGATAGGAAAAAGTAAAAAGCGAAAATCAAAATGATTTTGCTGAAAAAATAAAAGAACTATTAAGCGAATAAAGTACTACCGCTCTTATCCCCTCATTGCATTATTCTTTTTTATTCCTTACCTTTCTTCGTTTTTGCCCTCTTCTCTTATCCGTGTCATCCGTCCTATCCGTGCCCATCCGTGGTTCTCTTCTCCGGTGAGAAGATCAATTGACGCTGACGGTGAACGCCTCCAGCCGGGCCTTCATGTCGGTGAGGGCCTTCTGGCTGGCCGTGACCGAAGCCTGGAGCATGACGATCGCCTTTTCGATCTCCTCTCCCCCGTGGGTCTGCTCCTGCTGGGCGGTGAGGATTTCCAGGGCCACTTCGTCGATTTTTTTCACGGCGGCCAGGATCTTGGCGCTCCCTTCCGCCTCGTCGTTGGCGCCGTCCTTGATCTGGCTGGAGAGCGAGACGAGGTGGGACATGGACTTGAGGATCTCCTGCGCCCCAATGCGCTGCTCGCTCATGGCGTTGGCGATTTCGACGATGATCTTCACCGTCTTGTCGATGTCGGCCATGATCTCCCCGAAGGCCTTGCCCGTCTCCTCGGAAAGCTTGGCGCCGTGGGCGATCTTCTCGAGCGTCTCGGCCACGTTCTTCTTGATCGACTTCGCCTCGCGCCCGGAGTCGGAGGCGAGCTTGCGGATTTCCTCCGCCACCACCGCGAAGCCCTTGCCCGCCTCGCCGGCGTGCGCCGCCTCGATGGCCGCGTTCATGGAGAGCAGGTTGGTGGTGGCGGCGATCCGGGTGATGCCGCCGATCGCCTCGGCGATCTTCTGGGAGGTGGTCTGGATCTCCTCCATGGCCTTGAGCATCGTCTTGATCCGGTCCTCGCCCTGCCGGGCGATGTTCTCCAGCTGCCGGCCGATCTCCTCGGCCTTCTCCGCGCTCTTGGACACGGAATTGATGGAGCTCACCATTTCCTCGATGCTCGCCGAGCTCTCGGCCACGGCGCTCGACTGGCTCTCGATGTAGTTCTTGATATTGTCGGTGGCCTGGCTCATCCGTCCCACTTCCGACAGGGTCTGGCCGATGAACGATTTCTGCCGTTCGAGGGAGGAGGTGATGTTCTTGATGGAGGCCGTCATCTGGCGCGACGAGGCGCCCGTCTGCGAGAGGGCGGAAACGACGTCCTGCTGGGAGGCGTCGAAGGAAGCAGCCATCTCCTTGATCTCCTTGAGAGCCTCGTCGACGGCGGCCACGGCGCCGTTCAGGGCCCGCCCGACGTCCGCCAGCCCGCCCCGGCCGCCGAGATCGAGCCGGACGGAAAAATTCTTCGCGGCCGCCGCGCTCACGAAATCCCTGGCGCCCTTGATCGGTTTCCGGTTCCGGCCGTACACGACGAAGGCGAACAGCGTCAACGCCGCGGTGAGCGCGAAGAAGACGACGAAACCGGCCTTGACGACGGAGAGACGGCCGTCCGCGTCGGGCATGCCGAATATGACGACGGTGGTGAAAACGATGTCGACGAGCAGGCACCCCGCCAGGACAAAGAGGAAGACCAGCCCGGCCTTCATGGATTTTTCCTTGACAACGCTCATACGACACCTCGGGAAGAAAATGGAATTACTCCCTCAATCCTATGCGAATTCCCCTCCTTTGTCAAAAAAAAAGGAGAAAAATCATTCTCCGGCGGTGTTGCCGGAAGTGCGGTTTTCCCCTACTATATAAACAAAACCGCGACAGCGAAGGAGTAGACATGAGCGATTTACCACGGTGGGACCTCAGCGCCGTGTACCCGGGCCTCGGCTCGGAGCCCTACGAGAAAGATTGTGCCGAGGCGGCCGATTGCGCCGCCGGTCTCGGCGCGCTCGCGGGCGACCCGCCCGGCGCGGCGGCCGACGAGCCCGGCTGGATCGAGCGCTTCATCGGTCTGTATAACAAATACGGCGACCTCTTCGAGACGCTGTACGCCTTCGCCTACATGAGCTTCTCCGTGAATACGCGCGACTACCGGGCGATCGGCGAGATGAACCGGCTGGACGCCTTGAAGGTCCCGGTCGAGCGCGCGCTCGTCGAATTCCGCAACGCCCTGGCGGCCATGAAGTCGAGCCTCGACGAATGCCTGGCCGCCCGGCCCGCGCTCGCGGAGTACCGGTTCTTCCTCGAGGAGCAGCTCCTCCTCCGCGAACACCAGATGTCCCCGGCGGAGGAGGAGCTCGCCGGAGAGCTCACCCGCATGGGCGGCGAGCCGTGGGGCCGCCTCCAGGAATCGGTCTCCTCCTCCCTGAAAGGGGTCTGGGACGAAAAGAAGGGGACGACGAAGACCGTCATCGAGCTCCGCGCCTTCTCCTTCGACCCCAAACGGGCCGTGCGCAAAAAGGCCTACGAGCTGGAGCTGAAACTCTGGGAATCGATGCGGATCCCCCTCGCCTTTTCCATCAACGGCGTGAAGGGGTTCTCGACGGTGCTCCACCGCAAGCGCCGCTACCGCGACTCGCTCGAGTTCTCCCTCACCCGCGCCCGCGTCACCCCGGCGGTGATCGAATCCCTCACCGGCGTCCTCTCGGGGGCCCTCCCCGCCTTCCGCCGCTATTTCAAGGCCAAGGCGCAGATGCTCGGCGTGCCCGCGCTCGCCTTCTACGACCTCTTCGCCCCGCTCTCCGAAAAGGCCGCGCCGTTCGGCTTCGAGGAGGCGCGCGGCCTCGTCCTCGGCCAGTTCGGCGCCTTCTCGGGCGAGCTCGAGGACTTCGCGCGCCGGGCCTTCGCCGCGCGCTGGATCGACGCCGCGCCGCGGGCCGGCAAGGTGGGCGGCGCCTACTGCATCTCGCTCCCCCTCCGGAAGGCCTCGCGCGTCCTGTGCAATTTCTCCCCCTCGTTCGGCGCCGCCACCACCATCGCCCACGAGCTCGGCCACGCCTTCCACCACCAGGTGCTCAAGGACGCGCCCGCGATCCACCGCGACTACCCCATGACCCTGGCCGAGACCGCCTCAATCTTCTCGGAAAACCTGGTCTACGAGGGCGCCATCGCCTCCTTCCCCAAGGCCCGCAAGGCCGACGCGCTCGAGCACTTCCTCCAGGACGCGGCCCAGATCGTCGTCGACATTCTCTCCCGCTTCCTCTTCGAGTCGCGGCTCTTCGCGGCGCGGGCGAAGGGCGAGGTCTCCGCCGACGAGCTCTGCGCCATGATGCTCGACGCCCAACGCGAAACCTACGGCGACGGCCTCGATCCGGACGCGCTCCATCCCTACATGTGGGCGGTCAAGGGCCACTATTACCGGCCCGAGCTCCCCTTCTACAACTACCCCTACGCCTTCGGCCTCCTGTTCGGCCTCGGCCTCTTCTCCCTCTACCGCGAGCAGGGCCGCCGCTTCGCCGAAACCTACAAGTCGGTGCTCGCCAAGACCGGCCGCATGACCTGCGTCGCCCTCACCGCGGAGCTCGGTTTCGACATCGAGCG
>CAZKOS010000181.1:0-1853 GCA_964554445.1 uncultured Spirochaetaceae bacterium | reverse complement strand
ATTACATTGATACTATAGATTGGAAAGCATGATCGTTATTGAATTGCTCGTCATCGCGACGCTTATCTCCATCAACCTGTTCTTCGCGCTGTCAGAAATCGCCTTCATCTCCTCCAAGCGGGCGAACATCCAGGAGGCGCTGCGGCGCGGCGACCGGCGGGCCAGGATCGTCCTCGACTTCATGAAGAGCCCGGAGCGGTTTCTCTCCTCGGTGCAGGTCGGCATGACCCTCATCGGCATCGTCTCGGGCGCGTTCGGCGGCGTGACCATGGCCGACGACCTCGGCCGCGTCCTGCGCGGCGTGCCGCTTCTCGCCCCGATCGCGCGGGAGCTGTCGGTGGTGATCGTGGTCGGGCTCATCACCTATTTCACCATCGTCGTCGGCGAGCTGTTCCCGAAGAGCGTCGCCATCCGCAACCCGGAGAGGATCGCCCTGCGCGTCATCCCGATCATGAACCTGTTCACCAGGACGTTCTACCCGATCGTGATGTTCCTGTCCTGGTCGACCAGGCTGCTTCTCAGGGTCTTCGGGATCAACAGGGTGAACACAAGAAGGGAAAACCCGATCAAGGAAATCGTCGCCCTGACCAGGTTCGCCGTCCTCAACAAGAAAATCAACAAGGACCAGGAGCAGATCCTCTACAACGCGATCAACATCAATAAAATCATGCTGCACGAGATCATGGTCGAAAAGCAGGACATCAAATTCCTGCGCACGGACATGACCCTCGCCCAGGCCATGATCGAGGCGCACATCCACCACCACACCCGCTACCCCCTCCTGGACGAAACCACGGGCGCCATCCTGGGCTACATCAACCTCAAGGACATCTACGCCGCGCTCCAGCTCAATCCGCAGTTCGGCTCGCTGCGGTCGATCGCGCGGGACATCCTCTATTTCAAGGAAAACGAAAAGGTCATCGACGTGCTGCCCCTGCTCATGCGGCAGTTCCAGCACATCGCCATCGTGTGCGACGCGGACGGACCGGTCGTCGGACTCATCACCCTGGAGGACGTCATCGAGTCGATCATCGGCGACATCAACGACGAGTTCGACCTGCTCCCCGTGCACATCGTCAAGATCTCCGACAACCGGTTCATCGTCGGGGGCGGCGTCAGGCTCAAGAAGCTCAACAAGGAGCTGTCGCTCGAGCTGCCCCCGAGCGACGAAATCCTCTCGGAATGGCTGGTGAAAAAGAGCCACGGCCCCCTCGCCCCCGAAAAAAGCATCGCCGTCGGGAGTCACGAGTTCATCGTCCGGAAAATGAAAAAGGGGAAAATCAGCGAACTCATTTTCAGGAAGTGAAACGACGCCCCGGGAGGATCGATCGTGAAACTGCGCCTCATGGCCGCCGCCTTCCTGCGGCGTGACGGAAAGTTCCTCATGATGAAGCGTGCCATGACGCGGGAGCTCTCGCCCGGCAAATGGGCCGCCGTCGGCGGACACGTGGAGCCCGGGGAAACGGCAACGCCCGAGGCCGCCTGCCGCAGGGAAATCCTCGAGGAAACGGGCCTCGCCGAAACCGATCTCCGCGATCTCAGGCTGCAATGCGTCATCCTGCGGCTCTTCCGGGACGTCGAGATCCGCCAGCAGTTCATCTATTTCGGCGAGACGAACACCGAAATCGTGCGCCAGTCCGACGAGGGCGAGCTTTTTTGGGTCCCGGAGGACCGGGTGATGGACCTCGACATGCCGAAGACCACGCGCCTCATCCTCGACCGGTACTTCGCGGGCGGCTTCGACCGCACTCTCCTCTACCTGGGCGTGTCCAAGGCCGGCCGCGGCGATGACACCGTCGAGTGGACGACGATCGAGGACTTCGATCTTCCGCCGCGCGGGGTCTACTTGGCTT
>CAZKOS010000180.1:5258-6430 GCA_964554445.1 uncultured Spirochaetaceae bacterium | reverse complement strand
CTCGCCGTCTTCATGGCGGCGGTCATCCTGAACCAGATATCCTGGATCACCTTCGCCCCGATCACGAGCGAGGCGGCGTCCTTTTTCGGGCAGTCGGAGATCATGATCGGGCTTCTTTCCATGGTGTTCATGATCGTCTACGTCATCGTCGTCCTGCCGGCGGCCTGGCTCATCGATACCAAGGGCTTCCGGCCGGCGGTCGGCCTGGGATCGCTCCTCACCGCCCTGGGCGCCCTGGGCCGCGGCCTCTTCGCCCGCGATTTCGCGCTGGTCTTCGTCTTCCAGGTCGTCATCGCCGTGGGCCAGCCGTTCGTGGTCGGCGCCATCACCAAGCTCGCCGCTCGCTGGTTCCCGCACGACGAGCGGGCGATCGCCTCGGGCCTGGGCACGCTCTCCGTCTACCTGGGCGTCCTCCTCGGCATGTTTTTCACGCCGCTTCTGCGCGCACGACTCGGCATGGACGGCATGCTCCTCTTCTGGGGAGTCGTCGCCGCGGCGGCCTTCGCCCTGTTCGCCGTCTTTTCGCGCGAGCACCCGCCCACCACGCCCGGCCCCGAGGGCTCGGAGTCCCGGACGCTCGTCTTTACCGGCCTCAAAAAAATGCTCACCGACCCCGGTTTCGTCCTCCTCCTCGTCATTTTCTTCTTCGGGCTGGGCATGTTCAACGGCATTTCCACCTGGATCGAGCAGATCGTGCGGCCGCGCGGATTCAACACGGAACAGGCGGGCATCGCGGGCGGGCTCATCCTCACGGGCGGCATTCTCGGCGCCTTCGTTCTCCCGCTCGTTTCGGACAAGATAAGGCGCCGCAAGCCGTTCCTGGTCCTCTCCCTGGTCGGCCTCATCCCCGGGCTCGTCGGGCTGATCCTCGCGCAGAGCTACGGGCTGCTCCTCCTCTCCTGCTTCGCCTTCGGTTTCTTTCTGCTCTCCTCGGGACCGATCGGCTTCCAGTACGGCGCGGAAATCTCCCACCCCGCGCCCGAGGGCACCTCGAACAGCTTCCTCATCCTCATGGGCCAGATCTCGGGCATCGTCTTCATTTTCCTGATGGACGCCCTGAAAAGTCCCGACGGCGCCATGGCCGTCCCCCTCTGGGGCATCGTGGGGCTCATGGGTCTGGCGATCGTCCTGTCGCTCTTCCTGCGCGAGTCGCCGATCCACTCGCCGAAGAA
>CAZKOS010000180.1:1336-5158 GCA_964554445.1 uncultured Spirochaetaceae bacterium | reverse complement strand
TAAAACCCCCGATAATCCTTATATTAGGGGAGTCTAAACTCAAAATATCCGCGTAACGGATTGGGATCTTAGCTCCAAACAATTATCCCGGTTTTCCTCGACGTCATTCGTTTCGGAAACCGAAAAAACAACCAAATGAAAAGAGGAAAGACATGCCTGAGAAAACGGTCATGATAGACGGCAATACAGCCGCCGCCTACGTCGCGCACGCCACCAATGAGGTGGTCGCCATTTACCCGATCACGCCCTCATCGGTCATGGGCGAGATCGCGGACGAGTTCTCCGCCAAGGGGAAGAAGAACGTCTGGGGCACGATCCCGACGGTCGTCGAGATGCAGTCCGAGGCCGGCGCCGCGGGAGCGGTGCACGGGGCCCTCACCACGGGCGCCCTCACCACCACCTTCACCGCCAGCCAGGGCCTGCTCCTCATGATCCCCAACATGTACAAGATCGCGGGCGAGCTCACCCCGACGGTGTTCCACATCGCCGCGCGCGCCGTGGCCGCCCAGGCCCTTTCCATTTTCGGCGACCACACGGACGTGATGGCCGCCCGTTCGACCGGCTTCGCCCTCATGGCTTCGAACTGCGTGCAGGAGGTCATGGACTTCGCGCTCATCGCGCAGGCGGCCGCCCTCGAGTCGAAGCTTCCCTTCCTCCACTTCTTCGACGGGTTCCGCACTTCCCACGAAGTGCAGAAGGTGAAGGAGCTCACGTTTGAGACGATGAAGTCGATGATCGACCCCGCCGCCGTGGCCGAGCACCGGCGCCGCGGCCTCAATCCCGAGGCGCCCTCCATCCGCGGCACGTCGCAGAACCCGGACGTTTTCTTCGCCGCGCGCGAGACGGTCAACAAGTACTACGACGCCGCGCCCGGGATCGTGCAGAAGACGATGGACAAGTTCGCCAAGCTCACCGGCCGCGCCTACAAGCTCTTCGATTATTACGGCGCCGCCGACGCGGAGCGCATCGTCGTGCTCATGGGCTCCGGAGCGGAGACCATGGAGGAAGTGGTCGATTATCTCAACAAGAAGGGCGAAAAGGTCGGCGTCCTCAAAGTCCGCCTCTTCCGCCCCTGGAGCGTCAAGCACTTCATCGACGCCGTGCCCGAATCGGTCAAGGCGATCGCCGTGCTCGACCGGACCAAGGAGCCGGGCGCCATGGGCGAGCCGATGTACGAGGACGTGCGCACCGCCATCGGCGAGGCCATGTCCGCCGGCATGGCTGGGAGCTCCGCTGCCGAGATACCCAAGTTCAAGCACTACCCCAAGGTGGTGGGCGGCCGCTACGGCCTGGGTTCCTCCGAGTTCACCGGCGCCATGGCCAAGTCCGTGCTCGACAACCTGAAGGCCGAGCATCCCAGGAACCACTTCACGGTCGGCATCGTCGACGACGTCACTCACACGAGCCTCGCGTGGGACGAGAACTTCTCCTCTGAAAACGAGGGCGTGCACCGCGGCCTCTTCTACGGCCTCGCCTCCGACGGCACGGTGAGCGCCAACAAGAACTCGATCAAGATCATCGGCGACCACACCGAAAACTACGCGCAGGGCTATTTCGTATACGACTCCAAAAAGTCGGGGACGATGACCACCTCGCACCTGCGTTTCGGCAAAAAACCGATCAAGAGCACCTACCTCTGCCGCCAGGCGAATTTCATCGCCTGCCACAAATTCTCCTTCCTGGAGCAGACGGACATGCTCGCCGACGCGGTCGAGGGCGCGGTCTTCCTCTTGAATTCGCCGTACAAGAAGGACGAAGTCTGGAAGCACATTCCGCTCGACGTCCAGAAGCGCATCATCGAGAAGAAAATCAAGTTCTACGTGATCGACGCCACCGAGTTGGCGGAAAAGACGGGCATGGGGAACCGCATCAACACCATCATGCAGACGGCCTTTTTCGTCATCTCCGGAATTCTGCCCGAAGACGAGGCGCTCACGCTCATCAAGAAGGCGGCGGAAAAGACCTACGGCTCCAAGGGCCCGGACGTGGTCAAGAAGAACATGGACGCCATCGACGCCGCCAAGGCCAACCTGTTCATGGTCGATTACCCCGCCAAGGCCGATTCGACGATTCCCATGAAGCCGCCGGTCGTCCCGGGCGCCCCGCAATTCGTGAATGAAGTGACCGCCGAGATCATCGCCCGCCGCGGCGACAAGCTCCCGGTCTCAAAGCTCCCGGCCGACGGCACCTATCCGGTCGGCACCACCAAATACGAAAAGCGCAACATCGCCGAACAAATCCCGGTCTGGGAACCGGAAACGTGCATCCAGTGCGGCGAATGTTCGATGGTCTGCCCCCACGCCGTCATCCGGCTCAAGATGTACGATCCGAAGCTCCTCGACAAGAAACCGAAGACCTTCAAGTCGACGGCGGCGCGCGGCAAGGAGTTCGAGGGCAAGGCCTTCACCATCCAGGTCTCTCCCGAGGACTGCACCGGCTGCGGCGTCTGCGTCAACACCTGCCCCGCCTTCGAGAAGAAGGACGGCGTGAAGACCGGACGCAAGGCGATCAACATGGCCCCGCAGATCCCCCTCCGCGAGCAGGAAGTCGAGAATTTCAATTTCTTCATCGACCTACCCGACCTGGACGAGTCGCTCGTCAAGCGCGGCACCCTCAAGGGCTCCCAGCTCCTGCCGCCCATGTTCGAGTTCTCCGGCGCCTGCGCCGGCTGCGGCGAGACGCCGTACGTGAAGCTCCTTTCCCAGCTCTTCGGCGACCGGGCGGTCATCGCCAATGCCACGGGCTGTTCCTCGATTTACGGCGGCAACCTGCCCACCACCCCCTACGCCCCCCGCCAGGACGGCCGCGGGCCGGCCTGGTCCAACTCGCTCTTCGAGGACGCGGCCGAATTCGGGTACGGCATGCGGCTCACCTCGGACAAGGTGGCCGAGTACGCGCGCGAGCTTCTGGTCGCCATGGCCGGACAGGACGCGAAGAACCGGCCCCTGTATGACGAGATTTCGGCCAATCCCCAGACGGAGCAGGCCGACATTGAAAAGCAGCGCGCCAAGGTGGCCGAGCTCAAGAAGATCCTTGAAAAAGACAAGTCCGAGACGGCTCAGGCCCTGCTGTCCGCGGCCGACTATCTCATCAAACGCTCGGTCTGGATCGTGGGCGGCGACGGCTGGGCCTACGACATCGGCTACGGCGGTTTGGACCACGTGCTCGCCTCGGGCAGAAACGTCAACCTGCTCGTCCTGGACACGGAGGTTTACTCCAACACCGGCGGCCAGATGTCCAAGTCCACCCCCATCGGCGCGGTGGCCAAGTTCGCCGCCGCCGGCAAACCGATCGCCAAGAAGGACCTGGGGTTGATGGCGATGAGCTACGGCTACGTTTACGTGGCGCGGGTAGCCATGGGCGCGAGCAAAATCCAGACGTTGCGGGCCTTCCTCGAGGCGGACGCCTACGACGGTCCGTCGATCATCATCGCCTATTCCACCTGCATCAACCAGGGCATCGACATGACCAAGGGCATGGACCAGATGGCGCTGGCCGTCAAGTCCGGCATGTGGCCGCTCTTCCGGTACAATCCGTCGCTCGCCGAACAGGGCCAGAACCCGTTCAAGCTCGAGAGCAAGCCGCCCGAGATCGACATTTCGGACTACATGTACAACGAGATCCGCTTCCGCTCGCTCAGGCAGATGGACCCGAAGCGCGCCGAGGAGCTTCTCAACAAGTCGCGCCGGGTGGTGAAAGAAAAGTACGCGTATTACAAGTACCTGGCGGAGCGGACGGTCTCCTGACGAGTGCATCAGACTGCAAGTCGGCCCGCTGCCGGGAAAGGTGGCGGGCCTTTTTTTTACGAGGAGAGGGAACCAC
>CAZKOS010000180.1:0-1236 GCA_964554445.1 uncultured Spirochaetaceae bacterium | reverse complement strand
TTCTTCTCAACAAGGAGGCCACCCGATGACGTTCTATCACTCCAAAACCGTCCCCTACGCCTTCGACGAGGCGATCGGTAAGGTGACCGAGGCGCTCAAGACCGAGGGCTTCGGCGTGCTGACCCGGGTCGACATCGCGGCCAAGCTCAAGGAAAAGATCGGCGTCGATTTCAGGAAATACGTGATCTTGGGCGCCTGCAATCCGCCCCTGGCGCACAAGGCCCTCCAGGCGGAGGACAAGATCGGGGTGATGCTGCCGTGCAATGTGATCGTCCAGCAGAAATCGGAAGACGAAGTCGAAGTGGCGGCCGTCGATCCGGAAGCCACGATGAAATCGATCGGCGACGACGCCCTGCTCCCGATCGCGACAGAGGTGAGCGCAAAGCTGAAAAGGGTCGTGGAGCGGGTGTAGCCCGCTGCTCAAACGCCTGTATTTCGCCGTAGATTGTCAAGTCTTCACCTGTATTGAAGGAATTTCTATACAAGTCTCGATGATTTTTTGTTTTATCGTTAAGCACATTAAATTTCTTCCTCTTTGTTCGTCAGCCTTTGTGTTTTAAATCTCACCTGGTGAAATCCACTTTATGGCGGGCGAGACGCCCGCCATACCATGAATTCTTCGTTTTATCAGCCGTTCTTATGATTCTTTCGCGTCCTATCCGCGTAATCCATAATTCTCATTATTCTTCTCCTCATTCAATGCCATCCGTTCCGTATCAGGAGCCTGCCCTCAGCTTGTTGAAGGGTGGTGCCCGTTTCTCCTCTCGCGATGATAGCCCTTGACGTTGGCGCTCCCGATAAGTACCTATATTCCATGGTTCCCGAAATCGTCATTCTGGCCGCGGCCGGCATACTTTTCTTCGCCGCGGAGATTTATCTGATATTCAGGGAGCGCGCCCGGGGCAAGGGCGGCACCGCGATCGACAGGCGCACGCGCTTTTTTAATTTCCTGGGCATAGGCGGGGCGATTGTCCTGGCTTCGATTTTCATCTGGATTCCCGTCCTCCGCTTCGCGCCCGTCTGGCTGCCCGCTTTCTACTGGACCGGTATCGCGGTCCTCGGATTGGGACTCATCCTGCGTTATTGGTCCATCGCCGTACTCGGTCGATATTTCCGAACCACGGTCGAGGTGGAGTCCGGTCAGAAGATCGTGCGGCGGGGCCCATACCGGCTCGTGCGGCACCCGTCCTACGCCGGTCTGATCCTCGTTTGTCTCGGCTACGGCCTGGCTTCGCA
>CAZKOS010000179.1:4392-6537 GCA_964554445.1 uncultured Spirochaetaceae bacterium | reverse complement strand
GGTGCAGGTTGCTCATCGGTTTCGACCATCATGCATTAGTTTTGGCTTTTAGTGCAAGGAATTTATAAGGAAGCCAGGAAACCAGGAAGGGGAGGAAGCCAGGATAGGAAGAGGAGTTCAGGGAGATCAGAATGGAAGGGCAAAAAAACGTCATACTCCTGATTTTCCTTTGTATTTTTCCTGGTTTCCTGGCTTCTTGAGCGTTTCTTATCCTGCTTCAGCCGTTGTTCTCTCTCTTTCGCGATTGCCGGAGCAGCGCCTGGCGGCGGGGGAGGGTGAGCGGCTTTTCCCGGATGGTGCCGGTTTTGGGATCGAAGCTGAACTCGACGCTCGCGGTCCGGCTCCGGACGCTGTGGAGACGGCCGTGGCTCTCGATGGTGACGCCCGGGTAGATCGTGCCGCGCACGGTGACGGCGCTCGGGTAATGTTCTTCGAACCGATCGCGCAGGGAGAGCAGCCGCATGTTGTGCGTGTCTATCTGCTTGAGGAGCCTCACCTTCTCGTCGCGCAGGGAGGCGAGCCGGGCCGCGTCCTCGGGCCGCGTTCTGGGGATCTTGGGCATGGTCCGGTCGATCTCGAGGGCGCGCGATTTCAGGCGCTCGACCTCCCGTTCGCCCGCCTCGATCTGGTCGGCGAGGATGTAGTCCTGCCCGAACGAGACGATCGTCTTGGCCTCGCCCGGAGAGCCCACGTTGAAAAGGATCATGCCCCTCCGGGCGCGCGTTACCCCGCCCATCAGGGTTCCCTTTGTTTTCCCGATGGTGAGCGCGCCGTTGCACTTGATCCGGCAGTTGAGCGCGGAACGCTCGATGACGATGTCGCCCACCGCCATGAGCATGGCGTTCTCGGAAAAGAGGCAGGCGATGTTCGTGCGCGCGCGGATGACCGCGTTTTTGCGGCCCTTCACGCCCTGCTGGATGGTGACCGCTCCTTCGGCGGACAACACCGCCTCCTCCACCAGGTCCTGCACGGTGAGGGAGCCCTTGGCGAACACCCGGAAGCCCTCGTGCACGCTTCCCCTGACGATCACCGATCCGGGAAAGTCGATGTTGCCGGTTTCAAGCCCCACGTCCCCGGCGACGACGTGAAGCTGGCGCACGCCGGCCGCGGTCGGGGTGAGGACGAACTCGCCTTCCTTTTCCGCGAAGAGGATCGTCGTTCCCGCCGGCCCCGGCTCCTGTTTCACATTGAAGAGCTGGGGGAGGGTGTTTTCCGCCTTGAGCCGCGCCGGGATCGGCTTGCCGTAGACCGTGAAGCCGTTCTCGGCGCGGGAGCGCGGCGGGATGATTTCGGCCACCGCGTCCCCGACGCGCACCACGCGAATGGATGAAATCGATTTGTAGTCCGCGCGCCCGTCGGCGAGGATGCGCACGCGTTTGTCATCCCCCGGGGTCTCCCGGGGGACGAGGTGCGCGCCCTCGGCGTGCACGGGCTGTTTGCCCTCGGCGACGAGGAGACCGGCCACTTCCCGGCCGTCCTGGGCCGCGGTGACGGCCTCCGTGATTATATTGTCCTTCAACCCCGCGATGACGTGTTCCCGGGCCAGAACGGCGTAGACCTTGGGCGCGGAGACGGGCTCGCCGAAACCCCGGTGCGGGCTGATGGCAAGAAAGGCCTGCATGCCGTCGAGCGCGACCTCCACGGTAACGATGGCGTCCTGGTGGGGCCGGACGCGCAGGCAGACCGCGCCGTCTTTCCGCCCGTATTCGAGATAGCCCCGGATCTCCGAGACCAGGTAGAGGCCGTATTTCTTCACGTTTTCGTAGCACCGGACCTCGACGTCCCTGCCGGACGGTCCCTCGAGGCGGCGGCCGAGCACGTCCATGCCCGCCTGACCGCGCACGGGCGGGGCCAGACGGGCGATTTTTCCCTCCGGCGCCACGGCCGCGAGCTCCTCGACCGCCGCCAGGGGGAATTCCTTGAGCGAGGGGAAGAGTTTCTCCGCCCGCGGCAGCCGTTCGAAGCGGGAGAGAATCGTTTTCCGTTCCGCCGGATCCGCGAACGACACTTCCCACTCCAGCTCTCCCGGTTCTCCGGGCTGGGGCGGACTGCCGCGGGCCAGGAGGTAATCCGTGAGCTCGCGCCGGCCCGGGTCGTGGAAGAACGCGCGCACGTCCTCGCGCACCTGGGGGACGTCCATCCGGG
>CAZKOS010000179.1:0-4292 GCA_964554445.1 uncultured Spirochaetaceae bacterium | reverse complement strand
CCCTCACCGGGGGAGAAGGCGAGGACCGCGTGAGTCTGGGTGGGATCGATTTCGAGTGAAAGCCTGCCGTTACAGATCGTTTCCATACAATGCCCGATGCGGCGGGGAGGAGAGGGCGCGAACCGTCGTCCGCCGGTTTCCCTCGGATCGGACGCCGGGCGCGGCGGTCATAGCTCGAACCCCTCCCGGACGGCCCGACTCAGCTTGTTTTTCAGAAGCTGGTTCTCTTTTTTCAGATTGGAGAGCTCCATGTGCTCCTGCCGGATGATGTCCAGGAGGTCGCCTTCGCTGAGCGCGCCGGAGTACATGATCTCCTCGATGGAGCGGAGCTTGGCCTTGAAATCGGCCCGGGCCTCTTCCGCGGCGGATTCGAACCCGGCGTCGGCGTCGACCGGGAGAAGGCCCTCGCCTTCGTCCGGTTCCGGCTGGTCGTAGATTTTTTCGGCGATCCGGTAGACGGCGCGGGAGAGCACCGCCTCCGGTTTGTAGACGATGATCGGAATGCGCGAATTCAGGGCCGTATCCTGCAGCGGGTCGCGGTAGATGACGCCCAGGTGCTCGAGCGGAAGCTCCAAATACTCACGCGCCGAGCGGCGGACGCGCTCGCCGTAGGCCGAGTCCTTCTCGTTTTCCAGCAGGTTGAGGACGAGCCGGGGCCTGAACCGCTCCACCCGTTCCCGGTAGCGGTCGTACGCCTCCCGGTCGAGGCTTTTTATTTTCCGGCAGAGCGAGGGGAGGTCGAACCGCCGGGGATCGCGCCCCTCCTTTTCCAGCTCCTTCATGTATTCGTACGCGCCCGATTTTTTCCCGATGAGCTGGGAGAGCAGCCGGAAGAGGGCGTTCTTGAGGAAGAGGTAGGCGCCGAGCGCGGACGTGAGCAGGGGGGCGGCCACGATGAGGCCGCGCGCCGCCTGGAGGAAGAAATCGACGACGTTGAGCCCGGAGCCGGCGCCCAGGTCCAGGATGAGGTAGTCGCAGTCGAGGGTTTTCAGGGCGGCGAGGAGCCGGCGTTTCTGGTGGGATTTGAGATTGGCGATGCCCGGCACTTCCGCGTCGCCCGGCAGCAGAGCGACGCGGTCGTACGGGGTGGGGACCACCAGGTCGCGGATCGATCCCTCGAATCCTTTGACGAACGTGCCCACGCCGCGTTTGACGGCGCGCACGCCGAGCATGAGGTGCAGATTCGAGGCGCCCAGGTCGAGATCGGCGCAGACGACGGAACGTCCGCCCTGGGCCAGCGCCACCGCCAGGTTGGCCGCGAGAAGCGATTTTCCCACGCCTCCTTT
The DNA here is from genome assembly GCA_964554445.1 of uncultured Spirochaetaceae bacterium. Lineage (GTDB taxonomy): Bacteria > Spirochaetota > Spirochaetia > SZUA-6 > RPPD01 > JAFGSW01. Next base: position 3,006 of record CAZKOS010000179.1, on the reverse strand, counting down.
GCCGCTTGCAATGGGCAGGAGCTGCATAAGCCGGGTCGTACCTCCTTGCGGGGCCGGCGTCCGTCCCTCTTCGCGAAAGGACCGTCCGCTTTCGTCACGGGCGGGAGGGGTGGGGAGGATCGGCCTCTTCTCTTAATGATAGTAAAAGGCTTAAAAAAATCAAATCGATTAAAAAAATAAGGAACAGGGCGCTTCCCTCGTAGAAGGCATCGGGCGAGGGCGTCGCGAATTCCGCCGCCGCGTTCCGGAGAAAAGCGAGAAAGACGACCGCGAAACAGAGAACGCCGGAAAAGAGCCCGAGGGCCTTGGCGGCGACGAGCGCGAGGCGCAGGGGCCGCGACGAGGCGCCGGTGAAAAACAGGTAGAGCGCGCCGAAGGGGACGATGAGGTTCCCGCCGCCCAGGAGGAGGGAGAAGGCCGTTGTCTCCCCGCGGGGGAAGAGCGAGTCGGACATGACGTAGGAAAGGAGACCGATGAGACCGAGCAGGCGGACGATCTCCCAGCCCGCGAGCGCGGGATACAGGATTCGCTTTCCGTTCATATGAGACGCAGTGTAGCTTTTGTGATATATTATGGTCAAGGCGAAGGTTGACAAGGGAGAGATTTCTTCGGAAAATCGCCTGAAAATGGGGAATGAATAAACTTCGCATGCGACCGGACGAAATGAGCGATTTATACGTGTGGTTTGTGCCACACGCCGATTCCGTGAAAATCGAGACGCCCATCGGACTCAGACGGAAGCACTCCGCCGCGAAGACCCCGTTCCGATTGAGCGCTCGGAGCGCTCCGAGCGGTACTTAATGTTGAGGGAGGCTCTATGAACATACTGCGCGCGATCTCAAAACGGGAGCGGCTCGTCTGGATCGCCGTCACCGCCGGTCTGGCCGGGTTTATTCTTCTCATCGCCCTCGCCCCGAATCTGGCCGCCCAGGCCCAGGGCGACGACGACCAGGCGGCTCTGCAGAAATTCGACGCCGTTTACTTCTACGTGAAGGATAATTTCGTCGACGCCGACAAAACCGGCTCCAAGCGCCTGATAGACGGCGCTCTCGACGGCCTGTTCAAGAGTCTCGACGACCCGCACTCCGTCTACTTCAAGAACCGCCAGGAGCGCCAGGAGCTCGAGGACACGACCAGCGGCACCTTCGGCGGCATCGGCTGCTACATTTCGAAGCAGCAGGTGTACGACAAGGACGGCAAGCCCCTCGAAAACACGCCGATCGAGATCGTCTCCCCGTTCGAGGGCACGCCCGCCTACCGGGCCGGCGTCAGCGCCGGGGACCTGATCATGAAAATCGACGGGAAATCGACCCTCGACATCACCACGGACGACGCGGTCTCGTTGCTGCGCGGCAAGCCCGGCTCGAGCGTCACGCTCACCATCCGCCGCGGCGCCTCGCTCGAGTTCGACGTCGTCATCGTCCGGGGCACGATCGAGATCCCGACGGTGAAGAGCGCCATCATCAATAAGGACATCGGCTACATCCGGCTCCTCGAATTCTCGGCCTACGCGCCGGCGCGGATGAAGGACGCCCTGCTCGAGGTCCAGAAGGAGGGGGCGAAGTCGATCGTCCTCGATCTCCGTTCCAACCCGGGCGGCCTGCTCGATTCCGCCATCACCATCGCGGATTATTTCCTCTCGGAGGGAACGATCGTGAGCGTGCTCGGGCGCTCGCCCTCGCAGAACGCCGTCTATTTCGCCAAGAAGGGGAACGAGCTGGTGCCGAAAGACATGCCCGTCATCGTGCTCATCAACAAATCGTCCGCCTCCGCCTCCGAGATCCTCACCGGCGCGCTCAAGGACAACGGCCGCGCCACGATCGTCGGCGAAACCTCCTACGGCAAGGGAAGCGTCCAGGTGCCGTTCAGCCGCGACGACATCGCCTTCAAGCTCACGGTGGCGCGGTATTATTCACCGAGCGGGGCGACCGTCGACAAGGTCGGCATCACCCCCAACGTGGCCGTCAAGGTGCCCGAGCTGAGCGACGCCGAGCTCAAGGCGTACGAGAAAATCATCAAGGGCAGCCTTATTTCTGACTGGGTCAAGAAGCATCATAACGCGACCGACCGGCAGATCCGCTCCTTCATCGCGGAGCTCCGGAAGAAGGGCGTCGACCTGCGCGAGACTCTGCTGCGCCGCCTCATCCTGGACCAGATTTACCGCACCGTGAACAACCCGCCCGTCTACGACCTGGGGAGCGACATCGTCCTCAAGAAGGCGGTCGACATCCTGGGCGGAAAAGCCGAGTAACGGGCGGAGGGACGCGTGGTCGAACAATTCGAGGTGAAAACCGCCGGCCGGATCCAGCTCGTGAACATCACGGCCCGGGTCCGGAAGATAGTCGGCGCGAGCGGAGTGAGCGACGGGGTGTGCGTGGTCTACGTGCCGCACACCACGGCCGGCGTGTGCATCAACGAGGCGGCCGATCCCGACGTCGTCCGAGACATTTCCGCGACGCTCGCCGCCCTCGTGCCCGAGCGCGCCGGTTACGCCCACGCCGAGGGCAACTCGGACGCGCACATCAAGTCGGTGCTCACCGGCGCGAGCGTCCAGGTCCCGATCGCGCGCGGGGAGCTCTTCCTCGGCACCTGGCAGGGGATTTTCTTCTGCGAGTACGACGGGCCGCGCTCGCGACGCGTGGCGGTGCAGGTCATCGCCGCGGCCGGCTAGATGCGGCGTTTTCTCCTTCCGCGGCCCTTCGCCGACGGCGAGGTCTTCGCCGCGGAGGGCGACGATTTCCACTACCTGGCGCGCGTCCTGCGGCTGCGCACGGGAACGGAGTTGCCGGCCGGCGACGCGGCCGGCGGAGATTATATTCTCACGCTCGAGCGGCGGGAGCAAGCGAAGCTCCTCTTCCGGGTGCGGCGCGGGGGAGCCGGGCCGGACGCGCCCGGAACGCCGGACATCGTCCTCTTGATCTGTCTTCCCAAACCTGCCAAGATGGACCTGATCGTGCGCATGACCACGGAAGCGGGGGTCGACCGGATCGAGCCCGTGACGAGCGA
>CAZKOS010000178.1:2478-6573 GCA_964554445.1 uncultured Spirochaetaceae bacterium | reverse complement strand
GGGGCATGATGGGAAAGAGCTGGTCGATGGCCCAGCTGTCGGGCAGGGACTGGAAGACGGAGAAGTTGCCGTAATAAATGCTCACCATCACCTTCTCGAGATCCTTGAGCTCCTCGGGCACGAAGCGGAGCTGCGCGGCCTGCTGGGAGAGCTTGATCAGGATCTGCCAGAAGATCTGGTCGGCGAGGCCGCGGTCGCGGAGGCCCATTTCCCCGGCCAGGAACCGCGAACGCGCCTCGTCGCGGTAGAAGAGGGCGTCGTGGTACATCTCCTGGAGGTTCTTGGGACCCACGTTCGTATACACGTCCTTCAGGTTCATGAGAAGCTCGTGCGCGTCCGGGGACAGGTCGACCGCCAGGTCGGGGGCGGTGAAGGTGTTGACGTCGAGGATGTTGAAGAGCAGCACCGAGGTGTAGGCGACGAGGGCCCGGCCCGTCTCCGAGACGATGGCGGGATGGGCGAGCTTGGCCTCGTCCATGGTGGACATGACCACGTCCACCACGTCCGAACAGTACTCGTCTATGGAATAGTTGCGGCTGTGCGCGAAATTGGTCTTGGAGCCGTCGTAGTCGACGGCGAGGCCGCCGCCGATGTCGAGGTAGCCCATCGGCGCGCCGACCTCGGCCAGGGCGGCGTAGTAGCGGCAGGCCTCGGCCACGGAGGAACGGATGTTCTTGATGTCCGGAATCTGCGAGCCCAGGTGGTAGTGCAGGAGGCGCAGGCAGTCGAGCATGTCCGCCTCTTTCAGCACGTCCACCGCCTCGAGCATCTGGGAGGCCGTGAGGCCGAAGACCGAGAAGTCGCCGGCCGATTCGGACCACTTTCCGCTCACGGACGAGGAGAGCTTCACCCGCAGGCCGATCGCGGGCCGGATGCCGAGCGCCTGGGAGCGGCTCATGATCGTTTTGAGCTCGCCGGGCCGCTCCACCACGATGAAGACGTTCAGGCCCATTTTGCGCCCGTAAAGCGCCAGATCGACGAACTCCTCGTCCTTGTAGCCGTTGCAGACGACCAGGGCGTCCTTCGACTTGACGTAGGCCAGCGCGATCATGAGCTCGGCCTTGCTGCCCGCCTCCAGGCCGTGGTCGTACTGGGCGCCGTAGGTGGTGATGTCCTTGATGACCCGTTCCTGCTGGTTGACCTTGATGGGGTAGACGGCCTTGTAGGCTCCGGAATAATTATACTCGCTTATCTTGGAGCGGAAAGCGCGGTTCAGGTAGTCGACCTGGCGCTTCAGGATGTCCTCGAAACGGAGGAGGATGGGCATGCCGATGCCGCGCTGGCGCAGCCCCTCGGCCAGCGTGTAGAGGCTGACCTCCCTCAGGTTGTCCGGGGGGCCGAGGAGGACCGCCGTCTCGCCGGTCTCCGTCACCTTGAAGTATCCCTTGCCCCAGTTGTCGATGCCGTACAGCTCGGCCGTGTCCTGGATCGTCCAGCTCTTGATCTCCCGACTCTTGTTCAATGATTGATCTCCCGGTGGAATAAGATAATCATAAAATTGTATGGGGTAAAACGATTGCATTGTCAATACAGCTTTTCTCAATGAGCTTTATTGGAAGGAGGACACGGAGAGCACGGAGGAGACGGAGAACACGGAGAAGGAAAAGAGAAAAAGCGACGAGGATCACCAGATGATTGCCTTTTCTCCCACGTCTATGCACTTTCATCCATTTGAAGTCACTTTTCAAGATTATGGAATCTTCAGGATGAAAAAGCTTGCGTCTTTTCTCCCCCCTTCTTTCTCCGTGCTCTCCTCCCCCTCCGTGCTCTCCGTGTCCTTCCTCATTCCGGCTCTCCTTGCCAATCCACATTGAAAAGTGTACTCTGGGAACCGTCATGGCGGACGCAATGAAGAGCGGCGAAAAAGTGTTCACGGTGTCGCAGATCACGGGCCTCATCAAGGGGATGCTCGAGGACGGGTTTCCCGACGTCCGGGTGGAGGGGGAGATCTCCAACTGGAAGCTTTCCTCGGCCGGCCACTGCTACTTCAACCTCAAGGACCAGGACGCGATCATCCAGGCGGTGATGTTCAGGAACCGGACGGCCGGCCTGCGCTTCGCGCCCGCGGACGGGATCAAGGTCAAGGCGCGGGGCGCGGTCTCCGTGTACGCCAAACGCGGCAACTACCAGCTCATCTGCGAGGAGCTCGTCAAGGCGGGCGAGGGAGAGATCCTGGCCATGCTCGAGGAGCGCAAGCGAAGGCTCGCCGCCGAGGGCCTGTTCGACCCCGCGCGCAAGAAGCCGCTCCCCCTCCTGCCGCGCCGCGTCGCGGTCGTCACCTCGCCCACGGGCGCCGCCCTGCGGGATATCCTGCAGGTGCTCGGGCGGCGCCACTCGGGGATCAACGTCGTCGTCCTCCCCTCCCCGGTCCAGGGCGAGGAGGCGGCGCCGGTGCTGGTCCGCCAGCTCGAGACCGCCGACCGCTTCCGGCTCGCGGACGTGATCATCATCGGGCGCGGCGGCGGCTCGCTCGAGGACCTGCTCCCCTTCTCGGACGAGGCCGTGGTGCGGGCGGTGGCCGCCTCGCGCCTCCCGGTCATCAGCGCCGTGGGCCACGAGATCGACTTCGCCCTCACCGATTTCGCCGCCGACGTGCGCGCCCCCACCCCGTCCGCGGCCGCCGAGCTGGTGTCCGCCTCGCGGGACGAGCTCCTGCGCCGCGTCCGCGAAACCCGCGAGGGAATCGACTTCGCGCTCCGCCGCCGGCTCGAGGCGCTCCGCGCCCGGCTCGACCGGTTCGCGCCGCCGGAGTTCGAGCGCGAGTTCCGGGCCTGCCTTCAACCCGTGCTCCAGGCCTGCGACGACGCCAAAGAGGCGGTACTCGAGGGGATGCGCGACCGGCTCGTCGCCTTCCGCCACCGCTTCGAGCTGGCGCGGAACACGCTGGAAACAAGCTCGCCGCGGGAAATCCTGAAAAGGGGATTCGCCGTGGTGAGCGACAAGAAGACCGGCACAACCTTGTCGCGGGCGCGCGACACCGCCGCCGGCAGACTGCTCCGCGTCTTCCTCCACCAGGGGACGCTGGAAGCCGAGGTAAAGGAGACCGACCCGCATGGCAGCATTTGAGGAAAAACTCACCCGGCTCGAAGAGATAGGGGAAAAGATCCGCGAGGGGAAGCTTCCGCTCGAGGAGAGCATCGCCCTGTTCGAGGAGGGGATCAAGACCGCCAAGAGCCTGGAAAAAGAGCTCGCCAGGATCGAGCGCAAGGTGGAGATCCTCGTCAACCAGCCCGCCGCCTCGGGCGAGCCGCCGCAGATGGAGCTCTTCGGCGGCGGGGATGAGGACGGGGAATAACGGCCTGGAAACCAGGCGCAGCGACGGAAAAAGGAGATAGTATGGACGTGCAGGGTATTTTACTGAGAATTCTTCTCACCCTTCCGGGCGTCATCATCGGGCTCGTCTTCCATGAGTTCATGCACGCCTTTGTCGCCTGGAAGCTGGGCGACCCCACCCCGCGGGAACAGCGCCGCCTCACCTTGAATCCGCTTCGCCATCTCGATCCCGTCGGTTTCCTCTTCCTGCTGGTGGCCGGATTCGGATGGGCCAAGCCGGTGCAGATCAACCGCAATTACATGAGACATCCCCGCCGCGACGAGGTGCTCGTCTCCCTGGCCGGTCCGGGGGCCAACCTGGTGCTGGGAGTGTTTTTTTCAATCCTCCTGCGCCTCTACTTCCTCGTTTTTCCGGATCAAATGCTTGCCTATTTCAACCCGGGCATCGTCTTCCAAATCTACCTGATGATCATCATCATCAACTACGCGCTCTTTATCTTCAACCTGATTCCCATTCCGCCGCTCGACGGTTCACATCTCATATTCGCGGCCATCAATGTCCGGCCGGAAACCGAAGCGAAGCTCTACCGGTACGGCACATTTTTCTTTATCGGGCTGCTCGTGGTTTCGATGCTCGCCGGACAGCTGGGCGGCCAAAACTACCTCTTCCTGGGTATCACGAAAGTCGTTGATTTTATAGCCAATTTGTTTTTTGGTCTCCTGGGGTTGCCGCCCATCCGGTTTGCGTGACAAGTACTCTCCCGGAGCAATCATCCCGCGGAGATTAAATTGTAGAGACGCACGGCCGTGCGTCTCTACAAT
>CAZKOS010000178.1:0-2378 GCA_964554445.1 uncultured Spirochaetaceae bacterium | reverse complement strand
GTTGGCCACGTACTCGCCGATGGCGAGGCTGGAGGTGAGGCCGGGCGACTCGATGCCGATACAATCGATGAAACCGGGCAGGCCCCGGTCGGCCTCGTTCCGGATCACGAAGTCGCGGAACGCCTCGCCCGGCTTCTGCAGCTTGGCGCGGATCCCGGACATGTCGGGCTCGAGGGATTCGCGCTTCAAGCGCGGCAGGTAGCGGTGGGCGGCCGCGAACATCTCGTCGCCGTGCGCCGGGTCCACGGAATACTCGATCCGGTCCGTCCAGAACGCATTGGGTCCGAGCTTGAAGCCGCCGTCCAGGTCGAGGACGATGTGGACGCCGAGCGAGACGGCGCCGGGCACCGGGTAGACGAGCCGCTTGATGAGCCCGCGCGGCAGGCCGTGGACCTTGAAGTATTCGCCCTTGGACAGGTGCAGCCGGTAATCGGCCGCGTCCAGGTCGACGCCGGCCGCCTCCGCCGTCTTGTCCGAAGCGAGCCCGGCGCAGTTGACCACGACGCCGGCGCCGATCTCCAGGTCCGCGCCGTCCGCGTCCTTGAGCGTCACCCGGTAGCCCGCTCCCTCGCGTTCGATCCGCAGCGCCTCGCAGCCGTAGGCGTACATGATCCCCCGCTCGCTCCCCAGCGTCTCGAGCCTTTTCATGAAGGCGTGGCTGTCGAAGATGCCGGTGGACGGCGAGTGGAGGGCGGCCGCGGAGGCGACCTCGGGCTTGACCACCGCGATCTCGGGCTCGAGCGCCGCGACCTCGGCGGCCGTGACCAGGCGCGCGTCGCTCACGCCATTGCGGTGCGCCGCGGCGAGGAGATTTTCCAGGAGCGCCGCCTCTTCCCGGTCGGCGGCCACGACCAGCTTGCCCAGCCGTTGGTAGGGGACGTCATATGTTTGGAGAAAATCGTACAGGAGATCCCGGCCGCGCACGCACAGCCGGGCTTTCAGAGAGTCCTGGGGATAATAGAGACCGGCGTGAATGACCTCGCTGTTGCGGCTCGAAGTCTCCCGTCCGAACGAGGGATGGCGCTCCACCACGATAATGGAGCTTTCCCCGAACCGCTTCGAGAGCGAGTGCGCGACGGCCAGTCCGACCGCCCCCGCGCCGATGACCAGAAAATCGGTTTTTTCCATTCCGTCACTTCTTTACAGACATATCAAACCGCGATCGCGTTCAGGCGGCGCCGTCATCGGGCCGTTGAAAAAGCTCAGCTTTGTCAACGGCCCGCTATTGCTCCTCGACGATCTGATCGTAGAATTCGACCAGGTTGTCGCACTTGTCGGTCTTGAGGAAATTGATGGCCGTCCGGGGATGCTGGTTGAGCTGCCCGGTGATCATGTAGGGGATCCGGTAGCCCCAATTCAGTTCCTTCTTCAGGGGGTAGATGCTCTCCTGAAGGCACTTGAGGAGCGGCCGGACGTGGAATTTCGGGTTATGGAGGAAACCGATGAGCAGCTCGAGGGGGCAGTTGCCGGCCCCGCGGCCCATCCCGTCGAGCGTGGCGTCGAGGTAATTGGCCCCCTCGATGAGGGCGGTAATGGTGTTGGCGTAGGCGAGCTGGGTGTTGTTGTGCGTGTGGATACCCACCTGCTTGCCCGCCGCTTCGGCGTAGCCCAGGTATTTCCTGGTCAGGTTCTGCACCTGCTCGAGGTAGAGCGAGCCGAAGCTGTCCACCAGGTAAATGACCCCCACCTCGGACCCGGCGAGGGCCTCGAGCGCCACGTCGATCTCATTCTCCGGAACGGTCGAAACGGCCATGAGGTTGACGGTGGTCTCGTACCCCTTGTCGTGCGCGTCCTTGATCATGTCGAGGGCGGTGGGAATCTGATGGATGTAGGTGGCGACGCGGATCACGTCGATGACGCTTTCCGGTTTCTTGAGGATGTCGGTGTGGTAGTCGGTCCGTTCGGCGTCCGCCATGACGGAGATCTTGATGCCCGCTTCCCGGTCGCCGAAGAGCTTGCGGATGTCGTCCTCGTCGGAATATTTCCAGCTCCCGAACTTGTCGGGCGTGAAGATGTTTTTGGACGATTTATACCCCACTTCCATGTAGTCGATGCCCCCGGCGACGAGCGCGTCGTACACGGAGCGGACGATCTTGACGTCGAATTTGTGGTCGTTCATGAGGCCGCCGTCGCGGATGGTGCAGTCGAAGACCTTGACCTGGGGCCGGTAGCCGACCCAGCCCTTGATGTTCTTGTCCAGCTGCTGCGAGGTGGATTTTTCTGCCATAAATCGAGACTCCTTAAGCACACGCCGGCGGCGCTTGGTCAGTTAAACACGGGGGGTTTTTTTTGTCAAGGAAAGTCCTCGCTCCGGAGAAGGGAACCACGGAAAATTTGCATCATTCGTTTTTTTGTCTACAATTAATTATACCGTTATG
>CAZKOS010000177.1:0-6574 GCA_964554445.1 uncultured Spirochaetaceae bacterium | reverse complement strand
ATGGTACTGCTTTGTAATGGGGCGGAAGAGTAGGACGTTGCCAAGCTATTTTTTTTTTTGCGCCAAAACAGGGATACAGCGTGGAATTATATTCACATTTCCGGATGAATCATAAAGGAGTCACATGCTGATTCGGCCGGAAAAACGTTTCCTCTTTTCATACTACATCATCATAATCTTCGTCGGCAGCATCGTGCTATCTCTTCCTTTTTCCTGGAACGGAAAGGGAAGCCTCTCCTATATTGACGCTTTTTTCACCTCGGCCTCCGCCGTCTGCGTCACCGGCCTCATCACGGTGGACACGGCCCAATTCAGTTTATTCGGGAAAATAATCATTCTGCTCATGATTCAGGCGGGAGGTTTGGGCATCATCGGATTCACCACTCTCTATTTGGCCATTCCCTCCCTTCGCCTTTCTCTCAAACACAGGCGGCTGGTGAAAGAGCTGTACCTGGAGGACGTGGAGTTCGAGCCGAAAAACATCATGAAGCAGATCGTGTTTATCACGCTGCTCATTGAATTCATCGGCGCCGTTTTTCTCTGGATCGGATTCGCCCCGACGTTGAAGGGAAACGCGCCCTTCGCGGCCGTCTTCCATTCGATCTCCGCCTTCTGTAATTCCGGTTTCTCGATATTCTCCACCAGCCTGGAAGGATTCGTCGGGAACCCCATCGTCAACATGACCGTGATGGGACTCGTCGTCCTCGGCGGCCTCGGTTTCATGGTCATCCGGGACATCGCCAAAAGAGTGAGCGGCAAGAAGCGCAGCCTCGCGCTTCATTCGAGGATCGTCCTGGTGACCTCCCTCTGTCTCATTCTCATCGGAGCGGTCGCCTTTTTCGCGCTTGAATACAATAACGCGTACGCAACACTCTCTCCCGGCGAGAAGGTGATGGCGGCGGTATTCCAATCGGTGACCCCGCGCACGGCCGGTTTCGACACGATCACGCAGGCGAAGCTGTCCTCTCCTTCCAAGCTGTTGACGCTGCCTCTCATGTACATCGGCGCCAGCTCCGGGTCGACCGGGGGCGGCATTAAAACCACCACCTTCGCCGTCATTTTGCTGATGGCGATCTTCGGTTCCCGTCGCGGAGGCGAAATCGTGGTCGGGAGACGCCGGCTCCCCGCCTCGCTCCTCTCCAACGCGGCGATTTTCATGCTCAAGATCTTCATGATCCTGTTCGTCAGTCTCTTCGTGATGAGCGTCTTCGAGCTCGTGTTCTTTCCGGGGCCGGGAAAGGACATATTCAGCCTCACCTTCGAGGCCTTTTCGGCGTTCGGTACCGTCGGGCTGACCCAGGGCGTGACGCCGAACCTCTCGGTATTCGGCAAACTGATCCTGGTATTTCTTATGTTCGAGGGCAAAGCCGGCCTGGTGGCCATGGCGCTCACGTCGCCCGACTTACGATTATCCCGGAAGGAATTACATTACCCCAGCGGGGAGGTACTCATCGGATGAAACAGTTTGCGGTCATCGGTTTGGATAATTTCGGCCGCCGCGTCCTGGACGAGCTTCTGGAAGCGGAATGCGAGCTTTTGATCATCGATCGTGACGAGGAGGTCATCAACCTCTACAAGGACAAGGTCATGAACGCCTACATCGCCGACGTGCTCAATGAGGAGACGATCCGGAAGGCGGTGCCCAAGACGCTCGACGCGGCCGTTATCGACCTGGGGGACAACATCGAGGCTTCGATCCTCGTCACCAACTACCTGAAGAAGATGGGCATCCACACGGTCATCGTCAAGGCCGAGTCGAACCAGCACGCGGAGATCCTCGAGCTGGTCGGGGCCTCGCGGGTGGTGTTCCCGAACAAGGAGGCGGCCAAGCGCATCACGCCCCTTCTCCTGTCGTCGCTCATCTTCAGCTACCTCCCGATCAGCGAGGATTTCATCATCGCCGAGATCAAGGTGCCCGCAAAATACCTCGGCAAGACGCTCATCGAGATCAACCTGCGAAAGATGTTCGGACTCAACGTCATCGCCCTGCGCAAAGAAGACACGCAGTCGTATACCCTGTTTAAACCGGATCACGTGTTGAAGGCGGACGAGATCTTTCTCATCGGCGGCAGGGAAGAGGACATCATTTCCTTCGCCGAGGTGCCGCTGCCCGAGGGCAAAAAAAGAATCAAGGGATTCTTCAAGAGATTTTTCGCCCGGTCGGGTAAAAACGGCGATAAATAACCGCGACGACGTTCGGATTTTTCACACGCCCATCCATCTCGGTATGACAAAGAATTTGACTCGGAAATATTCCGCAAAGCGCAGCCTCGCGGGGATCATGTCATGGAACGCTCATGAATAAGGAGGAGCGGAGGAGGCCGTCAGGTATTCGGTGTCCGCGTGGTAGGAACTGCGGACGAACGGTCCGGACGCCACGGAGCGGAAGCCGAGAGTGAGGCCGATCGCGCGGTATCGGTCGAAAACAGCCGGCGCGACGTATTCCCGCACCGGGTAATGGTTCCGCGACGGGGCGAGGTATTGTCCAATGGTGAGCATGTCGCAGCCGGAAGATCTCAAGTCCGCCATGACCTCCTCGATCTCCGCCCCGGTTTCACCCAACCCGACCATGATACCCGATTTGGTGACGATTCCCGCGTCGATCGAGCGCGCCGTTTCGAGGAGCCGGAGGGAACGCCGGTAGTCGGCGCTCGGCCTGACCTCGGGATAGAGGCGCGGCACGGTCTCAAGGTTGTGGTTAAGGACGTCGGGCCCGGCCGAGACCACGAGACGGATTGACGGTTCGTCGCCTTGAAAATCCGGAACGAGCAGCTCGACGACCGCGTCGGGAAGCGCGTCGCGCAGGGCGCGCACGATCCGGACGAAATGGCCGGCGCCGCCGTCCGGGAGATCGTCGCGGGTCACGGACGTGACCACGACGTGGCGCAAGCGAAGCGAGGACGCCGCCCGGGCGATGCGCGCCGGTTCATCCGGGTCGAGGTCGGCGGGCCTTCCGCCCTGAACCAGGCAAAAGGCGCAGGCGCGCGTGCAGACCGGACCCATGGCGAGAAAGGCCGCCCGTTGCCGTGAAAAGCATTCACCGCGGTTCGGGCAGCCCGCCTCGGCGCAGACCGTGGCGAGCGACAGCCGCCGGATGATGGATTCGGTTTGAAGAGCGGCTTTGTCCGCAGTCGGGCTCTTTCTGAGCCAGGAAGGCTTGCGCCGGGCCGGTCGAAGCGGGAAATCGGGGGAGCTCATGGGTCACGCGGCTTTCAAATGGTTCAGAATGAGGCCGAAGAATTCGTCCTCCCGCCCGGTGTAGTGCCAACCGAGGTGGGCGACGCAGCTTCGGCAGACGGCGAACGACCAGGCGTACCCGCGAAACCAGGTGAAAAAATCGGTCGGTTCGCCCCGCTCCAGACAGCCCGGTGCTTTCCTGAAGCAACCGATGCGGTAAACGAAACCGCCCGGGTTGGTGAAGACGTGCTCGAACGAATCGTCGCGGAACGTCCGTTCGGCGGAACTCGTGACGACTGCGCCGCAGGTGGCGCAGATGAGCGCCCGGGCCGACGGGGTATTTTCGGCGTCAGGCACGGCGTCTTCGGGATTGTGCTCTGCCGACGTCAGACGGGAGGCGTCGAAGAGCAACAACGGGACGACAAGCAGGCTGTGTATTCGGTTGTCGTTCATGTCAGAAGCTTATTATATAAATTTTCCATCGGGAAGACAATCGGTTCCGCGGACCACGGGCGGAATTATAGGGCGATCGCGGGTGAAACGGCGCGCAAACGCGGATCGGCGGGGCCCGCCGGTCGAAGGGAAGGAGCGGAACGTCTTGAAAGAGAGCGGGGAAGCAAGTATACTTTAATCCGCCAGTATGCACGTACGATGAGCGCAGGAAGGTGTTCCAATAGAGTTATGATCGTCTACACCCCCCTCGAAACCATCAACCGGGAAAATATCGTGACGAGCATCAAGCGCAACGCCGGCTTCTCCTGCACCGTGCCGTACTCAAACCAGGAAACCGAGGGCCTCATCGCCCGCATCCTCATCGTCATTTTCGAGTATTTGCGCAAGCCCGAGCTCGGCTCGTCGCTCGTCTATTTCATCCGCGAGCTCGTCATGAACGCGAGCAAGGCCAATTCCAAGCGGGTGTATTTCGACGAACGGGGCCTCAACATTTCCGATCCATTGGATTACCAGTCGGGAATAAGGACCTTCAAGCGGGACGTGTTCAGCAATTTCGGCGCCTACGCGCCCAAGCTCAGGGAGCAGGGGTATTTCGTCCGGATCGATTTCAAGATCGACGGGGAGCGCCTCCTCATCCAGATCAAGAACAACAGCCCCCTCTGCCGGGACGAGGAGGTGCGCATCCGCGAGCGCCTGCGGGTGGCCAACCGCTTCAATTCCATGGAAGAGATTTTCGCCTACGGGTTCGACGACACGGAGGGCGGAGGGTTCGGGCTCATCATCGGCATCCTCATGCTGCGCAAGGTGGGGCTCGACGAGAACGTGTTCTCGATCGATCGGGACGACCACCACACCGCCGTTCTCCTGCAGATCCCCCTCAACCTTCTCAACAAGGAGCAGGGGCTGGCCATCGCCCAGGAGATCGTCACCGAGATCGAGCGCATGCCCCAGTTCCCGGAGAGCGTCGTGCGCCTGAGTAAAAACTTGAGCAATCCCAACGCGGATTTCAACTCGGTCGCGTCCATCATCAAAACCGATCCCTCGCTCACCACGGAAATCATCCGCATCGCCAACTCGCCCCTCTACATGCTTCCCCGCAAGGTGTCGGACGTCATCACCGCCGTCAAAATGATCGGCCTGTCCGGCGTGAAGAGCCTCGTTCTCACCCATGGGGTGAACCAGGTGTTCAGCCAGCGCTACAAGAAGGAGAAAATCGACCGGGTGATGGACCACTCCTATCGGGTCGCCCTCTACTGCAGCCAGATCGCGCGCCAGAAGAAAATGGACAGCCTGCTCGAGGACATCTACGTGGCCGCGCTCCTCCACGATTTCGGCAAAATCATCACCAATTCCCTCCAGCCCTCCCTGATAGAAAAACTGAACGGCGTTTGCCGGGAAAAGAACATTCCCATCACCTCTCTCGAGGACCTGACCAAGGGCTACAACCACGCCATCATCGGGAGCCTGCTCGCGGAAAAATGGAACTTCCCTGAAAAATTCGTCCAGTGCATCAAGTACCACCACCTGCCGCTGGAAGGCGACGACGTCTACAAAGCCGTCATCTATACCGTCTATCTCGGGAACGAGCTGGACGCGATTTTCCTGGGCAATCGCACCTTCCACGACCTCAACTACCAGGTTCTGAAGTTCTTCGGATTGGAGGATGAAGGCCGGTTCGATTCGTTCGTCAACCGGATCAAAAAATCGCTTGAGTTGGACGGCTGACCGGCCGCCCGATTCCGGACCGAGGAGTTGCTGCAGTGAAAACAATCGCCCTGTGCCTGTGCTTCGTCGCCGGCATCGGCTCGGCCGTCCCGGCTTTCTCCAACATCGCCATGCCGCAGCGGGCGCCGTCCCCGGCGGGAGACATCCTCGCCCCGCTTCCGGGACTCGACTCCCTGCGCATCGACCGGGAAAACCTCCGGCTCGATCTGACGGGCGATCCGAGCGGCCGTTCCCTGGCCCATTATGAAATTTCGAACCCGTCTGGAATATCCGCCGCCTCCGATCTCTATTTCGTCACGCCGTTCATGGACGACGTCTACGTGACCGTCGACGGGCGGCGGGCGGACGTCGATCGGGTGACGCTGTCCAGGGACCGCCTGCCGTGGCCGGTGCGGGAGAACGATTATGCCTGGTGGCCCAAGGACGGGGAGATGGACGCGGCGCGGTTCCGGGCGGAATTCTCCGCCGGAGAGACGACCGTGATCGAGGTTTCCTTTCGTTTGCCCGCGGGCTACGATAATGCCCTGGCCGGAACGGGAATCTCTCCCGCGGCGGTCGCGCACGCCCTCAATTGGTCGAAGCCGGGAGACCGCGTCGCCTGGTATGTCTATGCCCTGGAAACCTCGCGGACGTTCAAGGGCGGTTTCGGAACGCTTCACCTGGAGATCACCGTTCCCGCGGGGACGGAGCTCATCTGCAACGCGGCGATCGGCGAAAAAAAATCCGGCCGCGGCTTCGACACGTATACGATGGAATCCAAGGGACTCCCCGTCCCCGCCATCGACGCCAAAGTGATCACCAGGGGCGTCTATAATTTCCTGGGCGGCACGGTGGGTTGCGGCCTCGCGACTGATTTTAATGCGTCTACTTCCTTCCTCGGCCAGGCGCTCATCGATGTTTTTTTCCTGAATCATCAGTTTTCTACGGGCATCGAGGGGAATCCCTTCGGAACGATCGGGGGCTTGAAAATACCCTTGATCTATACGTTCGTTTTCGGGACGACGCGGAGTTTGTACTCGGCATTTTTCGCGGACGTACGCCTGTCGGCGGGAGTGCTGATCGACCTGCTCCCTGAAACGGCGGTCGGTTTCCGCGTCTCCGCGGGCATGCGCCTCATGATGTTTCTCATGGAAATTTCCTACGATTTCCACCCCTTCGACGCGGCCCGGGGATACACGGGAAGACTCACGTTCCTGGGGAAGATTTCCCTTTGACGCGG